>NZ_SOFX01000042.1:0-166635 GCF_004402745.1 Cryobacterium sp. TMN-39-2
CCGCAATCCCTTTGAAAGCCTGGCCTTAGGCAATGCTACGCAAAGGCCGGAAACGAGAAGAGCCGAAGCTGAAGTTCTACCATTGAACTACATCCGCGCGTCCAGGCCGCCGAAGCTGAACTGGAACCGCCATCCTACCAAGCCTCGACCGTCAGGCTGGCACCGACTTCCTTGAGCCTCGGCCGCCGAGGTGCGAACATGGGACGGTCCGCCGACGAAAGGGCCCAACGCGATGAGCACCGAACCGAAAACCAGCGGCAACCAGGTCGGCGCCGAGTCGGCGGGAGGCTTCTCTGCGGAAGAGCGCGCCGCGATGAAGGCCCGTGCCGCCGAACTCAAAGCCGACGCCCGTCGCGGCCGTGCCGAGGACAAGGCGGCTGCGGATGAGGCGACCATGATGGCGAAGATCGCCGAGATGAAAGAGCCCGACCGCCAGATGGCCGAGCGTCTGCACGGCATCGTCACCGAGGCCGCCCCCGAGCTGCTGCCCAAGCTCTATTACGGCCAGCCCGGCTGGGCCAAGGCCGGCAAGGTCGTGGTGTTCTTCCGCAGTGGCCAAGACGATAAGGAGCGCTACTCGACTCTCGGCTTCAGCGCCCAGGCCAACCTCGACGACGACGGCGGGATGTGGCCCACCTCCTATGCGCTGCGCGAACTGAACGATCACAGTGCAGCGAGCATCGCGAAGCTGGTCGCGACGGCCGCTGCCTGATCGGCTCGGCGCCGCCGAAAGTCACGCTGGGAAACCACACGCTCCGGGCGGGGCCACGCCGATAGGCTGGCACCGTGCTTCTCTCGGATCGTGACATCAAGGCCCAGATCGACGCGGAACGAATCGCGCTCGCCCCCTACGACCCGGAGATGATCCAGCCGTCGAGCATCGACGTGCGGCTCGATCGGTTCTTCAGGCTGTTCGACAACCACAAGTATCCGTTCATCGACCCCGCCGAAGACCAGCCCGAACTCACCCGGCTGATCGAGGCCAAGGGTGACGAACCGTTCATCCTGCACCCGGGCGAATTTGTGCTCGGCGCCACCTTCGAGGCCGTCACCCTGCCCGATGACGTGGCCGCCCGCCTCGAGGGCAAGAGCTCGTTGGGCCGGCTCGGCCTGCTCACCCACTCCACCGCCGGATTCATCGACCCGGGCTTCACCGGGCACGTCACCCTGGAACTCAGCAACGTGGCCACCCTGCCGATCAAGCTCTGGCCGGGTATGAAGATCGGCCAGCTGTGCTTTTTCCAGCTCAGCTCGCCGTCCGAGAAGCCCTACGGTTCTGCCGCGTACAGTTCCCGGTATCAGGGCCAGCGCGGCCCCACGGCCTCCCGCTCGCACCTGAACTTTCACCGCACCGACGTGGGCACCACGGATGCCGGCAGCCTCGGCGGCTGACCTGGAACGCCATGTTCATGCGCGCGTTACGTGCGCCCGGTAAAATCGAGGCATGACCACCTCAGAGTCCCGTTTTGCCGAGGCGCTGATCGCCGACGGTCCCACCCCGGAATACCCCGGGCGCATGCGCCGGTTCGGCCAGCTCGTGGGCACCTGGGCTGCGCACGGCAGCCGGCTCGACGAGGCCACGGGGGAGTGGACTGAACGCGAGTTCACCTGGATCGTGCAGTTCATCCTCGACGGGCGCGCGGTGCAGGACGTGGAGGTCGAGGCCAGCGCCACGCACCCGTCCGGCTTCGAGACCGTCGCCACCGCCGTGCGGGTCTACGACCAGCTGGCCGGTGCCTGGCGGGTGAGCTCCTTCGCCCCGACGATCGGCGAGTACTGCCACCTGATCGCCACCCCGTACCGCAACGGCCTGCGCCAGGACGGCACCGGCACCGACGGTCGCCCGGTGCGCTGGAACTTCACCTCGATCACCGAGGACGGTTACACCTGGGAGGGCTGGGTGAGCGACGACGAGGGCACCACCTGGCACCTCGTGGAGCACAACGAGGCCGTGCGGGTGCACTGACTTTCGCAACACGCCGAGGCGGCTGAGATGCACAAGTGTGCACCCGCACCCGGGGTTGAATCGCGGGGCGTCTTTCCGGCCATCCGTCCTACTCGACCACTACATATAGCGGCGCTAGGGACCAAGGGCACCCAAATGTAGTGATTTCGGCGCCCTGGCGTCCCTATGCTGAAGGCGTGAATCCAAGCATCAGCGCCCCGGCCCAGACCTCCGCCACCCGCGTCGACACCGTCGCCATCCAGGTCGTCAAACGCGACGGCCGCCGGGTGGACTTCGATGACACCAAGGTCTACGAGGCGCTGGTCAAGGCCGCGGTGGAGATTCACACCGAAATGACCCCGCTGGTGCACCGGGCGATCGTCGATATCGTCGCCGCCGTCAACCGGGAGATCGCCGGCCGCTTCAGCACCGACATCAAGATCTACGAGGTGCAGAACATCGTGGAGCACGCGCTGCTCGAAAGCCACGAATATGACCTCGCCGAGAAGTACATCGGTTACCGCACCCAGCGCGACTTCGCCCGCAGCAAGTCCACCGACATCAACCACTCGATCATCAACCTGCTCAGTAAAGACTCCTCGGTGGTGAACGAGAACGCCAACAAAGACAGCGACGTCTTCAACACCCAGCGCGACCTCACCGCCGGGGCCGTGGGCAAGGCCATCGGCCACAAGATGCTGCCGCCGCACGTGTCCAACGCGCACCAGAAGGGCGACATCCACTTTCACGACCTGGACTACAGCCCATACGCGCCGATGACCAACTGCTGCCTGATCGACTTCACGGGCATGCTCAGCCGGGGTTTCCGCATCGGCAACGCCGACGTCGAGCCGCCCCGCTCCATTCAGACTGCCACCGCGCAGATCTCGCAGATCATCGCCAACGTGGCGTCCAGCCAGTACGGCGGATGCTCCGCCAACCGCACCGACGAGCTGCTGGCTCCGTACGCCCGCGCCAACTTCGCCAAGCACCTTGCCGATGCGGAACGGTGGATCGGCGATCAGACCAAGCACCACGCCTATGCGGAGGAGAAGACCCGCAAGGACATCTATGACGCGATGCAGAGCCTCGAGTACGAGATCAACACCCTGTTCACCTCGAACGGGCAGACCCCGTTCGTGTCGCTGGGCTTCGGCCTGGGCACCGACTGGTTCGAGCGGGAGATTCAGCGGGCAATCCTGCAGATCCGCATCGACGGCCTGGGCAGCGAGAAGCGCACCGCCATCTTCCCCAAACTGATCTTCACGCTCAAGCGCGACCTCAACCTCGCTGAGGGCGACCCGAACTACGACATCAAGCAGCTTGCGCTGGAGTGCTCGACCAAGCGGATGTACCCGGACGTGCTCAGCTACGACAAACTCGTCGAGATCACCGGCAGCTTCAAGGTGCCGATGGGCTGCCGATCCTTCCTGCAGGGTTGGACCGACGCTGACGGCAACGATGTCTCCGAGGGCCGGATGAACCTGGGCGTGGTGACGGTGAACCTGCCGCGCATCGCGCTGGAGGCCGCCGGGGACCGGGCGAAGTTCTGGAGCATCCTCGAGGAGCGTCTGTTGATCACCCGCGACGCCCTGGTCTACCGCATCGAACGGTGCAAGCAGGCGACCCCTGCGAACGCCCCGATCCTCTACGTCTACGGCGCCTTCGGCCAACAACTGGCGCGCACCGACTCGGTCGACGCCCTCTTCAAGGACGGCCGCTCCACGGTGTCGCTGGGCTACATCGGCCTCTACGAGGTGGCCGCGGCCTTCTTCGGCGGCGCCTGGGAGGGCGACGCCGAGGCGAAGGCCTTCACCCTCGACATCCTCAAGACCCTCGACGCGCACACCAAGGCGTGGAGCGCCGAGTACGGCTACCAGTTCAGCGTCTATTCGACCCCGAGCGAGAGCCTGACCGACCGGTTCTCCCGCCTCGACAAGGTCAAGTTCGGGTCGGTGGAGAACATCACCGACAAGGATTACTACACCAACAGCTTCCACTACGACGTGCGCAAGAACCCGACCCCGTTCGAAAAGCTCGACTTCGAGAAGGACTACCCGGTGTTCTCCTCCGGCGGTTTCATCCACTACTGCGAGTACCCGGTGCTGCAGCAGAACCCCAAGGCGCTCGAAGCCGTCTGGGACTACGCCTACGACCGGGTCGGCTACCTGGGTACCAACACCCCCATCGACCGCTGCTACAAGTGCGACTTCTCAGGCGACTTCACCCCCACCGAGCGTGGTTTCGCCTGCCCGGATTGCGGCAACGACGACCCGGCCAGCTGCGACGTGGTCAAGCGCACCTGCGGTTACCTCGGCAACCCGCAGGCCCGCCCGATGGTGCACGGTCGCCACCAGGAGATCGTTTCCAGGGTCAAGCACATGGCCGGCGCCACCGGCGTCAGCGGCTCCCTGTAGGCAGCCGTTATGCGGAACCCGAATCCCGGCGAGTGGCTATCCGACAAGCTCAGCCAGGGCTTCATCGGTGACTACAAACCGTTCATGTTCGTCGACGGCGAGGGGGTGCGCTGCAGCCTCTATGTGAGCGGATGCCTGTTCGCCTGCGAAGGCTGCTTCAACGAGGCCACCTGGAACTTCCGCTATGGCACGCCGTACACGGTCGAGCTCGAGGATCGGATCCTTGCCGACCTGGCCCAACCGTACGTGCAGGGCCTCACCCTGCTGGGCGGGGAACCCTTCATCAACACCGGGGTGTGCCTCTCCCTGGTGCGCCGGGTGCGGGCGACCTTCGGCCAAGCCAAGGACATCTGGTCGTGGACCGGGTATTCCTACGAAGAGCTGCTGCTCGAAAGCCCCGACAAGCTGGAACTGCTCGACCAGATAGACATCCTCGTGGATGGCCGATTCGACCTCGCCAAGAAAGACTTCAAGCTGCAATTCCGCGGAAGCAGCAACCAGCGCATCATCGACGTGAAGAAGTCCCGCGCCGCGGGTCGCGCCGTGCTCTGGACCAACCTGCTCGACGCCACCCAGACCTATGAGCAGCTCGAGAAGCAAACGCTGATCTAGCTGCGCCTCCCGCCTGTCCGGTTGTGACTTTGTCATCGACCCGCCGACAGGTTTCGAACAATGAAGATAGGAAGCACGATCATGGCACGCACGGAGAATGGAAAAGTCGCACTCATCACCGGTGGCGGACAGGGAATCGGGCGGACGGTCGCGGAGCGGCTGCACGCTGACGGCTTCAAGGTGGCCATCGCCGACCTGAACCTCGAGACCGCCGCCGCCGTCGCCGAATCGCTCGGTGGCACGGCCGGCGGAGCAATCGCGGTGCACGTCAACGTCTCCGACCGAGACAGCGTCTTCGCCGCGGTCGCGCAGGCCGTCACCGAACTGGGTGGCTTCGACGTGATCGTCAACAACGCCGGCATCGCCCCGACCTCTCCCATTGAGGAGATCACCGAGGAGAGCATCGCGAAGATCTTCTCCATCAACTTCAACGGCGCGGTGTGGGGCATCCAGGCTGCCACTAAGGCGTTCAAGGAACTCGGCCACGGTGGAAAGATCATCAGCGCCGCCTCCCAGGCCGGCCACATCGGCAACCCCGGCCTCGCGTTGTATTCGTCGACGAAGTTCGCCCTTCGCGGACTGTCCCAGACCGCCGCCCGGGACCTGGCGCCGTTCGGCATCACGGTCAATACCTTCGCCCCCGGCATCGTGAAGACGCCCCTGATGGAGAACCTGGCGAAGAAGCTGGCGACCGACAACGACAAGCCTGAAGCGTGGGGCTGGGAACAGTTCACCAAGGGCATCGCCCTCGACCGCTTGTCTGAAACCGCCGAGGTCGCCGGAGTCGTCTCCTTCCTGGCCGGCCCCGACTCCAACTACATCACCGGCCAGTCGATCGTGGTCGACGGTGGGATGGTCTTCAACTAGGCCTGAGCGAGCCGGATGGTCCGGGCCTGGTCACGGTACGTTTCAGGTATGTTCGACCGTGACCGGGCGGTCATCGCCCACAGTTGTGTTCTTCGTTCCGCCGGCGATTCGCAAACTCTGAAGGTTTCCGCGCATGCCTGACTTCACTCACCGCATCGCTGATGCCCGTGTTCGGCTGGTCGATTCCCAGGGGCGGCCGATCGCCGGCGCGGAAGCGTCTGTCGAGCAGACCCGGCAGGCGTTCGGGTTCGGCAACATCGGCTTCGACTTCATCGACTTGCTCGGCGGCCCGCCTGGATCGGGTGACGCACCGCCCGAACCGGAAGCCCTGGCTGAGGCCTGGCTGGGTCTGTTCAACACCATGACGCTGCCCTTCTACTGGCGCGGCTTCGAGCCGGTGCAGGGTCAACCCGACACGACTCGGCTGCGTCGAACCGCCGAGTGGTTCGCCGAGCGCGGGGTCACCGTCAAGGGCCATCCGCTGCTCTGGCACACCCTGGCCCCCGAGTGGCTGCTATCCCTCGACGACGCGGAGGTCGAGAAGACCATCCGGGAGCGCATCCGGCGCGAGGTGACCGACTTCGCGGGTGTTGTGGACCTGTGGGATGCAATCAACGAGGTCGTGATCCTGCCCGTCTTCACCGCGGAGGACAACGCCGTGACCCGGTTGTCCCAGCGCCGCGGCCGGGTCGGGATGGTGCGGCTGGCGTTCGAGGAGGCACGGGCAGCGAACCCGAACGCCCGGCTCGTCCTCAACGACTTCGACCTGTCCGCCGATTACGAACACGTGATCGAGGACTGCCTGACGGCGGGCATCCGGATTGACGCTATCGGGCTGCAGACTCACATGCATCAGGGCTACCGGGGCGAAGAGCAGGTGTGGGGGATTCTCGAGCGGTTCGCCCGCTTCGGGCTGCCCCTGCAGCTGACCGAGACGACGTTGCTGTCGGGCGACCTGATGCCCCCGGAGATCGTGGACCTCAACGACTTCCAGCCGGAATCGTGGCCGTCGACACCCGAGGGCGAGGCCCGCCAGGCCGACGAGATCGTGCGGCACTACCGCACGGTGGTGTCCCACCCCGCGGTGGAGTCGCTGACCTACTGGGGCCTGACCGATCACGGGGCCTGGCTCGGGGCTCCCTCGGGGCTGATCCGCCGCGACGGCAGCAAGAAGCCCGCCTACGATGCGCTGCAGGGCCTGGTGCGCGGAGAGTGGTGGCACCCCGAGACGCGCACGACGACGGATGCCGACGGCGTCGTCATGGTGCGCGGCTTCGCCGGTCGGTATCGAATGACGACCCCGGTCGGGTCCGCCGAGGTGGAGCTGGGCGCCGGTGTCGGTTCGGTGACCGTCATGCTGGACTCGGTTCCAGCGGCGCTCGGCAAACTCTGATCCAGACCTCTTGACGGGTCGGGAAAACCCATGATCTGATAATTGCCAGGAGGGGAGTATCCCCGAATCACATCGTCGCCAGTACGGCCCCACGGCTCGGTGATGTGAGCTCGACCCGAGCGGGAAAGACCTCCGAGACGACGCACCGTGCGTCCTCTCGGAAGGGTGCTTACCGTGAATGTTCCGCTCTGGGCTTGGCTTTCCGTCTTTGCCGTCATCCTCGTGATGCTGGCCATCGACCTCGTGGCCCACCGCACCGCCCACGTCATCGGCTTGAGGGAAGCGGCCGGGTGGTCGATCTTCTGGGTTGTCTCGGGGATCAGCTTCGGTGTGATCATCTGGCTGCTCTTCGGCAGCGAGCTGGGTCAGCAGTATTTCGCCGGCTTCCTCATCGAAAAGTCGCTGGCCATCGACAACGTGTTCGTGTGGGCCATCATTTTCGCCAGCTTCGGTGTGCCGGCCAAGTACCAGCACCGCATCCTCTTCCTCGGCGTATTGGGTGCATTGGTGTTTCGCGGCATCTTCATCGCTGCGGGCACCACGCTCATCGAGAGCTTCGGATGGATCCTCTACGTTTTCGCCGCCCTCCTGGTGGTCACCGGCATTCAGATGCTGCGCCGCCGCAACGAACACGCCGACCCCACCCAGTCGCGCATCTACCGAGCCTTCCGCCGATTCGTCCCCACGACCGACGTCTTTTACGGGCAGCGGCTCCTCGTGCGAGCCGGCGGGGCACTCGTGGCGACACCTCTCTTGGCGGTGCTGGTGCTCATTGAGTTCACCGACATCATTTTCGCCATCGACTCGATCCCCGCGATCTTCGCCGTCACCGACGAGGCATTCCTGGTGTTCACCGCGAACGCCTTCGCCATCCTGGGGTTGCGCGCCATGTACTTCCTGTTGGCTGATCTCATCCACCGCTTCATCTACCTCAAGATCGGGTTGGCGGCCATCCTCATCTGGGTCGGCGTCAAAATGGCGCTGCACGACCTGGTCAAGGTCCCCACCACCGTCTCGTTGGCCGTCATCCTCGTGATCCTCGCCACGGCGGTCGGCGCCAGCCTCATCGCCACCCGCGGGCAGGGGCGGCGAGCGGTTGAGCCGACCGGAGCCGAGATGTTCCGCGATGCCACACCGGACGAGGTGGCGAGCCTCAGCCCGGTGATCGCCCGACGGCCGCGATAGCCCCTGGGAAGTGCCAAGATGACCACACGGGCGCGTGACGCCCGCCGGATGCAAAGGAGTCGGCCCATGGCCAAGAAGGACTACACGCCGGACCAGCAGATCGACCGGCTGCGCATCTACAACGTCGTCGCGGGAAGCCTCCACCTGATTCAGGCCATCGGGTTTGCGGTGATTCTCACGATGCTGAGTTCGCAGGTTCTGTTCGCTGTCACCACGGACTACCTGGCCGGCCCGCCCGGGGTGCCGATCCCGCCGGAGCGGGTCACGCTCTTCGAGGTGAACATCGGCGTCGGCGTGGTGGCCTTCCTCGCGCTGAGCGCCTTCTTCCATTTCCTCATCTCCAGCCCCTGGTTCTTCAACCGCTACAAGACCGGGTTGCTGAACAACCACAACTACTTCCGGTGGGTCGAGTACTCCCTGAGTTCATCGATCATGATCTGGCTGATCCTGGCGATCAATGGTGTGACCGATATCGGAGCGCTGTGCGCCGTCTTCGCGGTCAACGCGGCCATGATCATGTTCGGAGCCCTGCAGGAGAAGTATGAGCAACCGGGGACGGGCGGGATGCTGCCCTTCATCTTCGGTTCCATGGTCGGCATCGTTCCGTGGATCCTGATCCTGATCTACTTCCTGCGCCCGGGCAGCGCCAGCGACGTTGCGGCCCCCGGCTTCGTCGTCGGCATCGTCATCTCGCTGTTTGTGTTCTTCAACACGTTCGCCATCAACCAGTGGCTGCAGTACAAGCAGGTGGGCAAGTGGAAGAGCTACCTGCAGGGCGAACGCACCTACATCACCCTGAGCCTGGTGGCGAAAACGGCACTGGCCTGGCAGGTCTTCTCCGGCGCCATCATCCCCGCCATCGCCAGCTAAACCCGCACGAAGAACGCACGCAAAGCCGTGATCCACTCGGCGTGTGCGTCGAGATGGGCGTCATGGCTTCCGCCGTCGAAATCGACCCGCGTGACTTGTGGTGAACCACGCGACATGAATTCGTCCTTCGCTGCGGCTGAGAACATCCCCTCGGCACCGAAGACAGCGAGGGTGGGGATATCGAGGCTGCACCACTCCGGCCAGCGCGGGTGCGCGTCCACGTGCGCGATGGTCTCGACCATGACGTCGGGATCGAAGCGTGGCCACAGGCCATCGGGCCGCATCTCGAGATCGGCAATCCACGAGCGTGCGAGCGGGGAGTCACCGAGGAATGCGCGCGCGTGCGCTTCGTTGCCGAACGGTACCGGCCAGGAGGTGAAGAAACGACGCAGGTCGCTTCTGCTTCGATCGTTGCCGTCCCCGCCGACCCCGGCTTCCAGGAGAACGAGGCGTTCCACCAGATCGGGACGGGCACTCGCTACGAGCAGGGCGGTGTGGCCGCCCATGGATTGGCCGACAAGGGAAACGGGTCTCCCGAGCACCGACTCGATCACGAACACCACGTCGGCCACATGGGCCTCCCGCGACACGTCGTCCGGAAAGCGGGTGCTGCGTCCGTGACCTCGAGCGTCGACCGTGACCACTCGGTGATCGCCGAGAGCCGCAGCTGTCGCAGCCATCTCGGTGCTGCTGCCCGCCAGGCCGTGAAGGATTACGACCGGAGGCCCAGAGCCTTCGGTGTCGGTGATGTGGAGGTCGATCGCGCCTCGTCTGATTTTCATCGCCAGTGCCGCAACATCACAAGCGGTCGAGTCTGCGGATTCGGTTTTCGAGACCAACGCGCTTGCGGTTCAGGTTCCACAGTGACGTGACGCCGAGCACGAGGGCCTTGCCTTGCGCTGCGGCACTGGGCAGCCCGCGTTCGGCGAGCGCGACCTCGACGGCATCCTTGCCCGCGTCCCGGTGCTCGGCAACGACCTCACGCGCATCCTTCATCGAGCTGCTGTTGAGTGGGTGGTTGTCGATTCGCACGTTGATGTCGGTGAGCTCGCTCTGAGCCTTTACGAGCTTTTCGCTGGCGGCCACTGGCATCCTCCTCAGGTCAACCGCTCTGAAAGCCGGACGACGACGACGTCCCCGACCTCTTTGCCGAGCTTCGTGCGGAGCTTGGCGCTGATCGAGAGCATGTGACCACCGGATCCGGTGGGCATCAGGCCAGCCGTCACCGGCTGGTCATCCACCTGCGCCACTACCCGGACGGCCTTACCGGTGCCGAACAGCTCCACCGAACCCGGGACTTCGACACACGACCACATCTCGCCCTTCACCAGTACTCCGATCGGAGCGGTGAAGGAGAACTGCATCGGGCCTTGTTCGGTGCTCATGACAAGGATCTCCAATCGACACGCCTGGATGGACCGTCCGTTCACAGTATCGGCCACCCGCGGCTCATCCCAGTAGCAGGTGCCCAGCCGGCCAAAGTCTCCTACGGTGGTGGCATGACACTAAAACTGGGTTTCATCGGGATCGTGACGGGTGACATGGCCGCTTCGCTGGCCTTCTATCGAGCGCTGGGCGTGCGGATCGAGGAAGGACTCGACGATGCGCCGCACGTCGACGCGAAACTCGATGACGGCACGAGCCTGGCATGGGACACCATCGCGACCATTCGCGGATTCGACCCCGGCTACATCGCACCCACGGGCGGCCACCGCATCGCGCTCGCGTTCGACAAAGGCACGCCGGCCGAGGTGGATGCGGCCTTCGCCGAGCTGGTCGCCGCCGGTTACGTTGCCCATGTCGAACCGTGGGACGCGCACTGGGGCCAGCGCTACGCGACCCTGTTGGATCCCGATGGCAACTCCGTGGACCTCTACGCCGCGCTGTCCGCGAACTGACGAAAACTCCCGCCGACCCGTCGGAACTCCCGCGAGACTCGGGGCTGGTCTGGTCCCCGCGCCCCCTGGGGCGGGCAGACGGGGGGCGCTGCTCAGGCGGGCAGCTGCCTGGCGTAGGTGCGGCACACCCTGCGGATGCCGGCCGGGGCGCTGCCCGTGGCATTCGCCCTCGTCGCGCCGATGGCCGGCACGTTCATCGCCTGGCTGGTCGAGGACGGCACCGAGGTCGCGGGCGACCCCATGGCGGTGATGGAGGCCATCGCGGCGACAGCAGCTGGCCACGCTCGACTGACCGGGTTCGCACGTCAATAAGGAAATAGTGAGATTTCAAGGATGCTTTTGGCAACTGCGTCCTAGAAAACTCACTATCTCCTAATATGGCGCGCACCTTAGGGCGCCGGATGCCCGGCGCGGGCCGCCTCTCCGTCCGGGGTGGCGTCGGCGAGCACCTGCAGGTAGTGCGGGTTCGTCATCACGCCGAGCACGTTGCCGAACGGGTCCACCACGGCCGCCGTCGTGAAGCCCTCGCCGCGCTCCCGGATGTCCTCGCGCATCGTCGCGCCCAGCTCGAGCAGCCGGTCCAGAGCCGCCCGGATGTCGTCGACGTGCCAGTTGAGCACCGCCCCACCGGGCACATCCGCTGCCGGCTGCGGGGCGTACCTGGCGTCGATCAGCCCCAGTTCGTGGCCGTAGTCGCCCACCCGCCACTCCGCGTAGCCTGGCATCTGAAAGTAGGGCTCCATGCCCAACAGCTCGGTGTACCAGGCCGTCGCGGCGGCGTGGTCTGCGGCCCAATAGCTCACGTTGCTCATGCCGCGCAGGATGCCGGTCGGTGCGTTCATCGGTGCGCCGTTCATCGGTACGCCGTTCATCGGTACGCCGTTCATCGGTACAGTCCTCTCGTCGGAGTGCTCAGGTCGTCCACGCTACGCACGGTGGCACAGAGCGCTAGGGCCGCGAGTCGACACCGGTGGGCATAGTCTGTGCGCATGACGGATGCGTCGCCCGCGAATGCGCCGGCACCCGACCCGGCCCAGGCCGTGGAGCTGGTCCTTGCGGTCACCCGGGGCGCCTGGCCGGCGACGGATGCTGCGGTGGGCGACCTCTTTGCGACGCTGGGGGTGCGGACTGTCGACTCCGACGCTGGCACCGACGACAGCGCCGGCGACGACCCATCCGCCGGCGAGACGTGGCCGAGCCCGGTCGATATCCGGCGCCTCGAGGTGTCGTTCGGCGGCGAGGTCTACGCCAGCTGGACGTCCCACGCGGGTGACTTCCTGGGCATCGACCTGCAGCTGTACAACGCGCCGAGCCCGAACGATCCGGGAACCAGGCTCGGCTATGACCGTATCCTTGCCCTGCTCAGTCAGAATCTGGGAACTCCGACAGAGCCCTGGGACGATGAGGAGATCCCGCCTCGCCAGTGGGAGGTCGGCCGCTGGCGGATTCTGCTGCACCTGTTCACCCTGCGGGACAGCGGCGTGATGCTCAGCGTGGACGACGCCTCAACCGCCGACCGGGCCGAGCGCGAAGCCAGTGCCCGACAGGACGCTGCGCATGCCCAGGCGGCCACGCACCGTCCCTAGGGGGCGTCGCCTCGCAGAATCGTGTTCGCGGCCGTGCGTCCGGCCGCGAACGGGTCGGCGAAGGTGCCCATCCCCACGGTCACCAGGGCGCCCTCGTAGAGCAGCATCAGAATGTCGGCCACCCGGTCCGCACCGGCGATGCCCGCGTCCCGGCAGAGCCGCTCGAACACGTCGCGCATCCACTTCTTCTGGCGAATCGCTTCGACGGCCACCGGATGCGCCGCATCGTCTGTCTCGGCGCGCGCGTTGATGGCGCTGCAGCCCTTGCTGCTGTTGGCGACGGCCCAGCGCGCCGAAATGTCGAACACCGCGAGGACACGGTCCACGCTGCCGGGCGCCTGCAACGCGAGTCCCTGCTCCAGGAACTCCCGCCACCGAGCGTCCCGCCCGCGGAGATACGCCACGGCCAGCGCCTCCTTCGACCCGAACCTGTCGTAGAGCGTCTTCTTGGTGACCCCGGCCGCCGCGGCAATGGCGTCGACGCCCACGGCGTGGATACCCTCCCGATAGAAGAGGTCGGACGCCGCGGCCAGCAGCCGCTCGGCCCCCGGGGTGTAGTGCGGGATCGCCTCGGGCGAGTTCTCGGTGGTCATGGCCCCACTATACCGTTCTGTATACTCGATCGAATGAGTACACAGATCGGTATACCTCAGCGACTTCTTCTGGTCGCGGCTTCGGCCGCCTTCGTGCTGACCTGGAGTTCCGGGTTCATCATCGCGAAGATCGGCACGGAGGCGGCGCCGGCCCTGACCGTGCTGGTTTGGCGGTACCTCGTCGTCGCGGCACTCCTGCTGGTCGGTATGGTGGCGCTGCGCTTCCGAGATCGTCGGCTTCGAGCTCACCGACGCACGTTCCCGGCCTGGCGCGACATCCGCCCGCACCTCACCATCGGGCTCTTCGCCCAATTCGGCTACATCCTGCCCGTCTATTTGGCCGTCGGCGCGGGAGTCTCGGCCGGGACGACGGCCCTCATCGACGCGATCCAGCCCCTGGTCGTGGCAACCCTGGTCGGACCGCTGCTCGGGCTGCGTGTGCGGGCGCTGCAGTGGCTGGGCCTGGCGCTCGGTGCGGTGGGAGTGGTCCTGATCGTGGCGGCGGATGCTTCGACGTCGATCTCGCCCACCCCCGCCTACCTGCTGCCGTTGGTGGCGCTGGCCAGCCTCGTCGCCGCGACCTTCCTGGAGCGGCGCACCCCGGCCCGGCTCGGCGTCTTCGCCACCCTGGCCACCCACGCCGCAATCACGCTGGTGGCCGTGACGCTTCTGGCCGCCCTTACCGGGGCGCTCGCCCCGCCGGCCACCCTGAGCTTCTGGCTCTCGACGGTGCTGATTGCCGTGTTCCCCACCCTCATCGCCTACGCGCTCTACTGGTACCTGCTGCGCCGCCTCGGCATCACTGCCCTTAACGCCCTGCTGTACCTGGTGGCGCCGACCACGGCCGTCGCCGGCAGCATCCTCTTGGCCGACCCGTTCACTCCCGCCACCCTCGTCGGACTCGTGCTCGGAGCGGGCGCGGTAGCGCTGGTCATCGCGCCCGAGCGCGCCGCGTCATCCGCAGCCGCGCCCGAATGTAAAGGCGGAGAATCTCGGGAAACGCCGCTCGTTCGGCCCGAAGCCACGGCGAGTCGAGAAGAACTACGCCTTTAGCGACACGGGAGCCGCCCCCGCACTGGTCGCCGCGTCGATCGCGTCGTGCGCGCACCACTAGCCGTGTGCCACGCTGGAATCCCATCGTGCCGCCCACCACCAGGAGCCCTATGCCCTTCGCCGACGAACTCATCGGAGTGCCGACCGCCCGCGCGCTCACCGCGGCGATCCAGGCCGCAGCCCCGTCGGCCGAACTCGCAGCGCTGCCCGCCGCCGCCGCCGCCATCGCCACGCTGTCCCTCAGGGAACGGAGCGACCTGTTGCGCGATGCGTTGCTGACCGACCTGCCCGGCGACTACGACACGTTCGCCGGCACCATCCGCGCCGCCGCGCAGGGCGCCCTGCCGTTCAGCGGCTGGCTGATCTGGCCGGTAACCAGCGCAGTGGCCGCCAAGGCCATCGACGCCGGCACCGACGCCGCGTTCGACGACGGCATGCGGATGCTCGCTGCGCTCACCCCGCGGCTCACCTCGGAGTTCGCCATCCGGCCGCTGCTCACCCACGACCTCGCCCGGGCGATGCCGATCGTGCTCGGCTGGACAGGCTCGACCGACCCGGCGGTGCGCCGACTGGCCTCAGAGGGCACCCGGCCGTTCCTGCCCTGGGCCATCCGGGTGCCGGGCATCCTGGCCGAACCCACCCTGACCTTGCCGGTGCTGCACGCCCTGTACCGCGACGAGGACGAGGTGGTGCGCCGCTCGGTGGCCAACCACCTCAACGACCTCAGCCGGCAGCAGCCCGACCTGGTCGTCGCCACCACCGCCGGTTGGCTGGCTGCGCCGGATGCGAACACCGTTCCGCTGGTGCGCCACGCGCTCCGCACCCTGGTGAAGAAGGGTCACCCGCAGGCGCTCGCACAGCTGGGCTTCCACCCAGCAGAGGTCCACGTGGTCGGTCCGGTGCTCGACGCGGCCGACGTGGACTTCGGCGGCACCATCGGGTTCACGGTGAGCATCCGCAACGCCGGCGACGCACCGGCCCGGCTCGCCGTGGACTACGTAATGCACCACCGGAAGGCCAATGGCAGCCTCACCGGCAAGACCTTCAAGCTCACCACGGTGACCCTGGCCGCCGGCGAGACCGTGCAGCTGGCCCGGTCGCACTCGTTCCGGGCCATCACCACCCGGCGCTACCACCCGGGGGTGCACGCCCTCGAGGTGCAGGTGAACGGGGCGGCCTGGGGCCGGGTCGAGTTCACGCTGCTTCCCGGGGACTGAGCATTACCTATAGTCTGTAGTTTATAAACTGCGAGACTTAGGAAATTTGATGAAGCGTCCCGGATTGACCGAAGCCCGGCTGGTCAAGGCCGCCGCCGAACTGGCCGACGAGACCGGACTGTCCGCCGTGACGCTCTCCGCCCTCGCCCGCCGCTTCGACGTGCGCCCGGCGAGTATCTATTCGCACATCTCGGGGCTCGACGACCTGCTCGACCTCACCGCCGCGTTCGCCCTGCAGGAACTCGCGGACGGTCTGGCCGAGGCCCTGCCCGGCAAGGCCGGCCGGAGCGCCCTGTTCGCGTTCGCGAACGCCCACCGCGACTACGCCATCGCCCACCCCGGCCGGTGGGAGGCGGCGCAGCGCCGCGTATCGCCGGAGGCTGCCGCCCAGAGCGCGGGCGGGCTCATCGCCCGCTCAGCCCGGGCCATTGTGAGCGGCTACGGCCTCAGCCCCGACGACGAGGTGCACGGTGTGCGGCTACTCGGCAGCGCCATCAACGGCTTCGTCGCGCTCGAGTCCGGCGGCGGCTTCGACCACTCGAATCCCACCGCGGCTTCGAGCTGGACCCGGGTGCTCGACGCCATCGACACGTCGCTTCGGAACTGGCCCACGGCCGACACGCAGCACCCCGACCACTCAACCGATTGAGACTTCGTATGCTCCCCCTCAGTACCGCTACCATCAAGGCCACCTTCGTGAACGCCTCCCGCAAGGTCGTGTCCGACATCACCCTGCCGCCCGGCTTCGACCAGCTCGACTGGGCGCAGCTGGACTATTTCGGCTGGGTCGACCCCAAGATGAAGCGCCGCTCCTACGTCGTCGTCCCCGTCGACGGCGAGCCTGTCGGCATCGTCCTCCGACAGGCGGATGCCTCCCCACGCCGCCGCGCCCAGTGCTCGTGGTGCCGCGATGTGAAACTGCCCAACGAGGTGGTGCTCTACAGCGCCCAGCGGGCCGGGGCGGCCGGCCGCAACGGCGACACCGTCGGCATCCTGGTCTGCGAGGCGTTCCAGTGCTCCGCCAACGTGCGGAAGCTGCCGTCGATGGCCTACATCGGTTACGACGTTGCCGCCGCCCGGGATGACCGGATCTCGATGCTGCGCGCCCGGTCGGCCGGATTCGTGGGCGAAGTGATTCGCCCCGGCGACTGAACCCGGAGCCGGCCGAGGGAGCCGGCGCGCCGATCAGCTGAACGACGACTCGACGAGTTCCCGCCATCCGGCGAGCCCGCCCGTGCGGAACGCCCGCCGTTGCTGCTGCGCGCCCGTTCCCGCGCGCCGCACCTGCTCCACCAGCTCGGCCACCCGAGGCCGGTCCCCGGTGCTCTCCAACGCGTCGCCGATGGAGCGCAGCAGACTGTCGGTGACCGCCCTGGCCGGGGCCAGCTCCCTGGTGGTGGGATCGAGGAGCCGCCCGCGGATGCCGTCACGGGAGGCGTGCCACAGCGCGGCGTCGAGCAGTTCGGGCTCCACCGCGGGCGGCGGCGCCCCACGCTCGCCCGCGGCCACGCCGGTCACGACCAGGGCGCGGGCCACCGCCGCAAGCAGCATCGTGGGCGCCAGGTCGAGTTGGGCGTCGGCCACCCGCACCTCGAGCGTGGGATACCTCTCGGACAGCCGCGCGTACCAAGCCACCGTGCCGGTGTCGACAGTGGCTCCCACACCGACCAGACGCCGGATGCGCCGGTCGTAGTCGTCGGCGTCGGTGAACGCCGGCGGACAGCCGGTGGTCGCCCAGCGGCGCATTATCACCGCCCGCCAGGAATCGAAGCCGATGTCCCGGCAGCGCCAGAACGGCGAATTGCCGGTCAGCGCCAACAACGTGGGCAGCCAGACCCGCAGATGATTGAGGGCGTGCACCCCGGCCTCCCGGGTGGGCACGCCCACGTGCACGTGCGTGGCGCAGATCTGATGGTCCCGCACGACCCCGCGCACTCCGGACCCGATCCGGTGGTACCGGTCCGCGTCGGTGAGGGTCGGCGCCGCCGGGGCGTCGAAGGGCGTGCCGGTGCCGACAGCCAGGACTCCGCGCTCCCTCGCCACCGCAGCCAGCTCGCCTCGAAAGGCGGCCAGGTCGGCCTCGGCCTCGGCCAGCTCGGTGAAAACCGCCGAGGCTCGTTCCACCTGTGAGGCCAGGAACTCGTGGGTGACGAGTCCGGGCGCGCGAGTCCGGGGCGGCAGATCGCCCAGGATGGTGTCGGCCATACTGACCGGCCGCAGGGAGCGCGGGTCGACGAGAAAGTACTCTTCCTCGATGCCAAACGTCACCATGTGCAGCCTCCGGGAGCCGGATCGGCGGAGCCGGACAGGAGCATCCTGTCACCGAGAGGCAGCTCAGGGAACACCTCACCGAGCAGACAGGAATTTAGGTAAGGCTATACTTACCAAGGCCCGCATCGCGAGGAGCCGTCACTTTCCGCTCAGCACCTTCAGGAGTTCTCATCACTACGAAAAGGACGCACGCCCTCGTGGGCCTGCTCACCGCCGTCGCGCTCGCCACCCTGTCGGGCTGCGGCGCCTCCGAGGAGATCGACTCACCGGCGGCCCTGGCCGTCGCCAGCGACGGGAAGACGGGGTATCCCCTCGTCGTCTCGAACTGCGGCTCCGAGCAGACGTTCGAGGCCGCCCCGGAGCGCGTGGTGTCGTTGGACCAGAACTCGACGGAGATCCTGCTGTCGCTCGGCCTGGAAGAGCGCATGGTCGGCACCGCGTCGTGGACCGACCCGGTGCTCGACTCGCTGGCCACCGCGAACTCGGCGGTGCCGCGGCTGGCCGACAACGCGCCCACCTACGAGGTGCTGTTGGGCACCGACCCCGACTTCGTCACGGCCTCGTTCGGTCGCCACTACGCCGACGCCGGGGTCGCCAGCCGCGAACGGCTCGCCGAGACGGCCATCGGCTCCTACCTCTCGCCCACCGACTGCGACAACGGTGTGAGCGTCAACGGCGGCGGAACCCGCACGACGGCGCTCAAGGTCGACGCGTTGTACCAGGAGATCCGCGAGCTGGCCGAGATCTTCGACGTGTCGGACCGGGGCGAGGCGCTGGTCAGCGAACTCGAAGGGCGGGCCGCGGCGGCCTCCGACGGCCTGGACTTCGACGGACGCACGGTCATGTTCTGGTTCGCCGACACGAAGACGCCCTACATCGCCGGCGGCCTCGGCTCAGCGGCGCTTCTGGCCAGCATAACGAACATGACGAATGTCTTCGCCGACACCGCCGACGATTGGCCTGCCGTTGGCTGGGAGAGCGTCGTCGACGCCGACCCGGACATCCTCGTCCTGGGCGATCTGCAGCGCGACCGCTTCCCCGGCGACCGTCTCGACGAGAAGATCCAATTCCTCGAGAGCGACCCCCTCACCAAGAACCTCGAGGTCGTGCAGGAGCAGCGCTACATCGCCCTGCACGGCGCCGAGATGAACCCGTCCATCCGCTTCGTCGACGGCCTCGAGAAGATCCGTGCCTGGTGGGACGAGCACAAGGGCGCGCTCTGAGCACCGTTGCCGCCGCGTCGGTGACCCGCGGGCGGCCCCTGCCGCGCGCCGTGCTCGGCCTGGTCCTCGGCCTGCTCGGCCTGGTCGCGATCGTGCTCTCGGTGGGCGTCGCCGTCACGCTCGGCCCCGCGGATGTGTCCCTCGTCAACGTGCGCGACATCCTGCTGAACCATCTCGCGTTGACCGATATCCCGGTGCGTGTCTCGGAGGATGCGATCGTCTGGCAGGAACGGCTGCCGCGGGCCCTGGTCGCAGCGGCGTGCGGGGCCGGGCTCGGCCTGAGCGGGGTCATTCTGCAGTCGCTGTTGCGCAATCCGCTTGCCGACCCGTTCGTGCTCGGGGTGTCCTCCGGGGCGTCGACGGGGGCGGTGCTCGTCGGGGTTCTCGGCATCGGCGGCGGAGCCATCGGGCTCTCCGGCGGCGCGTTCATCGGCGCCCTGGCCGCGTTCGGCTTTGTGCTGCTGCTCGCCCGGTTCTCGTCCGCCGGCACGGCGGGGGTCATCCTGGCCGGCGTCGCGAGCACCCAACTGTTCTCGGCGCTCACCTCCCTGGTCGTGTTCGCCTTCGCGGACTCCGACGAGACCCGTGGGGTGATGTTCTGGCTCCTCGGCTCGCTCGAAGGCATGCGCTGGGACGACGTGGCCCTCAGCTCCGGCGTGGTCACGGCGGGCGCCCTGGTCTGCCTGGTCTGGGCGCGATCGCTCGACGCCTTCGCGTTCGGTGAGGATGTCGCCGCGTCTCTCGGAATCCACGTCGGGCGCACCCGGCTGATCCTGTTGATCGTCACGGCCCTGTTGACCGCCACCCTGGTGAGCATCGCGGGCGCCATCGGCTTCGTCGGCCTGGTTCTGCCGCACGCGGCCCGCCTGCTCTTCGGCCAGCGCCACTCGAGGGTCATCCCGGCCACGATTGTGCTCGGCGCTGTCTTCATGGTGTGGGTGGATGCCGCGTCCCGCGTCGTCTTCGCCCCCACCCCGCTGCCGGTCGGCGTGGGCACCGCCCTCGTGGGCGTTCCCGTGTTCGTGCTGTTGCTGCTGCGGAACAAGGGCAGGGGCAGGGCGTGACACTCGAAGCGCACCGCGTGAGCTGGCGGCGAGGCGGCACCCTCGTGATCGACGACGTGACCCTCTGCCCGCTGCCCGGCTCGACGGTGGGTCTGCTCGGCCCGAACGGCTCCGGCAAATCCTCCCTGCTGCGCCTCCTCCAGGGCGTGTCGGCACCCGATACCGGCAGGATCACGCTCGACGGGGCCGACCTCACCTCGGTGCGTCGCCGGCACGTCGCCCGAACCGTGGCGACCGTCACGCAGCACGCGGAGACCGAGGTGGACATTCTGGTACGGGACGTCGTGCGGCTGGGCCGCACGCCTTACCGGTCGCTCTTCGGCGGGGACACCGCAGACGATGCGCGGGCGATCGACCGCGCACTGGCGCACGTGGGTCTGACCGACAAGGCGGACCGACTCTGGCGCACGTTGTCGGGCGGGGAGCGCCAGCGGGCCCACATCGCACGGGCTCTCGCGCAGGAGCCGACCGAGCTGTTGCTCGACGAGCCCACCAACCACCTCGACATCCGGCATCAGCTGGAGCTGTTGGCCCTCGTCGCCGACCTGCCGGTCACCGCGATCGTGGCCCTGCACGACCTGAATCTCGCGGCCACCTTCTGCGACAGTGTGCTTGTCCTGCAGGACGGACGCGCGGTCGCAGGGGGCAGCCCGCGAGACGTGCTCACGCCCGAGCTCATCGGCGACGTCTACGGGGTGCGGGCCCGGGTCGCCGAGGACGCGGTGACGGGCCGCTCCCACGTGCTGTTCGATCCCACCCCGCTCTGACGGCCGCGCCCCGCGGCGGCCGGATTCGGAGGGTCTAGGCCGTGTTCGCCGGGCGCCGGTAGAAACCGGCCAGCGCCGCGGTGAACGCCTGCGGCTGCTCCACCCACGGGTAGTGCCCCGCGCCGGCGATGGTCACGGCACGGCCGTTCGTGAACAGGTCCGCGACGGCCAGCACCGGGGCCAGCCCGGTGAGGCCGTCGTCGGCGCCCGCGACCACCAGAACCGGGCAGTGCACCTGCGCCAGGCCGATCAGGATGCCCGCCGGGTCGGCCCCGGCGAAGAACAGGTCCTGCGCCGCGGGATGCCAGGCGCCGGTCGCCTCGTGCTCCCGGGCCTGGGCCGTCCACCGCGACCAGGCGATCGGGGCGAGGTAGGGGAACAGGTGGTTGAGGTCGGAGGCGGTCTTCGCCGCCGTCGCCGCGATCCGGTGCGCGACGTAATCGGCGTACCAGGGCTCGGCGCGGTGCCCCGTGATGATGTGCGAGCTGTCGTCGGGGACGGTCACGAGCCACTGCGCGGGTGGGGTGAGCAGGCACAGGCTTGCCAGCCGATGAGGGTGGCGGGCCGCATAGGCGAGCGCGACGCGGGTGCCGGCCGAGTGGCCGAGCAGCTCGATCTCGGCCAACCCCAGGTGCCGGCGGAGCGCCTCGACGTCGTCGGCCAGGGCGGGCCAGGATGCGGCGGGCGCGGTGGGCGACGGCGACGACGCCCCCACGCCCCGCTGGTGCAGCACCACGAGGGTGCGCAGGAGGGTGAGCCCGGCCAGATCGCCCAGGTACTCCGGATGCCGGGCCGGCCCGCCGGCCAGCACGACCAGCGGCGGGCGCTCAGGCGCGCCCGCCGCATCCGGAGTCAGAACGTCGTAGTGCAGAACGGTCTCATCGTGCGACGCGAAGCTTGGCATGACCCCACCGTACCGAGCCGCCCACGCCGAAGCCGGGTTAGAGCTCGAAGGGGAAGCCGAGGTCGTCGGGGTAATCGCCGAGCGCGGTGAGCTGGGCGGCGGCGCGCTGCAACGCGGCGAGGGCCAGGCCGAGGGTGCCTGGGCCGAAGCTGACCCTGGAGACGCCGAGTTCGGCCAGCCGCGCCAGGGGAACGGCGCCGGGGTTCCCGATCACGGAGATGCGGCCGTTCACCTCGTCGAGGGCGCGCTTGACCTTGTCTTCGTCGCCCAGGCCGAGGAAGAAGATCACGTCGGCGCCGGCGTCGAGATAGGCGTTGGCACGCTGAACGGCCTCGGCCCACTCGCCGCCGCCCGCGAGGGTGTCGACGCGGGCGTTGATCACCAGGGGCACTCCGGCCGCCTCGGCGCCCTCCCGCGCCGCGGCGACCCGGGCGGCCGCGGTGGGGATGTCGAACTGCGGCGCCTTGGTGGCGCCCACGGAGTCTTCGATGTTAATGCCGGCGGCCCCGGCCTCCTCGATCAGGCGGCGCACGTTGCGGGCGACCCCCGCGGCATCCGCCGCGTAGCCCTTCTCGAAGTCGACCGAGACCGGCAGGTCGGTCGCTCCGGTGATGATGCGGGCGGCGATGATGGCCTCGTCGACGGTGAGGCCCTCGCCGTCCGGCAGACCGCGCACGTTGGACACCGAGTGCGAGGCACTGGCGAGGGCTTTCACGCCCGGGGTCTCGGAGACGATCTTGGCGGTGATCGCGTCCCACACGTTCGTGACGATCAGTGGCGTTCCGGGCACGTGCAGGGCGTTGAGGAGTTCGGCCTTGTTCAGCAGTGTGGTTGTCATCGGTCCAGTGTGCCGGGTGCGCCGGTGTAAACGCTGGAGGGTTTCAGACAAAGACACAGCGCTGTCAAGCGTGTATACACGTCGCCGCTTTGGTCTTAGCGTGAGGTCTACACCGAGGGAGATGTCATGCAGGCTCACACCCTCACGGTCGGCGAGCGCCTGTTCCGATTGCGCAGCTCGTGCGACGTGACCGCGCTCGTAGCAGCCCTCACGGCCGCCGTCCGGCAGGGTGGCGGAATGGTCAGGCTACCCGTCGTCGGCGATGTCGGTGTGGAGGCGCTCGTGTCACCCGGCGTCAGCGTGGTGCTGGAGACGTTCGAGGTGGATCCGCTCGCGCTTCTGGACCCGGCGGTGCCGGTGCCGTGGTTCGCCGTCGACGATTTCGACTACTAGTCCGGGTGTGAACAATCCGGCCGCTAGGGTTTCGGTAGTGACACGGGGTGCCCTGCCAAACGGCCGGGGCTGAGAAAACACCCGTTGAACCTGATCTAGTTCGTACTAGCGAAGGGATGTCCCGGATGACCATCCGTCTGACACCAGAGAATGCTGCCCATCTGCTCGACCGTCTGCGCGAGAGCCAACCTCTCGTACAGTGCCTCACCAACGCGGTGGTGACCAACTTCACCGCCAACGTGCTGCTGGCCCTGGGAGCCGCGCCCGCGATGGTGGACGTGCCCACCGAGGCCGGACCGTTCGCCGGGGTGGCCTCCGGAGTGCTGGTGAACGTGGGCACCCCGCACGCCGAGCAGCGCACTGCGATGCTCGAGGCCGCGTCGGCCGCACACGCCGCCGGCACCCCCTGGGTGCTCGACCCCGTCGCGATCGGCGTGCTGCCGGTGCGCACCGGGCTGGCTCGCGAGCTGCTGCACTTCCGGCCCACGGCCATCCGCGCTAACCCGTCGGAGATCATCGCCCTGGCCCAGCTGGGCACCGGCGGCCGAGGCGTGGACGCCACCGACTCGCCGGAGGGCGCCGCCGACGCCGCCGCCCTGCTCGCCCGCAGCACCGGAGCGAGCGTGGCCGTGTCGGGCGCGGTCGACCTCATCACCGACGGTTCGCAGACCATCCGGGTGGCCAACGGTCACGTGCTGCTCACCCGGGTCACCGGCGGCGGATGCGCGCTCGGCGCGGTGACCGCCGCCGTGCTCTCGCTCGTCGACCGGGACGAACCCGGCGCATCGCTCGCCGCGACCGCCGTCGCCACGCTG
The DNA here is from genome assembly GCF_004402745.1 of Cryobacterium sp. TMN-39-2. Taxonomy (NCBI): domain Bacteria; kingdom Bacillati; phylum Actinomycetota; class Actinomycetes; order Micrococcales; family Microbacteriaceae; genus Cryobacterium; species Cryobacterium sp. TMN-39-2. The sequence goes on from NZ_SOFX01000042.1 coordinate 23,912, forward strand.
TTGTACACCGTTGCCGCGGAGCTCGCCGCCGCCGACGCGGCCGGGCCGGGCAGTTTCGCGGCGCACTTCCTCGACCGGCTGCACTCCCTCGACGGCGCCACCGTCATCGACCGGGCGCGGCTAGGGTGAGCGATCTCTCGCTCTACCTCGTCACCGACACCGCCCTGTGCGGTGCCAGGGGCGTGCTGAGAACCGTGATCGACGCCGTCGCCGGCGGCATCACCACCGTGCAGGTGCGCGACAAGACCGGGTCGGACGACGACGTGCTGCGCCTGCTGCTGCAGGTGGCCGACGCGGTCGGTGACCGCGCCACCGTGGTCGTCAACGACAGGGTCGACGTGTACCTGCGGGCGCTCGCCGAGCGCGCCGCCGTGCACGGCCTGCACGTGGGCCAGGGCGACGAAGCCGTGGCCAGAGTGCGCGACAGGGTCGGCTCCGACGCGATTGTGGGCATCACCGCCAACACCCCGGCCGAGCTTGACAGGGTCTTCGCGCTGCCCGCCGGCACCGTGGACTACCTGGGCGTCGGCGTCATCCGGGCCACCAGCACCAAACCCGACCATCCGCCCGTGCTCGGGGTGCCCGGTTTCGCCGCGCTGGCCGCCACGAGTGCGCTGTCCTGCGTCGCGATCGGCGGCATCGGGCTCGCGGACGTCTGGCCGTTGCGCCGGGCCGGGGCCGCCGGGGTGGCCGTGGTGTCGGCCGTCTGTGCCGCTCCGGATGCCCGCGCCGCTGCCAGCGCCCTGCACCGGGAGTGGACCCGATGACCGGGCCGAGGGAGATCCCCCGGGTGCTCAGCATCGCCGGCACCGACCCCACCGGCGGCGCCGGGATTCAGGCCGACCTCAAGAGCATCGCCGCCAACGGCGGTTACGGCATGGCCGTGGTCACCGCGCTCGTCGCCCAGAACACCCGCGGGGTGCGTTCGGTGCACATCCCACCGGTGTCCTTCCTCGTGGAACAGCTCGACGCGGTCAGCGACGACGTCACCATCGACGCCGTGAAGATCGGCATGCTCGGCCAGGCCGACCTCATCGAGGCCGTGGCCGCGTGGCTGGCCCGGGTGCGGCCATCCGTGATCGTGCTCGACCCGGTGATGATCGCCACCAGCGGCGACCGGCTGCTCGACGCGTCCGCCGAGGCCGCGCTCCGCGCCCTGGTGCCGCTGGTTCACCTGGTCACCCCGAACCTGCCCGAGCTGGCCGTGCTCGTGAACGAACCCGAGGCCGCCGACTGGGCAGCGGCCCTCGAGCAGGGCGAGCGGCTCTCCCGCGCCTGCGGCACCCGGGTGCTGGTCAAGGGCGGCCACCTGGCCGGTCCGGCCTGCCCGGATGCCCTCGTCGACGCGGCCGGCACCGAGCCAGGGCGGGCCCGCATCGTGCAGGTCTCCGCGCCGCGCATCAACACCGTGAACACCCACGGCACCGGCTGTTCGATGTCGTCGGCCCTGGCCACGCTGGCGGCCCGGCACCGGGACTGGCCGCGGGCGCTGACCGAGACGAAGGCCTGGCTCAGCGACAGCGTGGCCTCCGCCGACCGGCTCGAGGTGGGCGGCGGGCACGGCCCGATCAACCACTTCCACGCGCTCTGGGCGGCGGCCGGAACGCATCCGGAGCCACCGCCTCGAGGGCTCAGCCCATCTGGTTCTGCCGGGCCTTGACCGGCAGCAACAACAGCAAGCCGATGACAAGCACCAGCACGATGCCCAGGATGCCCCAGTAGGTTTCGCCGAAAATGGTCACGGCCAGTGCGAACGCCGTGGGGGCCAGGAAGCTGGCGGCACGACCGGTGGTGGCGTACATGCCGAACACCTCGCCCTCCCTGCCGGCCGGGATGATCCGGGCCAGGAAGGTGCGGCTGGCCGACTGGGCGGGCCCCACGAACAGGCACAGGGCCAGGCCGGCGGTCCAGAAGACGATCTGGCCGCCGTCGTGCAGCAGGAACACCAGGCTGCCGCTGACGATGAGGCCCACCAGGGCGGTGACGATGACGGGCTTGGCACCCAGCCTGTCGTCGAGCACGCCCACGCTGATGGTGGCGACGCCGGCCACCACGTTCGCGGCGATCGCGAAGATGATCACCTCGCCGGGGGAGAAGCCGAACGCCGACGCGGCGAGGACCCCGCCGAAGGTGAAGACGCCGGCCAGGCCGTCACGGAAGATGGCGCTGGCGAACAGGAAGTAGACCACCTGGCGGTTGGTCTTCCAGAGCTTGGCCACGTCGCGGCCCAGTTCGACGTAGGACTGGAAGAAGCCGACCTTGGCGCGCTTCGCGGCATCCGGCGCCCGGTATTCGGGCACCCGCAACAGCAGCGGCAGCGCGAACAGGCCGAACCACGCGGCGGCGATGAGCATCGTCACCCGCACCGCCAGCCCGTTTTCGCTGGTGACGCCGAACAGGCCCACCTCGGGGCTGATGAAGCCGAAGTACACGATCAGCAGCAGCACGATGCCACCGATGTAGCCCATGCCCCAGCCGAAACCGCTCACCTTGCCGATGGTGCGTGGCGTCGAGACCTGCGCGAGCATGGCGTTGTAGCTGACCCCGGCGAGCTCGAAGAACACATTGCCGGCGGCCAGCAGCACCAGGCCGAGCAGCAGGTACTCCGGAGTGGGCAGCACGAAGAACATGCCGGCGGTGAGGCCAACCACGATGAAGGTGTTCACGCCGAGCCAGAACTTGCGCCGGCCGGAGGAGTCCGAGCGGGCGCCGGTGACCGGGGCGAGCACGGCGATCAGGAACCCGGCGATCGCGAGCGCCCAGCCCAGCTGCGCGGCGACGTCGCCCTCCTCGCCGAATGACGAGCCGGTGAGGTAGACCGAGAAGACGAACGTGGTGACCACGGCGTTGAAAGCGGCCGAGCCCCAGTCCCACAGGCTCCAGGCGACGACGGCGGCGCGGGCGGGAGTGTGGGCCGCGGGGGCGTGGGCGGCGCCGTTGCCGTCGAGTGTCTCGGTCATGCGTTCACCCTAGGGCCGTGGGGTGAACAATGGGCGACGGATGTTCGGGCAGTTGTCAGGGCAGCAGCGATCTGTGCATCACGTGCAGGCCCACATATCCGTGCACCGGATGGCGGAAGGCGCCGGGCAGCGTGGCGAGGATGCTGAAGCCCAGATTCTGCCAGAGGCTCACGGCGTTGTGGTTGGTCTCCACCACGGCGTTAAACTGCATCGCGCGGAACCCCGCGTTCGCGGCCTGCTCGAGGACATGCTCGGCCAGGGCGCGGCCGATGCCTCGACCGGCCGCCTGCGGGGCCACCATGAAGCCGGCGTTGCACACGTGACTTCCCGCCGCCGGCTGGTTGGGGTGCAGCTCCGCGGTGCCGAGCACCCGGCCGTGGTCCTCGGCCACGAAGACCCGGCCGCCGGGCTTGCCCAGCCACCACGCCTGAGCGTCGGCCTCGCTGGTGTCCCGTGGCCAGCAATAGGTCTCGCCGGCCGCCACAACGTCCCGCAAAAAGGGCCAGATCGCGCCCCAGTCGCCCTCCCGGGCTTCCCGTATCTCCATTCCCCCAAATTACCGGCCCGCGAGCCGTGACCTAAGCCCCGAAAACCCGAGGTTTGGCGCTCAACTCAAGGTTCGCGGAGGGGTGGCGAGGGTGGACTGGCGCAACACGAGCCGGGTCGGCAGTTCGATCCTGTCGAAGTGCTCTCCGCTGCGGGCGCGCATTTCGTGCACGAGGGCCACCGCGCGGGCGGCCATCGCCCCCAGCGGCTGGTGCACGCTGGTCAGCGGAGGTGACGCCACAATGGAGCGCGGTTCGTCGTCGAAGCCGATCACACTGATGTCCGCGGGAATGCGCAGCCCGGCCCGCCGGGCCGCGGGGTACACCGCCAGGGCCATGGCGTCGTTGCAGGCGAAGACGCCCACAGGGGTGCGGTCACCGGAGAACAGGTCGGGGACCGCGGTGCTGAGACCAGCGCCGTCCCAGCCCACGTCCACGCGCGTGACCGGGGCGCCGGGCGCGTGCTCGGCGATCGCGCGGCGGAAGCCCTCCTCGCGAGCCTTGCCGAACCTGAACCGCGGGGTGCCGGTGATCACGGCGAAGCGGCCGAGGCCCGTGGCGGCCAGGTGCGCGCCGGCGTCGTAACCGCCCTGGTGGTCGGTCGTGCCCACGCTGGCCAGCTCGCCGTTGGGGTCGGACCGCGGGTCCAGCAACACCAGGGGGATCCTCAGCCCCCGCAGCTCGGTGAGTTGCCGACGGGTGGGCCTGATGAGGCCCAGGATCACGCCGGACGGCCGGCGGGTGGCGACCCGCGCGGGCCAGTCGTCGGCGGGGTCGTCCCGCTCGAGGGTGAGCACGAGGTCGTAGCCGTGCTCGAAGGCACTGCGCCGCGCACCCGCCGTGACCTCGTCGGTCCAGGCATCGTCGAAGGAGCCGAGCACGAGCTCGATCAATCGCGTGTCCAGGGTGGTGGGCCGTCCGCGCGACGACGTGCCCCGGTCGTAGCCCAGCGCGGTCGCGGCCGCCAGAACCCGTTCCCGGGTGGCCAGACCCAGTTCGCCGCGCCCGGCCAGGGCGCGTGAGGCTGTGGCGATGGACACTCCCGCTCGCTCGGCGACATCACTGAGTGTCACCCGTGCCGTTTCGCCCATCACCCTGCCTCCTCCCACCATTTTTGCGCAAAAAAGTGCCGGGGTGGTGCTGGTGCTGCCATCCTCGCAGAGGACAAGCGTCCGACGATGGTGTCGACTGAAGGAGCGCGAATGGCAGACCAGACCCCGCTGCGGGTGGCGTTGATCGGAACCGCGTTCATGGGCGCGGCCCATTCGCAGGCCTGGCGCACGGCGCCGAGGTTCTTCGACCTTCCCCGAGAACCCGAAATGGCGCTGCTCGTGGGCCGGTCCGCTGACACCACCGCCGCGCAGGCCACAAAACTGGGCTGGCAGGAGTGGTCGACCGACTGGCGCGAAGCCGTCTCCCGCGACGACATCGACGTCATCGACATCTGCACTCCGGGTGACACCCACGCCGAGATCGCCCTGGCCGCCCTCGCGGCCGGCAAGCACGTGCTGTGCGAGAAGCCGCTGGCCAATTCCGTGGCTGAAGCCGTGGCGATGGCCGACGCCGCCGAGCAGGCCGCCCAGTCCGGCGTGCTGTCGATGTGCGGCTTCAGCTACCGCCGAACGCCGGCGCTGGCGCTGGCCCGCCGGTTCATCGCCGAGGGCCGGTTGGGCGCTATCCGGCACGTGCGGGCTGACTACCTGCAGGACTGGCTGAGCGATCCGGCGGCCCCGCTCAGCTGGCGGCTGGACAAGGCCAAGGCCGGCTCCGGGGCGCTCGGCGACATCGGCGCCCACAGCATCGACACCGCGCAATGGCTCACCGGCGAGAGCATCACCGAGGTCTCTGCGACCCTGCGCACCTTTGTCACCGAACGTCCGCAGCGCGGCGCGGCGGCCGGACTCGGCGGTGTCGCCGACCCCGACGCGGCCCGCGGGCCGGTCACGGTCGACGATGCGATGGCGTTCACCGCCACCTTCTCCGGCGGGGCCCTGGGAGTGTTCGAGGCCACCCGGATGGCCACCGGCCGTCGCAACGCGAACCGCATCGAGATCAACGGTGAGAGCGGATCGATAGCCTTCGACTTCGAGCGGATGAACGAACTCGAGTACTTCGACGGCCGCGGTGCCGACCCCGAGGCCGAGGGTTTCCGCCGCATCGTCGTCACCGATCCCGTACATCCCTACGTCGCCAACTGGTGGCCCACCGGGCACGGCCTCGGCTACGAGCACCTGTTCACCCACCAGATGGTCGATTTCGTGACCGCCATCGGCGCCGGAACCGCGCCCTCGCCGGGCTTCGGCGAGGCGCTCGATGTTCAACGGGTACTCGCCGCGGTCGAGGCGAGCGCCAAGGCCAGATCCCAGACGACGCCCGTGGAACGGAGAACCGCATGACCCAGCACAACGCCCTGATCGTTCGAGGAGGCTGGGACGGCCACCACCCCGTCGCCGCCACGGAGATGTTCCTACCGTTCCTCGCCGCACACGACTACTCGGTGCAGATCGAGGAGTCACCCGAGATCTACGCCGACGCCGAGCAGATGGCCCGGTTCGACCTCATCGTGCAGAGCGTCACGATGAGTGAGATCAGCGGCGACCAGGTCGCGGGACTTCGCGCGGCGGTGGCCGCCGGCACCGGTCTCACGGGCTGGCACGGCGGCATCGCCGACTCCTTCCGGGCCTCCGCCGACTACCTGCAGCTGATCGGCGGCCAGTTCGCCACCCACCCGGGCAAACCGCCCGCGGACCGGGTCGACGGCGCGCAGGAGAACAACTACCTGGACTACACGGTGCAGATGACGCCGCTCGGCCGGGAGCATCCGATCACCGCCGGCCTCGCCGACTTCGACCTGTGCACCGAGCAGTACTGGGTGCTGCACGACGACCTCATCGATGTGCTCGCCACGACGACCCATCCGGCGCCCGACTGGGAGCCCTGGCACCGGCCCATCACCTCGCCGGCGGTGTGGACCCGGCTCTGGGGCGCGGGTCGCCTATGCGTCAGCACCGCGGGGCACAGCCCGGAGGTTCTCGCCGACCCCAACGTACGCACCATCATCGAAAGGGGCATGCTGTGGGCCACCCGCACCGCCTAGGAATCGTAGGCCTGGGCAACATCTCGGCCGCCTACCTCGACACTCTCGCCGACAGCGCCCAGATCCGGATCACGGCGGTCGCCGACCTCGACACCGCCCGGGCCCGCACCCTGGCCGACCGGCTGCCGCACGCGCGAGCCCTGTCGGTGTCCGAGCTGGTCGCCAGCGACGAGGTCGACACCGTGCTGAACCTCACCATCCCGGCCGCGCACGCCGAGATCGCGCTGGCCGCGATCGGCCACGGCAAGAACGTTTACGGGGAGAAGCCGCTGGCCGCCCGGATGGCCGACGCCCGCGAGATCGTTGCCGCGGCGCTTGCCGCCGGGGTGGGCCTGGGCAGCGCGCCGGACACCGTTCTCGGTACCGGCTTGCAGACCGCTCGTCACGCGATCGACGACGGCCTGATCGGGCGCCCGCTGGCCGCATCCGCCGTCATGGTGACAGCGGGGCACGAACGCTGGCACCCCAGCCCCGACTTCTACTACCAGAGCGGCGGCGGCCCGCTGCTGGACATGGGCCCGTACTACGTGGCCGCCCTGGTGCACCTGCTCGGGCCGGTGCGCTCGGTCACCGGCGCGGCCAGCCGGCTGCGGGGCACGCGCACGATCACGCAGGGCCCGCGGGCCGGCGCGGTGATCCCGGTCGACGTCGACACGCACATCACCGGGGTGCTCGAGCACGACAGTGGCGCCCTGTCCACGATCACGACGAGCTTCGACGGCGCCGCCACCGACGCGGCCCCCCTCGAGGTGCACGGTGAGAACGGCACCCTCTCGGTGCCAGACCCGAACCGGTTCGACGGCGAGACGCGCTTCTTCGAGCTCGGGGCTACCCAGTGGCGGCCCCTGCCGACGGCGGCCGGTTACCTGGACAGCGCCCGCGGTATCGGCCTGCTCGACTTCATCGCGGCCGGCCCCGACCGTGCGGCCCGCGCGAACGGTGACATCGCGCTGCATTCCCTCGACGTGATGACCTCGCTGCTGCAGTCGGCCGCCGAGGGGCGCCGGCTCGAGCTGACCACGACGACCGAGCGCCCCCTCGCGGTGCCGCTGACCGCCCGGGAGGTCTGGTCGCAACGCGAGTGACACCTCGCGGACGGTGAGTCAAGCCCCGAAAACCTCTGGTTTTCGGGGCTTTTCTCTCAGCTCGCGAAACTGGTGGCGGCCAGGACCGTGCGGCCGGCCTCGTGCGTGCGGGGGAGCATGTCCACCAGGGCGACTTGACCGAGGGTGAGGGACTGGCCGGGGTGAAGGCGGGCGGGCGGCTTGTGCGTCACATGGGCGCGGAAACCGTCGCCGGTGAAGGCCGGTTCGTCTGGAGCGGCGGCGAACGGCCGTAGGGTGTCCACCAGGGTGCGGTGCAGTCGGGTGAGTCCCTCGTGCGGGAGCAGCATCGTGACGGGGATGGTGTGCCGCCGCCCGAACAGCGCGTCCTCGCCGGCGACGACGGTGAGCGGCGCCTGGTTCTCGACGGCGAGACGGATGGCGTGGCCGACGTCGCCGGGGTCGGCATCCGTGAGAAACGGCGCCAGCACCGTGACGTGCAGGGGCCATTCGGCCACGGCGAAGCCGGCGCCCACCCGCAGCGGCACCACGGGGAGCACCACCACCAGGCGGGGCATCACGGGCGCCGGGTGCCCGGGGTGGGCAGGGTGACCGTGAAGGCGGTGCCCGCGGGGGAGGACCGCACCCGGATGGTGCCTCGGTGCGCCTCGGCGATCGACAGGGCGATCGCCAGGCCCAGGCCGGTGCTGCGAGGGCCGCCGGACACCTGGGTCCTGGAGGCATCGCCGCGCGCGAAGCGTTCGAAGATCACCGGCAGCAGATCTGCGGTGATGCCCGGCCCGTCATCCTGCACGCTCAGCTGCACCGGCATGCCGGGCGAGCCCACCCGCAGCCGGGCGGTCACGCTGCTGGCGGGCGGGGTGTGCACCCTGGCATTGGAGAGCAGATTCGCCACCAGCTGGTGCAGGCGTTCCCGGTCGCCGCGCACGACCACGGCAGTGTCCGGCACCTCGGCGAGCCAGCTGTGCGACGGCGCGGATGCCCTGGCGTCGTTCACCGCGGTCAGCAGCAGGTCGGCGAGGTCCACGTCTTCCACATGCAGGTCCTGGCCCTCGTCGAGACGGGCGAGCAGCAGCAGGTCGCTCACGAGCGAGCTCATCCGCCGAGCCTCGGATTCGATCCGGGCGAGGGAGTACTCGGTGATCTCGGGCAGCTCGGCGCTGTCCTGCCGGGTCAGTTCGGCGTAGCCCTGGATGGCCGCGAGCGGGGTGCGCAGCTCGTGGGAGGCATCCGTGACGAACCGGCGCATCCGCCGGTCGGTGGCGGCCCGCACGCTGAGGGCGGTGTCGACGTGGTCGAGCAGTTGGTTGAGGGCTTCACCCACCTTGCCCGTCTCGGTGCGGGGATCGGTGTCTGCGGCCGCGAGGCGGGTGGAAATGCCGTGGTCGCCCACGGCCAACGGCAGCGCGGTCACCTCGACGGCGGTCTCGACCACCCGGGCCAGGGGGCGCAGGGCGAGTCGCACGACCAGAATCGTGCCCAGCACGGTTCCCGCCAGCGCCAGCACCGTGAAGACGGCGATGGCCAGGCCCTGGCGCAACAACGCCATCTCGGCGGCCTCGAGGGGTACGCCGGCCACCAGCAGCTCGCCGTCGTTGACGACTGTCGCGACGCGGTAACTGCCGAGGTCGCCCAGGTTCAGGCTTCGGTTCTCCCCGTCCGACTCGAGATCGGTGACGGCAAGCTCGATCGCCTCGATCGCGTCGGTCGAGAGCACAACGGCGCCGGTGCCCGAGAACAGGGCGGAGTCGGCGACCACACCATCAGCGACGACCGCGATCACGGTGCCACGCCCGTGCCCGACAAAATCGACGAAGGACTTGGCCACGCCGCCGCCGTGCCCGTGCCCGCCGACGGCGGGCGGACCCCGGTACTTGTCGACAGACTGGCTCAGCGCCGACAGCGACGCCGTGAGCTGGGCATCGGCCACGGTGTTCGTGGAAGTGCTCAACACGGCGATGCTCAGCAGGCCCATGCCCAGTAGCACCGCTGCCACGACGCCGGCGATTCCCACCACCAGTCGGCGGCGGAGCGTCCAGGGCGCCGCTCCGCGCTCGGGGGGAGCCGTCGATGAACCGACCGCGCTCACTCCGCGGGCCGCAGCATGTAGCCGACACCGCGCACGGTGTGCAGCATCGGGGCGCGTTCCGCATCGATCTTCTTGCGCAGGTACGACACGTAGAGGTCCACGATGCTCCCGCGCCCGGCGAAGTCGTAGTTCCAGACCTCGTCGAGGATCTGCGCCCGGCTCAGCACCCGCATCGGGTTGCGCATGAAGTAGCGCAACAGGTCGAACTCGGTCGTGGTGAGCATGATGTCGGCGTCATCGCGACGCACCCGATAGCTGGTTTCGTCCAGGGTCAGGGTGCCCACCACCAGCGCGGCCTGCTCCTCGGGGACGGCCTGCACGGTGCGGCGCAGCAGCCCGCGCAGCCGGGCCACGAGTTCCTCGAGGCTGAACGGCTTGGTCATGTAGTCGTCACCGCCGGCGGTCAGGCCGATGATGCGGTCGTCCACAGAGTCCCTGGCGGTGAGGAACAGGGTCGGCGTGGTGGAGCCGCCGGAGCGCAGGTGGCGCAGCACGCTCAATCCGTCGGTGTCCGGCAGCATGATGTCCAGGATCACGACGTCCGGCCGGTTGTCCCGGTAGGCCCGCAGGGCGGCCTGCCCGGTGTGGGCGACGTCCACGATCCAGCCCTCATAACTCAGCGCCAGGCTCACCAGATTGGTGAGGGTGTCCTCGTCGTCGACGAGGAGAACCCGGATGGCGGAGCCGTCGAGCCGGGAGATCCGCGGGAGCTTCGCCAGCACGGCGCGTCGGCGTACGGAGTCCGCGGCGGGATCGGGTGAGGTCGAGGGCGGCACACGTTATTGTCCCACTTCTTGTGAGAATGCTGGGAGTTGAGCCTCTCCGACTCAACTTTGGCGACCCCGGCTTGACTTAGGTTTTTGGGCGGTGGCACACTTGAGCCAGCAACACTCAAGTCTTTGAAACAGGCCTTGAACCCAAACTTTGAAGGAGATACTCTCACATGGCTCGTGCAGTCGGCATTGACCTCGGAACCACCAACTCGGTGGTGGCCGTACTCGAGGGTGGAGAACCCACCGTCATCGCAAACGCTGAAGGCTTCCGCACCACGCCTTCCGTGGTCGCGTTCACCAAGGACGGCGAGGTACTCGTCGGCGAGACCGCCAAGCGCCAGGCCGTCACCAACGTGGACCGCACCATTTCGTCGGTCAAGCGCCACGTCGGCACCGACTGGACCGTCGACATCGACGACAAGAAGTACACCCCGCAGGAGATCTCCGCCCGCATCCTCGCCAAGCTCAAGCGCGACGCCGAGCAGTACCTGGGCGACAAGGTGACGGATGCCGTCATCACCGTTCCCGCGTACTTCAACGACGCCGAGCGCCAGGCCACCAAGGAAGCCGGCGAGATCGCTGGCCTCAACGTGCTGCGCATCATCAACGAGCCCACCGCGGCCGCCCTGGCCTACGGCCTGGACCGTGGCAAGGAAGACGAGCTCATCCTGGTCTTCGACCTCGGTGGCGGAACCTTCGACGTCTCCCTCCTCGAGGTGGGCAAGGACGACGACTTCAGCACCATTCAGGTGCGTTCGACCTCCGGCGACAACCGCCTCGGCGGCGACGACTGGGACCAGCGCATCGTTGATCACCTGATCAAGCGCTTCAAGGACTCCACCGGCGTCGACGTCTCCAAGGACAAGATCGCCAAGCAGCGCCTCAAGGAAGCCGCGGAGCAGGCCAAGAAGGAACTCTCCTCGAGCATGTCCACCAGCATCCAGCTGCCGTACCTCTCGCTGACGGAGAACGGCCCGGCCAACCTCGACGAGACGCTCACCCGCGCCCAGTTCGAGAAGATGACCGAAGACCTGCTCGACCGCACCAAGAAGCCCTTCCAGGACGTCATCCGTGAGGCCGGCGTCAAGGTCGAGGACATCGCGCACGTCGTTCTCGTCGGTGGCTCCACCCGCATGCCCGCCGTGTACGAGCTCGTCAAGGCCGAGACCGGTGGCAAGGACCCGAACAAGGGTGTCAACCCCGACGAGGTCGTCGCCGTCGGCGCCGCACTGCAGGCCGGTGTCCTGAAGGGCGAGCGCAAGGACGTCCTGCTCATCGACGTCACCCCTCTGAGCCTCGGCATCGAGACCAAGGGCGGCATCATGACGCGCCTCATCGAGCGCAACACGGCCATCCCCACCAAGCGCAGCGAGACCTTCACCACGGCCGACGACAACCAGCCGTCCGTGGCCATCCAGGTCTTCCAGGGCGAGCGCGAGTTCACCCGCGACAACAAGAACCTGGGCACCTTCGAGCTCACCGGCATCGCGCCGGCCCCGCGCGGCATCCCGCAGGTCGAGGTCACCTTCGACCTCGACGCCAACGGCATCGTCCACGTGTCCGCCAAGGACAAGGGCACCGGCAAGGAGCAGTCGATGACCATCACCGGCGGCACCGCGCTGGGCAAGGAAGACATCGAGCGCATGGTTCGCGAGGGTGAAGAGCACGCGGCAGAAGACAAGCGCCGCCGCGAAGCCGCCGAGACCCGCAACGGCGCCGAGCAGCTCGCCTACTCGATCGAGAAGCTGATCAAGGAGAACGACGAGAAGCTGCCCGAAGAGGTCAAAACCGAGGTTCAGGCCGACGTCGACGCCCTCAAGTCCGCTCTCGCCGGTGACGACGACGACGCTGTGAAGACCGCGTTCGACAAGCTCACCGAGAGCCAGGGCAAGCTTGGCGAGGCCATCTACGCCTCCAGCCAGGCGGATGCCGCGGCCGGCGAGTCCGAGACCGCCGAGCCCACCGCCGAGTCGGGCAACCCCGACGAAGACGTTGTCGACGCCGAGGTTGTCGACGACGAGGACGAAGCGAAGAAGTAATGAGCGACGCCAACCGTCCGGACGAGAACCGTCCCGAAGACGAGTCTGCTGCTGCTGCGGGAGCGCCCGAATCGGGCGCCCCCGCGGCGGGCGGGCCGGACTCCGACGCGGCCGCTCCGGCCGAGTTCGTCGACGCGGCTGACGCCGCGGGCATCGAGGAGGACGAGCTGACCGTGCAGGACATCCTGGACGCGGCCGACCTCGAGGCATCCGACCCCTCCAGCGAGCACCTCGCCGACCTCAAGCGGGTCACCGCGGAGTACGCCAACTACCGTAAGCGCACCGAGGCCAACCGGGAGATCGAGCGCGAGCGCGTCACCGGCGAAGTCGTCAAGGTACTGCTGCCGGTGCTGGACGACCTGTACCGGGCCGAGAAGCACGGCGATCTCGAGGGCGACACCGCCTTCGCGACCATCGCGGCCAAGCTGCGCGCCAGCACCGAGCGCATCGGCCTCAAGCCGTACGGCACCGTCGGCGACGTGTTCGACCCCACCGTGCACGAGGCCATCTTCCAGATGCCCACGCCCGACATCGACGTGGAAACCGTCGGCGACGTCGTCGAGACCGGCTACTACCTCGGGTCCTCGCTGTTGCGGGTGGCCAAGGTCGTCGTGCAGGTACCGAGCGATGGCTAGCCAGGACTGGTTCGACAAGGACTTCTACAAGGTTCTCGGGGTGTCGAAGGACGTCTCCGCGGCCGACCTGAAGAAGGCATATCGCAAGCTGGCCCGCAAGTACCACCCCGACTCCAACCCGGGTAACCCCGCGGCGGAGGCGAAGTTCAAGGAGATCAGCGAGGCCCACTCGGTCATCGGTGACCCCGAACAGCGCAAGGAGTACGACGCCGTGCGCGCGATGGGCGGTGGAGCTCGCTTCACCGCCCCCGGGCAGGGCGGCCAGCAGGGCGGCTTCGACGACGTCTTCGGCGGCATGTTCGGTGGAGGAGCCCGTCAACAGCAGGGCTACTCCTACGAGCAGGCCGGCTTCGACGACATCCTCGGCGGAATGTTCGGCCGTGGCGCCCAGGGTGGTGGTGGCCGGTTCGGCACCCCCACCGGAGGTTTCCGAGGTGCGGGCGGGCCGACCAGGGGGCGTGACGTGGTCGCGTCGACCACGGTGGACTTCATCACGGCCACCCACGGCGACCAGATCACCCTGCAGACGCAGGAGGGTCGGTCGATCAAGGTCAAGATTCCCGCCGGCGTGGCCGACGGGCAGAAGATCAAGCTGCGCGGGCAGGGGCAACCCAGCCCGGACGGCGGCGAGAACGGTGACATCGTGCTCACCGTCACCGTGCGCAAGCACCCGGTCTTCGAACGCGACGGACTCAACCTGCGTGTGAACGTGCCGGTGACCTTCGCTGAAGCCGCCCTCGGTGCCACCATCGAGGTGCCCACCCTGGGCGGGCCGCCGGTGAAGCTGCGCGTGGCGCCCGGCACCCCCAGTGGGCGGGTGCTGCGGGTCAAGGGTCGCGGTGTGGTCACCCCGAAGGGCACCGGCGACCTGCTCGCCGAGGTTCAGGTGGCCGTGCCGTCGCACCTGTCGAAGGACGCCGAGGAGAAGCTGCTCGCGTTCAACGAGGCGCTGCCCAAGGAGAACCCGCGCGACGAACTGCTCGCCAGGGCCAAGGGCTGACACCGGTCATGGATGAGAACACCCGGGTCTTCGTGATCAGCACTGCCGCAGAGTTGGCGGGTATGCACCCGCAGACCCTGCGGCAGTACGACCGGATGGGGCTCGTCAGCCCCGGCCGCACGCCGGGCCGCTCGCGCCGCTACTCAATGCGCGATGTGGCCCGGCTGCGGGAGATCGCGGATCTGGGTGCCGAGGGTGTGAGCCTGGAGGGGATCCGGCGCATCCTCGCGCTGGAAGACACCGTGCGGGCCCTGGAAAGCCGGGTGGGGGACCTGGAAGCGGCCCTGGCCGACGAATTGCTCAACCGTCCGGGCCGCCGCGTCTTCGCGGCCGGCTCGGCCGGTGACGTCATCTCGATGCGCGCCGGCACCCGCACCCGCCGCTCGAACCAAGTGGTGATCTGGCGCCCCCTCGACAAGTAGCGAGACGTCGAGGCTCTGGGTGCTGCCGCACTGAGTTGTAGGGTTGCTGAATGGAACTGCGTCAGCTTGAACACTTCGTGACGGTCGCCGACGAACGTCACTTCACCCGGGCAGCCGAGCTGCTGCACATCTCCCAGTCGGGGCTGTCCGCGTCGATCCGGGCCCTGGAGATCGAGCTGGGCACCTCGTTGTTCATCCGCAGCACCCGCCGGGTCGAGCTCACGGCCGCCGGTCAGGCTTTGCTGGCGGATGCGCTTCGCACCCTGGCCAGCGCCGCAGCGGCCCAGAACGCCGTTGCCGCGGTACGCGGCCTCATGCGCGGACGCCTTACCGTGGGCGCCGAACCGTGCCTGGGCTCTGTGGACCTGCCCGCCGAGCTCGCCCGTTTCCGCACCGCGAACCAGGGGGTGGAGGTGCGCCTGCGCCAGCTGGGTTCCGTGGAGCTGATCGAGGGGGTGGCCAGTGGCACCACCGATGTGGCGCTGGTCGTGGTGACCGGGGACACCCCGCCCGGAGTGCGGCTGCACCGGTTGAGCAGCCAGAAGATGGTGGTGCTCTGCCACCCGGACCACCCCGTCGCGGCTCTGGCCGAGGCCGACCTGGAGACCCTGCGCACCGAACCGCTGATCGGCTTCCAGGCCGGCTGGGGCGCGCACATGCTCGCCCGGCGGGCGTTCGCCGCCGCCGGCTTCGAGTACCGGGCGGCGATGGAGGTCAACGACGTGCATCCGCTGCTCGAACTGGTGGGCTACAACCTGGGCGTGGCCATCGTGCCCACCAGCTTCGCGCTGAAGCGGCCCGACGACCTCGTTGCGGTGCCGCTGCCGGCGACCGTGCCCGAGTGGGCGGTGGCCGTGGCGGTCGCCGACGAGCCCAGCCCGGCCGCGTCGGCGTTCCTTGAGCAGCTGCTCGAAGACGTCGCCGCCGCGGCCGCCGCCCTCGAGCCCGTCGACGCTGTCGGCTCGGCGGCCTGACCGGCCGGCTGACCGGCTAGAGGGCCAGCGGGATCCGGCCGGAGAAGACCGTCTTCACCGGCGGAGCAGCGAGAACCTCACCCAGACGACTGACACCCTCCGGCGTGGTGCGCCAGGCGGCGTAGGCGTCGTGGTCGGCGGCGGTGGCCCAGTGCTCGACGACGATCACGTGGGCGGGGTCGGCGTCGTCGACGATGACCTCGAGTCCCTCGTTTCCCGGCCAGGCGCGGGTCGCGGTGAGGACTTCGTTCAGCAGGGCCGGGACGGTCTCGAGCGCGGCCGGGTCGAGGCGCAGGTCGAGGTGCACGATGGCGGTCATGCCGTCACCGCGGCGTCGTTCAGAGCGGCCGACAGGGTGGCGAGTTCCTCGTCTGACAGGGTCAGGTCGGCTGCGCGGACCGAGTCACGGATGCTCTCGGGTCGGCTCGCACCGGGGATGGGAATCACCCGGGGCGACGCGGCCAGGTGCCAGGCCAGCGTGACGACCTGCGGGCTCACGCCGTGGGCATCCGCCACCCGCTGGAACGGCGCGAAGGCTGTGCCCAGGTCGGCGGCGGACTTGATGCCGCCCAGTGGGCTCCAGGACAGGAACGCGACGCCGAGCTCGGTGCAGAGGTCGAGCTCGGGCCGGCTGCTGAGGAACGCGGGCGAGTACTGGTTCTGCACGCTGGCGAGCCGGCCGCCGAGGATGTCGTGGGCCTCGCGGATCTGCGCCGGGTTGGCGTTGGAGATACCGGCCAGGCGGATGGTGCCGGCGTCGAGCAGGTCCCGGATGGCGCCGATCGAGTCGGCGTACGGCACCGCGGGGTCGGGCCGGTGGTGGTGGTACAGGTCGATCGCGTCGCCGCCGAGGCGCTTGAGCGAGGCTTCGGCGGCCTGCTTGAGGTACTCGGGTCGGCCGTCGACGTACCAGGTGCCGTCGCCGGGCCGCAGGTGCCCGCCCTTGGTGGCCACGATCACCCGCGACGAGTCGCCGCCCCACAAGGCGATGGCCTTTGCGATGAGCGACTCGTTGTGGCCCACCTCGTCGGCGTGCAGGTGGTACGCATCCGCGGTGTCGAACAGGGTCACGCCCTCCTCGAGGGCGGCGTGGATGGTGGCGATGGAGCGGGCTTCGTCGGGTCGGCCCTCGATCGACATGGGCATGCCGCCCAGGCCGATGGAGCTGACGGGACGGTCGCCGATGAGTCGGGTCTTCATAGGGTGTCCAATCGAGTGCTGCGGATGATCAGGAAAGAGTGGAGTGCGCGGTGACGAGCCCGTCGAGGGTGGCGTTCAGCGCCGCATCCACCACCTGCTGGTCGGGATGCGCGTCGTACCAGGCGATCGCCTCGCGGAAGCCGAGCGCGACCGGGGTGGTGCACACGAAATCGGGCACGAGTGCGGTGACCTTGCTGTTGTCGAAGATCACCGAGTGAGACCGGTCGCCCAGCAGCGGACCACTCCACTCGGGGTTGGCCGCCGCCATGGTGTCACTCGCCACGTGCACGATCTGCGGCGCCGGGGCGCCGGCGGCGCGGGCATACTCGGCGTAGATGGCGTCCCAGGGGAGGTACTCGTTCGAGGTGATGGTGAAGCTGTCGCCCACGGCCTGCGACCGGCCGAACAGGCCCACGAGCGCCTTGGCGAAGTCGGTGCTGTGGGTGAGGGTCCAGAGCGACGTGCCGTCGCCGTGCACCACCACCGGCTGACCGGTGCGCATCCGGTGGATGTCGGTCCACCCGCCGAGCAGCGCGATCTGGGTTCGGTCGTAGGTGTGCGACGGGCGGATGATGGTGACCGGGAAGCCCTGCTCCCGGTGCGCCGCCATGAGCACATCTTCGCAGGCGGCCTTGTCGCGGGAGTACGCCCAGAACGGGTTGTGCAGGGGAGTGGACTCCCGCACCGGCAGGGCGGCCGGCGGCTTCTGGTACGCCGAGGCCGAACTGATGAAGATGTACTGCCCGCAGCGGCCGGCGAACTGGGCGATGTCGGCGCGCACGTGCTCCGGGGTGAACGCCACGAAGTCCACCACCACGTCGAAACGACGCTCACCGAGCGCCGCCGCAACCGCGGCCGCGTCCCGCACGTCCACGGTGAGCACCTCAGCCGCGTCGGGAACGCTGCGCAGGGCGGACTGGCCGCGATTGAGCACGGTCAGCCGGTGGCCACGAGCCACGGCCAGCTCGGCCGCGGCCGTGCTGATCACCCCGGTGCCGCCGATGAAGAGAACACTGAGTCCGGCGCTCACCAGGCGTAGTCTTCCGGCGCGGTGCGGTAGCCGGGAAAGATCTCGTCTAGGCGATGGAGCGCGGCCTGGTCGAGCTTCAGGTCAACGGCGCGCAGGCCGGCCTCGAGCTGCTCCATGGTGCGCGGACCGATGATCGGTGCGGTCACCGCGCTCTGGTGCATCAGCCAGGCCAGGCCCAGGTCGCCGGGCTCGGTGCCGAGTTCGGCGGCGAAGTTCTCGTAGGCACCGATGGCCGCGCGGTTCTTCTCGAGCTTGTCGGCGTTGGCCCCGGAGACCCGGCGGCTGCCGTCGCGCTCCTTGCGCAGCACACCGCCGAGCAGGCCGCCGTCCAGCGGCGACCAGGGCAGGATTCCCATCCCGTTGGCCTGGGCGGCGGGGATGACCTCTCGTTCGATGTCGCGCTTGAGCAGGTTGTACAGCGACTGCTCGCTCACCAGCCCGCTGAAGTTGCGCTTGCGGGCCTCGGCCTGCGCGGTGGCGATGTGCCAACCGGCGAAGTTGCTGCTGCCGGCGTAGAGGACCTTGCCCTGCGCGACGGCGGTTTCCATGGCCTGCCAGATCTCATCCCACGGGGTGTCACGGTCCACGTGGTGAAACTGGAACAGGTCGATGTGGTCGGTCTGCAGGCGCTTCAGGCTCTCATCGAGTGAGCGGCGGATGTTGAGCGCCGACAGCTTGCCGTCATTGGGCCGGTCGGACATGGTGCCGTAGACCTTGGTGGCCAGCACGGTGTCCTCGCGCCGCTCGCCGCCCTGCGCGAACCAGCGGCCCAGGATGCTCTCGGTGGCGCCCCGGCCCTGCTTGGAGCCGTAGACGTTGGCGGTGTCGAAGAAGTTGATGCCCGCCGCCCTGGCAGCGTCCATGATGCCGAACGAGGTGGGCTCGTCGGTCTCGGGCCCGAAGTTCATGGTGCCGAGGCACAGGCGCGAAACGGACAGGCCGGAACGACCGAGGTGTGTGTATTCCATACCCTCAGGCTGCTCCGCTCGGAGCCCACTGTCCAACAGGAGAACCGGATGCGATCCAGCACTCCGCCTTCTCAATCCTGGTGAGACCGGTGCTCAGTCGGTGTCGAGGGCCCCGGGGCGGCCGGAATCACTCGGTTGCCGGCTGGCCGTGACGGCGAGCAGGTCGAGCGAGAGCCGCGGGTCCAGGCGCAGGGGCAGGTCGACGACGGCCCGGATTTCCCAGCGCACGTGCAGGTTACCGATGGACAACGACGGTGCCGGCAGGCCCGCGGGTGTTTCGACCGTGAACGGCAGATCGACCACCGTGCCGGGGGTGAGCATCCCGGCGGGGCCCACCACGACGGCGGCCGTCACGGCTTCGGTGTGCCGGTAGCCCTCGGACTCGCTGGCGTCGGGGTCGGCGACCTGGCCGGGTCCGCCCCAGACCTCCTCGCAGCGCACCAGCTGCACGCGCACGCCCCGGGTCGAGATCTCGTCGCGGGGACGCACCCGCAGGACGCCCGTGAGCGGGGTGCCGGGTTCCAGCACCCGGGAGGACAACGCGATGAACTCCAGGGCGACCTGTCCGAGGTGTTCGCCGACCGGCGGATGGCCGATGTCGGTGGCGCTGGTCTGGCCCCAGGACTGCACGTCGATCAGTCGTTCCCGCTTGATGATCTGACCACCGGCGGCATGCAGGACGCAACGCACAGACCAGCCCACGTCGATCAGGTCGCCCCGCACCGAGGCCGGGCCGTCGGTGGGAATGCTCAGGCTGCCCGACAACACCCGGGTCTGGCCGGCCGGGATTGCACCCGGCGCCGGCACCGTGACCGTGGTGAGCAGCTCGGTGGTGCGTTCGCGGGCGGGGAACACGCCGCCGTAGATGTTGCCGCGGCCGTAGGTGTAGTTGACCTTGCGGATCAGCGTCAGCTCGGCGTGCTCGATCAACGCCGGCCGGAGCGCGGTGATGCGTATGGTGACCCCCAGCGAATTACCCTCGATCACCACTCCATCCGTGGGAGTGAGTTCTACCGAGACTTGCACTGCCGTATCGGTTGTTGTGACCGCCATGTCGCACCAAACTTCCTGTTACCCGTTGCCAGAGACCCACTCAATGGGGACAACGTAGGCACAGTAAAGCCAGGGTCGCTGCAGCGTTCAAGGGGATTGACTTGCCCCACGCTGTCTGCATCGGTGCGGTGGAAGGGGCGGGTCAGCGCGCGAACAGCTCCGCCACCGTGGGCGGGTTGGCGCCCGCACGCGACACCGTGATCGCCGCGCTCGCCAGGGCGGTCTGGCCCAGGCGACCGAGGTCGGCGGCGCCGAGGGTGTTCTGCAGGATGGCCTCGGTGGCATCGTTCACGAGGATCGCGTAGAGCAGCCCCGACATGAACGAGTCACCGGCGCCGATGGTGTCGACCACGGTCACCGGATGCGCGGCCAGCTCGGCCGTGGCCCCGCCGGCCCGCAGCAGGGCGCCGTCTCCGCCTCGGGTGATGGCGAACAGGGCCACCCCGGCCGCCACGTATTCCCGGGCAATCTGGTCCAGGCTCCGCCCCGGATAGAGCCACGCGGCATCCTCGTCGCTCATTTTCACCACGTGCGCGGCCCGGGAGAGCTCTTCGACGGCTCGCACCACGTCGGCACGGCTGCCCATGATGCCGGGCCGCACATTGGGGTCGTAGCTGAGCAGGGTGCCGGCCGGGGCGCCGGTGAACGCGGTCAACACGACCCGGCCGCCGGGCTGCAGGATCGCGGCGATCGAGCCCGTGTGGATCAAGGCGCACGGGGCGGGCAGCGCCACCGATGGCAGCTCCCAGCGCAGGTCGAAGTCATAGGTGGCGGCGCCGGCCGCATCCAGGATGGCGGTGGCGCTCGAGGTGGCGCCGGTCGTGACCGACCCCGGCAGCAGGTCGACGCCGGCCGCGCGCAGGTGCCCCGCGATGATCTCGCCGAACGGGTCTGCCCCGATCTGGGTGACCAGGGTGGTCGGCACACCGAGCCGGCCGAGTCCGTACGCCACGTTCATCGGGCTGCCGCCCGCGTGACTCACCGGCTCGGCGCCCGGGCGCCGCACGATGTCGATGAGGGCCTCGCCGATGACGAGGGCGCGGGTGGATGCGGCGATCGAACGGTCAGGAGCACGGTCAGGCGTCATCGTCTGGTCCAATCTGGTGGGGCCGGGGGTGCCGGCGCAGCCCCAGATTATCGTGTGCGGTCAGTGCCGTACGCGATAGCCCAGGTACACCACGCCGTTCCGGAACGCGTACTCGTCCGTCAGCTCGAGACCGAGGTGCAGGCCGTCGGGCACGGCCTTCAGGCCGCCGCCCACCACGATGGGGGAGATGAACAGCTGCACCTCGTCGACCAGCCCGGCCGCGAAGGCCTGTGCCGCCAGGTGCGGACCGCCGATCGACAGGTTGGCGGTGGCCGAAGCCTTGAGCGCCCGCACCGCCTCCGGGTCGAAGCTGCGCTCGATGCGGGTACGCCGGCTGAGTGGTTCGGCCAGGGTCCTGGAGTAGACGATCTTCTCTGCCGCCTGCCAGATCGCGGTGTAGTCGCGCATCACGGCCGGCTGGGCGTCGTCGTTCAGGTGCATGGTTTCCCAGGCCACCATCACCTCATACAACCGCCGGCCGTACAGGTAGGTGCCCACCGAACGCTCCAGGTCATTGACGAAGGTGTGCACCTCATCGCTCGGGGTACTCCAGTCGAAGTTGCCCTCGGTGTCGGCCACATAGCCGTCCAGGGAGGTGATGAAGGTGCAGATCAGCTTGGCCATGGTGTGCTCCTCGCGCGGTGAACGGTCCACGGCGAATGCTCACCGCGGTGTGGCGCATCCATTCTGCGCGCCGGACGCCGTCGGGGCCAGACCCGGCGGCGCTCTGCGCGATAACCTCAATCGCGGTGCACCACCACCGTCTCAGTGAAAGGGCGCCCCATGAACACCGTCGAGGTCACGACAACGGCGGGGATCGTCCGCGGCGTCCGGCGCCCCGGGTCGACAGCGTTCCTCGGCATTCCCTACGCCGCCCCGCCGGTCGGGGAGCTGCGCTTCGCGGCCCCGGTGCCGCACCCGGCCTGGTCCGGCGTGCGGGATGCCGGCAGCCCCGGCGCCACCCCGCAACGCATCGACGGTGGCGACAGCACTCTGGTGCCCGAGCCCAGCTTCCCGGGCGAGTCGACGCTGAACCTGAGCGTGTTCACCCCCGACCCCGCCCCGGCGCCCGCCGGTGCCGGCCTGCCCGTGCTGGTCTACATCCACGGCGGCGGCTACACCTCCGGGTCGGCAGCGAGCCCGTGGTATGACGGCGCGAGCTTCAACCGGCACGGTGTTGTCACCGTGAACGTGTCGTACCGGCTCGGCTTCGACGGCTTCGGGTGGATCGAGGATGCGCCGCTGAACCGCGGCGTGCTCGACTGGCTGCTGGCGCTCGCGTGGGTACGCGACAACATCCAGGTCTTCGGCGGCGACCCGGCCCGGGTAACGATCGCCGGGCAATCCGCGGGCGGCGGCGCCGTGCTCACCCTGTTGACGATGCCGCGGGCGCAACCGCTGTTCGCGCTGGCCATCGTCATCTCCGGGGTGGCCACCTATCTCGTGCCCGACCAAGCGGAGCGGACCGGTCGGCGCCTGGCCGCCCTGGCCGGCGTTGCGCCCACCCGGGCGGGACTCGGGGCGCTCACCGAAAACCAGATCCTCGCCGAGCAGCCGCGGGCGACGGCCTTCGCCGCCGGCACCCCCGCCGGCCCGCTGGGCGAGATCGCGAACGCCCTCGTAGCCGGTCTCCCGTTCGGACCGGTCGTCGACGGCGACCTGGTCCCGTTGGCCACGGTCGACGCCGTGCGGGCGGGCATCGGCGCCGCCAAGCCGTTGATGCTGGGCAGCACCGACCACGAATTCAACTTCGCCATAGCCGACCTCACCGACGAGTTGGCCGGCGAAGATGCCGCGGAAGTGCTCGGCCGTCTCGGCGTCGCCGCGCCGTCGGCGCGGGCGTACGCCGCGGCGCACGACAGGCTCGGTACCGCCGAACTGCTGGGCCAGTTCGCCTCCGACCGCGCCATCCGCGGCGTCATGCTGCGGGTCGCCGAAGCGAGGGCAGAGGCCGCCACAACGGATGCGGCGCCCAGCTGGCTCTGGGCGTTCGCGTGGCGCTCGCCCACCCTCGGCGGGGCGCTGCACTGCCTCGATCTGCCGTTCTTCTTCGATGCGCTGGACGCCCCGCGGGTGGCGGCGCTGGCCGGTCCCGCCCCGTCCCAGCGGCTGGCCGACGAGGTGCACGGAGCCGCGGTGTCCTTCATCAACGACGGAGATCCCGGCTGGCCCGCCTGGACCCCGCGCGCCTGGACCACGGAGCCCGGCGACCTGGACGCACAACCGGTGCGCCGCTTCGACGACGCCCCCGCCCCCGTCGACATCAACGCCGACGCCGACGCCCCTGGCACCGGCACCGGCACCACGACGGTCGCCGCCACGTATGCCGACGCCCGCCTGGCGTTCGGTTCCTAGCCGCCCACCTCAACCACTATTGGATGGGGAACAGTCGGTGCTCGCTCACGGAGATCCGAGCCCGGGCTTTCAGGCCTCGCCAGGTGGGTTTAGTCTGGCTCGGTCACGTGCCAGGCACGTCAGGGTGGGCCGCGTGTCCGACCTTCTTGATGGGCCCGCCAGAGTTGGGAAGACACCATGGCCACCACTGCGCACACCCTGCAGGTCAAGTCGCACAGCACGCCTGACGAGCGTCGCGCGCCGGAGAAGACTCTGCTGGAACTGAACCACCTGGACGAGTTCTCGGTCGGCCGTATGACGATGCAGCCGGGCTGGACGTGGGCCGACAACATCAAGCCGACGGTGAACACCGATTCCTGTCGCCTCCTGCACGTGGGCTACTGCCTGTCGGGCACCCTGGAGGTCATGCTCGACGACGGGGCCACGGCCACCATCACCGTCGGCGATTCCTACCTCATTCCGTCCGGGCACAACGCCTGGGTGGTCGGCGACGAACCGTATGTGGCCATCGAGATGCACAGCGCGGCGTCCTACGGGGTGCCGAACTCCGAGAACGGTTAGGCGGCGGGCTTCAGCTCCGCCAGGCCGGACTCGATAGCCGCGATGACCTCGGGGGAGTCGGGCAGGGTGGTCGGGCGGAACCGCTGGACCGCACCGGAGGGCGATATCACGAACTTCTCGAAGTTCCACTTGACCTTGCCGGCCTTGCCCGCGCCATCCGGCGTTTGGGTGAGCTCGGCGTAGAGCGGATGCTGGGAGCCACCGTTCACCTTCGTCTTCTCCATCAGCGGGAAGGTGACGCCGTAGGTGGTGGAGCAGAATTCGGCGATCTTCTCGCTCGATCCGGTCTCGCCGAGGGCGAACTGGTTGCAGGGGAAGCCGAGCACTGTGAAGCCCTGGTCGGCGTACGTGCGCTGCAGCTGTTCGAGGGTCTCGTACTGCGGTGTCAGGCCGCAGCGGGAGGCGACGTTGACCACGAGCACAACCTTGTCGGCGTACTCGGCCAGCGAGGTGGTGGAGCCGTCGGCGGCGGTGAGGGGGATCTCGCGAATGTCCATGCCCACAGAGTACTTCGAAATTGAAGCAGATCGTCGGGCCCTCATCCAACTCTCAGCCTGACTGCGCTGTTCGGCTGTTAGTGCCGCAGGAACGCCGCCCGGGCCACCAGGTACAGTCCGAAAGCGATCAGGCCCGCAGCGACGACGTTGAGCAGGATCGGGCCCGATTGCAGGGTGAGCAGGTAGCGCAGCCCGGCGTCCAGGCCACCCACCCAGCGCACATCGGCGAACACGGCGGCGGCGAGCAGTAGCCCGCCGGTGACCAGGAACGCGATCCCCTTGGTGACGTGGCCGAACACTCCCAGGCCGAGCACGATGACCTTGGTGGGCCCCCAGAGGTAGCGCAGCTCCTCGCGGAAGTTGCGTCGCAGACCACGCCAGACGAGGCCGCCGCCGATGATGGCCACGGTGCTGCCCACGACCAGCAGCAGGAACAGGCCCACGGGGCTCTCCACGATGGCGTCGTCGGCGCGCCGCACCGTCTCGGCGCCGCCGGCCCTGGCGCCGAGCGCGACCGCGAACGTGACGGTGCCCAGCAGCGCGAAGCCGAGGGCCTTGCCGACGTTGAGGCAGCGGCGGAACACGAGGACCCGTCGATTGGGCGCCACGCTGAACGCGGCGTTGGTGCCCTGCCAGAGCGCCAGGCCCCACAACGACACCGTCGACAACCAGAGCACGGCAATGCCGCCGGGGCCGTTGGCGATGGCGCTCAGCGCGCCGAGCTGGTCGGCTTCGCCGGGCTGGCCGTTCGCGATGCGCAGGCCGATTCCTCCGATCAGGGCGTGCACCAGGCCGTTGGCGAGCAGCCCGAGCCGGGCGGAGGCCCGCACCGACCGGCTGCGGTGGGCGCGCCGAGCGGCCTGCTTGAGCCGCTCGCGGGCCTCGACGGCCTGGTCGACGGCGTGATCGACAGCCTGGTCGGCCGCCGGGCCGGCGGGAATATCGGTCACGTCCGGCGCTACTCGAGCAGTTCGCGGATGTCGGAGGCTGTGAGCCCCTGGCCGGTTCCCTGGGCGCCGCCATCGGTCATGACGCTGTCGAAGAGTTTGGCCTTGACGGCCTTGAGCGCCATCACCTTCTCCTCGATCGTGTCGGTGGCCACCAGACGGTAGACCATCACGTTCTTGGTCTGGCCGATGCGGTGTGCCCGGTCAACGGCCTGCGCCTCGGCGGCGGGGTTCCACCAGGGGTCGAGCAGGATGCAGTAGTCGGCCTCGGTGAGGTTGAGGCCGAAGCCACCGGCCTTGAGGCTGATCAGGAACACCGAGGTGTCGCCGTTCTTGAACCCGTCGATCGCCGCGGCCCGGTTGCGGGTGCGCCCGTCCAGGTAGGAGTAAGTCACGCCGGCGGCGTCGAGGCGGGTGCGCACCTTGGCGAGATAGCCGGTGAACTGGCTGAAGATCAGAGTGCGGTGCCCCTCGGCGACGACGTCTTCGAGTAGCTCCATGAGCACATCCAGCTTGCTCGAGGGGATGTCGGCGTACTTGTCGTCGTACAGGCTCGCATCCAGGCTGAGCTGGCGCAGCATGGTGATCGACCGGAAGATCTCGAACCGGTTCTGGTTGAGGTCGCCGAGCAGTCCGAGCACCTTCTGCCGTTCGCGCTGCAGGTGCATCTGATACACCCGGCGGTGGCGCGGGTGCAGTTCGAGTTCGAGCACCTGCTCCTGCTTGGCGGGCAGGTCGCTGGCCACCTGGTCCTTGGTGCGGCGCAGCATGAACGGGCGGATGCGCCGGCGCAGCTGGCCGAGCCTGTCACCGTCGGCTTGCGTCTCGATGGGCCGCTGGTAGTAGTCGGAGAAGCGGGCGGCGCTGGGGAACAGGCCGGGGGCGGTGATCGAGAGCAGCGACCACAGTTCCATCAGGTTGTTCTCCAGCGGCGTGCCGGTGATGGCGAGCTTGAACGGGGCCTGCAGCCGCTTGGCACACTGGTGCGCCCTGGACTTGTGGTTCTTCACGAACTGGGCCTCGTCGAGCAGCAGGCCCGCCCAGCTGACGGCGTCGTACTCGTCGAAATCGAGCCTGAACAGGGTGTACGAGGTGATCACGACATCCGCCGTGGTCACGGCCTCGGCCAGAGACGCACCGCGCTTGGCGGTGGTCTCGGTGATCGCGGCGACCGAGAGGCCGGGGGCGAACCTGGCGCACTCGGTGGCCCAGTTGTGCACCACGCTGGTGGGCGCGACGACCAGGAACGGGCGGCGTTCGCTCTGTCGTTCGCGGGCGTCGACGATGAGAGCGATGGCCTGCAGGGTCTTGCCCAGGCCCATGTCGTCGGCGAGGACGCCGCCGAGGCCGGTGTCGTAGAGGAAGCCGAGCCAGTCGAACCCGGTCTGCTGGTAGGGCCGGAGCGATGCCTGCACGGCGGCGGGCAGCTCCCGGTGCGCGATCGTGGCGCCGTCGGCGAGGCCGGCGAGGGTGTCACGCCAGGCGGCGGCCTCGGCTTCGGCACTGCCGAGGTCCTGCAGTTCCTCCCAGAGGTCGGACTGGGCCCGGTTGATGCGCAGCGAGTCGTTCGGGGAGTCCTGCAGGCCGCGGGCCTCTTCGATGAGGTGGCGCAGCTGTTGCAGTTCGGGCCGGTCCAGGCTGAAGTAGGTGCCGTCCGGCAGGATCATCAGTTCCTGGCCGGTGGCCAGGGCCCTGAAGACCTCGTCGAAGGGCACATCCTCGCCGTCGACGGTGACCCGCACCGAGAGGTCGAACCAGTCCCGGCTCTCGGCCCGCGCCGAGGTGGCGAAGGTGAGGGTGGGCGGCTCGGCGGCCTCGCGGTACTCCGGGGCGTCGCCGACGAACTGCACGAGCAGGTCGTCCGTGGCCTCGAGCACCGGCAGCACGGCCTCGAGGAACTCGATCATGCGGGCGCCGTCGAGGGTGGCGTCGGCGCGCAGGATGCCCGGGGAATCGGCAGCGCCGGCTGAACCGGTCAGCTCCGCGGCGAACAAGGCCGGCTGGTGGGCGGGGAATCCCGCGAATATGCCGCTGACGGCATGCAGGATGCGGGCCTCGTCGGCCGTGTCCCGGTAGCCGGCCGGGGCGTCGTCGGTGGCCGGGCCGTGCAGGGGCGCGATGGCCGGGGCGCCCGAGGCGCCGGCACCGCCGGTGTACTGCCACTCCCAGTGCAAGCCGATGCGGGCATCCGCGTGGGCGATGATCGACAGGGCCAGCACCGGGCGGGCGGTGTCGGGCAGGTCGAACGACTCGTCGGTGCTGATCAGCGAGAGCTGGCCGCGCAGGAACGGGTAGAAGTCGGCGAGGAAGACGTTCTCCTCGTCGGGCGGAATCGTGATGGGGGTGTGCGCCGAGGCGAGAACCCGCAGGTCGCGGCCGAGCTGGCGCGCGAGGGGGGCGATGGTGAGGCGCACGTCGGTGCTGGTGGTCGTCCAGGTGAACAGGCCGTGCGCCGGGTCACCGATGTAGCCCAGGGCGCTGCGGTCGAGCAACTGGCCGCCGAGGGAGACGGTGGGGGAGAGGGTGAGGCCGCCGTGGTCGCGGCGGATGTCGAGCGACAGTTCGGCGGGTTCGTCCGAGACCGTCACCGGCTCCTGTCCGGGTGTGGTGCCGATGAAGGGGATGCCGGCCTCGCGGGCCTCGCCGAGCAGACCCCAGAGGGCGCGGTTGGCGAACCCGTCCAGGTGCAGCCACGGGTCGGTGGTCACGTGGTAACGCTGGCCGGAGGAGTAGAGCTCGAAGATGGCGGAGAGCACCAGCAACTGGGCGCGGTTGAGCATGCCGCGGGAGTAGGAGAGGTTGTCCCAGGTGAGGTTGCCGCGGATCCACTTGCCCTTCTTGCCGCGCACCATCGGGCGCACGCCCAGGCGGGCGAGCGACACGCTCGGGGCGGGCAGCCGCGCGGCGCGCGGCGGCGGCAGTAACTCGAACTGCAGGGCGAGGGCGGTGCCCGTCGGCGGCTCGGCCTCCGGCGCCCTGGTGAGCGGTGCCAGGGCACTCTGCCAGGTGGCGGGGGCACTGGTGTGGGGACGCTGGGAATCTGCCGAGCGTGCACGGGCGAGGTCGGCGGCCGTGGACCGGCTGGCCAGCAGCAGTGCGACGACGTGCTTGCAGTTCAGGCCCATCGGGCAGCTGCAGGTGCCGGATGCGCGCACCACGGTGCCGTTGGAATCCTGCTGAAATGTCACGGTGACGTCATAGGGTCGGGCCTGGGTGCCGCCGACGGTGCCGAGCAGGCGGCTGCCGCCCAGCTGCCAGACCTGGTCTTCAACCCGGCCCTCCTTGGCGTAACGCACCCCACGCGAATATGCCTGTGGCCCGACGAGGCGCGCGATCTGCAGATCGCTGAGGTTGTGGGCCATAAGGTGCGGTGTCCGTGACGGTTGGGTGAAGGGGTCTCTTATTGTCCCACGCCGCACCGGCCTCGCTGAGCCGTTCGAGTCCCTGGCGGCTATTCTGAGCGGATGCCTGACTTTCCTTTCGAGCGCCTGCGCCGCTGGCCCGATGTCGAGGCGACCAATCTTTTCGCCGTCGACGCGAGCGACCGGCTGATCCTGGACGAGGCCGCGGCGGGACTGGCCACGGCCGGTGTCGGCGAGGTCGTGGTGCTCGAGGACCACTACGGTGCCCTGACGCTCGCGGCGGTGGCGCAGCTGACCGCGCGGCTGGGAGCGCAGCCTGAGGTGCGCGTCTACCAGGACGCGCTCTCCGGCGAACACGCCCTCGATCACAACGCGGCCGATCTGGCGAGCAGCGTGCCCGATCTGGCCGGCCTCACCGGGGCGTACCGGCATGTGCAGCTGGGCGCCGAGCTGTTCACCGGGGCCCGCCTGGTGCTGCTGCAGCTGCCGCGCAGCCTGGCCGCCCTCGACGAGCTGGCCGGCACCATCGCCCGCTTCGCCGCCCCCGACGTGACCGTGGTCGCCGGTGGCCGCATCAAGCACATGACTGTGGCCATGAACGAGGTGCTGCGCCGGCACTTCGGCGAGCTGCACGTCACGCCGGCGCGGCAGAAGTCGCGTGTCCTGATCATTACGCAGCCGACGGTCTCGGACAGCACTGACCAGGCCGGCCCGGCGTGGCCGCGTACGGTCGAGCACCCCGACCTGGGTCTCACCGTCTGCGCCCACGGCGCCGCCTTCGCCGGCACCACCATCGACATCGGCACCCGCTACCTGCTCGAATTCCTCGACCGCATGAAGCCGGATGCCGTCACCGCCGTCGACCTGGGCTGCGGTACCGGGGTGCTCGCGGCCGCCCTCGCCCAGCGTCGCCCCGGCCTGCAGCTGGTGGCGAGCGACCAGTCCGCCGCGGCCGTCGCCTCCGCCTTGGCCACCATGTCGGCCAACGGCGTAATGGATCGGGTGCGGGTGCTGCGCGACGACGCGCTGAGCGCGCAACCCGACGCGTCCGCCGAGCTGATCCTGCTGAACCCGCCGTTCCACATCGGGTCGTCGGTGCACGCCGGCATCGCCCTGAAGCTCTTCGAGGATGCGGCCAGAGTCCTGCGCCCCGGCGGCGAATTGTGGACCGTGTGGAACACCCACCTCGGCTATCGCCCCGCCCTCACCCGCATCGTGGGACCGACCCATCAGGTCGGCCGCAACACCAAGTTCACCGTGACGGTGTCCACCCGTCGCTAGCCGGTCAGGCAGCCGCACCTGTTGCCCATGCGGACATATGCGCCCGGTGTGCCGGGACCATTTGTCCGCAGCGGGAACAGTTAGCCGGCGAGGGCCACGGCGTCGGCCTCGAGCGGCTCGTTGTTGATGACGGATGCGGTCCAGCCGGCCTCGGGGCTGAACTGCACGACCGACATTGCCGCGTTCAGGATCGGCGGGATGTCCCGCTCGAGGGCGGCCATCAGGCTGAGGCGAATCAGGGTGCCGTGGCAGACGACGATGATGCGGGCGCCCGGGTAGTCCTCGGCGAGCTGGCGCAGCGCACCAAGGCCGCGGTTGGACACGCTGAGCGCCGCCTCGGCACCACGGAAGCTGCCGGAGTCGCCGTCGGCCCGCAGGGCGTCGAGCGTGGGTCCGGCGGAGAGCCCCTCCGCCGGTCCGTAGTTGCGCTCGACGAGGCCGGGCAGGTGGCGGGTCACCTCGAGGTCCAGGTCCGCGGCGATGATGTCGGCCGTCTCGGCCGCACGGGACAGCGGCGATGCCACGACGAAGTCCCATTCGTACTGCGAGAGCGGTGCGACCGCCTCCGTGGCCTGGCCCCGGCCCACGTCGTTGAGGGGCACATCGGTGGCCCCCTGGATGCGCCCGATGGCGTTCCAATCGGTCTGGCCGTGGCGGACGAGGGCGAAGGTCGTTGTAGCAGTCACCTCCCTATTCTGCCTCGTGTGGCCGGGTCGCCCCGCAAACTGGTGGCGTCAGCGGGTGGCCAGGCCACGCGCTCCGGCGCGCTGACGCCCGATACGGATGCCGGCGAGCTCGCGAAGGCCGTGCGCCACAGGGCCAGGACCGACCAGCCGAGCAGCACCACGAGCAGAGCGTTGCGCACGGTGAGCAGCAGGATCGCACCGGCATCCCCGTGCACCAGGGGCAGGTAGAAGATCGGGAAGATCAGGGTGGTCAACCCGCCGATCACGATCGTGAGATAGGCCGGCACCCGCCAGACAACCCAGTCGTGGGCCACGCCGACGGCCACGACCGGGGCGATCCACAGCATGTACTGCGGCGAACCCACCTTGTTGAGCACCACGAACGTGGTCACCAGGGCCAATGCGCCCAGAAGCACCAGCTGGGCGTTGTCGCGGCTGCGACGCAGGGCCAGCAGGAGCAGAACGAAGATGCCGGCGATGACCAGGAACATCAGCGGGGTCATGGCGGCCGCCACGAAGCCGGCGCCGGGGCCGCTCACTTCGCGGGTGGCGATGGCGTGGTTCTGGTAGATCGTGGTGCCGTGCTGGCCCATCGCGGCCAGCCACACCCACGGGGTCGTCACCGGCGCCTCGAGCTGCAGGGCCCGGTCGGATTGCATGGTGACGAAGCCGGTCAGAAACCGCAGGCCTCCGGCCGCCCAGACGGCGCCGGCGATACCGGCCGTGATCACTCCGCCGGTGACGACCACGCTCACCCGGCGCCGGCTCGCCGCCACGACGGCGAGCAGCACCGCGGCCGGCCAGACCTTGATCCAGGTCGCCGCGGTGAGCAGGGCGGCGGCCAGCACGGGGCGGCGGGCCACCAGCACCAGGCCCATGATCACCAGTGGGGCGCTGAGCCCCTCGAGGCGCAGCAGTCCGACGGGGCTGAGCAGCAGGCTGAAGGCCAGCCAGAACCAGGCCGCCCGGTAGCCGGCCCGATCGCGGCCCCAGTCGGTGAGGATGCCGATGGCCGCGGCGTTGAGGGCCCCGGTCATCACGAACCAGAGCAGTTGGTACAGCAGTGGGCCGGCCGCATCCGCCAGCACGATCGGCACGATCGCGCCGATGGGATACACCCACTCGACGTCGATGCCCTGCCACACGCCGTTGGCCAGCGCCTGCTCGGCCCAGACCCGATAGAGCGGCAGGTCGCCCAGCACCCGGCCGGTGAGGATGGTCGGCAGCAGCGCGAACAGGAAGAGCAGGTGCAGCCCGAGGAAGCCGAGCAGCAGGGTGCGGGGACTCCGAAGCCAATCCCGCCTGGCGGGGGTGAGCAGCCTGGCCAGGCGGTGATCGACCAGTTCCACAAAATACGACATCGCACACGTCACTTTCCACAGTCAGACCTTGTGAAGCCGATCACTGGGGAGTGTACGAATCGAAGGTGAAAGGGAAACAACCAGAAGCTGTCCGGGAGGGGCGGCCGCCTGAGAGTGTGTTCAGCGAGGTGAGCGGATGGTGCCGGTCGGGCGGCTCAACTGCGCCGCAGCGGACCTCGGCACCTACATCGGAGCATGCTCAGAGAATTCGATGGCCTGCTGCACCGAGTCGATCCCGAGCACCAAGCACAACCAGACAGATGACAGCGCCAGAACCAGGATGACTGTCGCGGTCGTGGTCCGCCGCGCCTCACGTGGTTCGGCACGCGCGGACAAGACCGATGCCGCGGCAGCCAGCGCCGGAATCACCAGCGACACAACCATGACCCCGACAAGGCCGGGAACCCGAGCGGCGTAATAGGAGCTCGGATAATCGTCGGGGTCAAAATTGAACCCGGCGACACCGGCAATGAATGTCGATGCCAGCGACAGGCAGAACAGCACGAGAGCCCAGCCCAGCCAGGTGTCACCGCTCCACTTCCCCATGGCAGACAGTCAACCACGGCCGGAACGGCGCCGATCCCGAGACAAGACTCACGCGTCGCGGGAGGTGCCCTTGGTCAGGGTCTTGCCCTGGAAGAAGGCCGGGTCGACCCTGCGCATGATGAGCATCAGGACGATGCCGGTGAGGAAGAGGACCATCGCGAGGATGAACACCAGGCCGACGCCGCCGATCTCCGAGCCGCTGCCGTAGTCGGGATTGGTGCTGTCGATCAGGGTCGTGGCGAAGATCACGGCCAGGATGATGCCGCCCAGCAGCGGGGCGAGCAGCTTGAGCAGGAACGCCCGGGTGCTGGAGAACACCTCGCGGCGGAAGAACCAGACGCAGGCGAACGCCGTGACGCCGTAGTAGAAGCAGATCATGATGCCCAGGGTGAGGATGGTGTCGGTGAGCACATCGGTGCTCAGCACCCGCATCACCGCGTAGAACCCCCAGGCCACCACACCGGCGATCACGGTCGCGAAACCCGGCGACTTGAACCGCGGGCTGATCGAGGCGAACCGCTTGGGGAACGCTCGGTAGTGGCCCATCGAGAGCATCGTGCGGGCCGGGCCCACGAAGGTGGACTGCAGCGAGGCCGCCGAACTGGACAGCACGGCCAGCGACATCAGGATCGCGAACGGGCCCATCACCGGGCCGGCCAGCGCCGCGAAGACGTTGCCCTGGATGTCTTCGTTGCCCAGCCCCAGCTCGCCGGTGCCGACACCGGAGAACATCAGCGCCGACACCGCGACCAGGATGTACAGCACGAAGATGATGCCCACCGTGAGGGTCGCCGCCCGGCCAGGCGTCCGGGCCGGGTCCTTGGTCTCCTCGTTCATGGTGAGCGTGACGTCCCAGCCCCAGTAGATGAAGATCGACAGCGACACCCCGGCGGCGAATGCCGAGAACGACGGGGTGAGGAACGGGTTGAACCAGCTGGCGCTGAAGCCGAGGGCGTCGAACGCGGTGCCGTCGGAGAAGTGGATGAGCGCCGCGACGCTGAACCAGATCAACACGAGCAGCTGGAATGCGACGAGCACGTACTGCACCATCTTGGTGGCCTCCATGCCCCGATAGGAGACGTAACAGGCGCCGACCATGAAGACCAGACAGGTGAAGATGTTGATCCAGACGTTGCCGGCCAGGTCGGCCAGGCCGGGGTTGTCGAACAGCTGCGCGAGCATCAGGTAGAAGAAGTCCACGGCCACCCCGGCGAGGTTGGACAGCACCACCACCGTGGCCACGATCAGACCCCAGCCACCCATCCAGCCCAGCCACGGCCCGAACGCGCGGGTCGCCCAGGTGAACGAGGTGCCGGCATCCGGCATGGCGTTGTTGAGTTCGCGGTAGCCGAGCGCCACGAGCAGCATCGGGATGAAGCCGACCATGAAGATCCCCGGCATCTGGGTGCCCACGGCCGCGACGGTGGGGCCGAGCGAGGCGGTGAGAGTGTACGCGGGGGCGATGCAGGAGATGCCGATCACGGTGGCGCCGAGGAGGCCCACGCTGCCGGCACTCAGGCCCTTGGCGGACAGACCGCCGGCGCTGGATGAGGTGGAGGTGGTGGCCGGCGTGGCGCCGGAGGCGGATGACTGTGCCATGAACCTGTCCTTTGGTCGGATCAGCTACGGGTCGAAATCAGCGAACGGGTTGGATCAGGTGCGGGTGGCCGAGGTCGGGACGACGACGAGCGGCACCGGCAGGGCGTGCAGCATGCGGTGGGCGGTGATGCCGAGGAAGATCGTGCGCGGCGCGGCCAGCCGGCTTGACCCGACGAATGCGAGCTCATCGGGCCGCCAGTCGAGGGCCTCGACCGCGTCTTCGACGCTCTTGCCGGTGCCGACCTCGGTCGTGATGACGCCGTGGCTGGTCGAGTGCCGCTCGTAGTAGGCGAGCACGGCGTCGAGGTGGGCGGTGCTGCCCGCGGCGGCCGGTGACTGCTTCTCGCGGGCCGCGTCGACCTCCACCAGGGTCACGAAGCGCAGGTCCACTCTCAGCCCGTCGGAGAATGCCACCAGCGAGTCGAGCAGGGCTTCCCAGCCCGGCCGGGTGCCGATGGCGCAGGTGATCCGGGTGAGCTGGGCCGGCGCGCGGTACCCGTGTGGGGCGAGGGCAACGGGTACGGGGGAGGCATGCAAGAGGGCGTTGGCGACGCTGCCGATGGTGAACCTGTTGAACAGTCCGCCGCGGGCGGCGCCCACCACGATCCGGTCGGAATCGAGGTCTGCGCTGGCCTGGATCAGGCCCTCAGATGTGGAGTCGGCCCAGAGCAGATGGGTCGTGGACGTGACATCGGCGGGCACCCAGCCGGCGGCCTGCTCGAGCCACTTCGTGGCCTGGTCGGCCAGGAGAACCTCGAAGTCGCTGCTCGCGGCGTGGATCTTCGCCGGGGCCGCGGTGACGCGCTGCAACACCAGGCAGATGCGCAGTTCGGCCGCGGTGATCCTGGCCATCGCGATGCCCAGCTCGAGGGCCTCGCGGCCTTGGGCGGTGGCCTCGAAGGCCACCACATAGTTCGGTACTCGCGTCACGCTGTTCTCCTTGGTTCCGTGGCCGGCGCATCCGTGCTGTGTTCATCCGTGCTGTGTTCATCCGTGCTGTGTTCGTCCATGCTGTGTTCGTCCGTGCTGTGTTCATGGCTGCTGTGCTCGTGTGGGTGGTCGGCCATCCCGCCGTGCTCCATTCCCGGGGCGCAGTGCGCGGCGCTCGGTTCCACGTCGAGCGACGGGTTGCGGTCGAAGAAGCCCACCGGCTTCAACCAGAACGAGACGATGTCGGCCGGCATCACCGGCCATTCCTCCGGCCGGGTGATGTGGTGGATGCCGAAGGTGTACCAGAGCACCACATCGGTATCGCGTACGGCGCGGCCGGCCTGGATCCACTCGGGCAGGCCGTGGTCGACGCCGCTCTGGTTCACGAACTCGCCGCAGGGCCAACGCTGAGCGTCGTCGTTGGGAGTGACCCACACCGTGTGGCCGATCACCTGAGCCCGGGTGAGGGCCGGGGCTTCGGGGTGGAAGAACGACGGGATGGCGCCGCCCGGCACGAGCTTGTACGACACCGGGGTGCCGAGCCCGTTCAGGGTCTGCTCGTTGACCACCTTCCAGGCCCGCTGGGTGTTCCAGTCGAAGTCATCGAAGCCCTCGGTCTCGATCGGGGTGTTCTGTTGGGTGAGTGCCAGCCCGAGGGGGTTGGCAGCGTCGATCGGTTCGATGCGGGTCTCGCTGCGGTACACGGTGTTGGCCGGGCCGTCGATGTCGAGGTCCATCCGGGCCACGATGAAGTGCTGGTGGAACGGCGCGTAGGTGCGCTCGTCGACGAGGGTGCCGTTGGGGTGCGGCTGGCCGGGCTCGAGGTGGGTGACCACCATGATGCCGGTGGCGCGTACCTCACACTCGATGTTGCCGTCCTGGTAGAACCGCCAGTAGACGAGGTACTCGTAGTTGGCCACGGTCACGTGGAAGGACACCACCAGCCGGCGCATCCGGCGCACCTCCGCGCCGCCGTCGTGGTCGACGTGCTTCCAGAGCACGGCGTTGTCTTCCTCGTGGATGCAGAAGGCATTGGGGATCGAGTACGGCTCGCCGGCGCTGTTGTGCAGCACGGCATCGAGGTAGCGGATCTCGCCCAGGCAGTCGCAGCCGAGCTCCAGCGACGTGGTCATGAACCCCAGGCCCCACTCGCCGATGTCGAACGCGGTGCGGCGGAAGTGGTCGACGCTCGGGTCGCGGTACGGCACCACCATCTCGGCGAACGAGAGCCGGTTGGCGATCGGGCGCTCGCGGCCGGCATCCGTGTAGGTCACCCTGTGCAGCGTCATGCCCTCGCGATAGTTGAATCCCACTCGAAGCGACCAGTTCTGCCACTGCACCAGGTTGCCGTCCACGCTGAAGCTCGGGCCCTCCGGCTGCACGATGTCCAGCGGCTTCAACGGCGGCCTCGTGCTCGCGGTGCGGATGCGCTCCGGCACCAGGTGCGGCACGTACTCGCCCATCACGCTCGGCGGGTCCACGGCAAAGGTGTCCTCGATTTCGAGCAGGTTCATGGTGTTCACGTCGATCACGAAGTGCAGCCCGCTGACCGGTCCCGCGTAGGGGTTGGCGCCGGCACCGCTGCGCACCCAGACGTCGGCCCAACCCAGGCGCAGGCCGCGGTAGACGTCGGGGATCACGGCGTCGCCGTAGGTCCAGGTGTCGATGAAGACGTTCTCGAGGTCTGTGATGCCGCGTTTGGCCAGAGCGGCCACGACCTCCGGATGCGCCCGCAGCGCCGCGTCGGCCTCTTCCCACTCATCGACGGTGAAGTTGGCCTGCACACCCACCACCTGACCCCACTCGAGCAGGGCGTCGGTGCGCAGCGACACCACCGCCACCCAGGTGTGGTTCTGGGCGCGATGCAGCACCACCAGGCGCGCCCGGCGCTCCGGGGCGACACCGGTGGCCTCGAATTCGGCGATGGCGGCCTTGGCCGGCTCGACAAGTTCGATCGAGGCGAACCGCCAGCCCGCACCCACCCCGTGCTCACGGGCGAGCACGGCCGCCGCCTGGGTGAACTCGGGGCCGGTCAGGGGGTCGAGAGGATGGAAGCTCATTCGAGTGCGCTCATCACGTGCTTGATGCGGGTGTAATCCTCGACGCCGTACATGGACAGGTCCTTGCCGTAGCCGGAGTACTTGAATCCGCCGTGCGGCATCTCGGCGGTCAGCAGGATGTGCGTGTTGATCCAGACAGCGCCGAAGTCGAGGTCGCGGGAGACCCGCAGGGCCCGGGCATGGTCGCGGGTCCAGACGCTCGAGGCCAGCGCGTAGCGCACGTCATTGGCCATGGCGATGGCCTCCTCCTCGGTGCCGAAGCTCTGCACCGTGATCACCGGGCCGAATGTCTCGTCCTGCACGATCGCATCCGTCTGGCGCACCTGGGTCACCACGGTGGGTTCGAAGAAGAAGCCCGCCGCACCCACCCGGTGGCCGCCGGTGCTGATCACCGCGTGCGCCGGCAGGCCCTCCACCTTCTCGACCACGTCGGTGAAGTGCCGCACGTTGTTGAGCGGCCCGAAGTAGTTGTCGGCGTCGTCGGCGGACCCGGTGATGCGCAGCTCGGCCTCGGCCGTGAACGCGCCCACGAATTCGTCGTGGATCGACTCGTGCACGAGCACCCGGGTGATGGCCGTGCAGTCCTGGCCGGCGTTATAGAAGGAGAAGTCGGCGATCGCCGAGGCGACCTTGGCCACGTCGACGTCACCGAACACCACGGCGGGCGCCTTGCCGCCGAGCTCCAGGTGAGCGCGCTTGAGGGTGTGCGCGGCGCCGGCAGCCACGGCCATACCGGCGCGCACGCTGCCGGTGATCGAGACCAGGCCGGGCACCGGGTGCTCGACGATGAACGCACCGGTGCTCGCATCGCCGAGCACGATGTTCATCACGCCGTCCGGCAGGATGCCCTGGCTGATCCGGGCGAGTTCGAGGGTGGATTCAGGGGTGGTGTCGCTGGGCTTGAGCACGAGGGTGTTGCCCACGGCCAGGGCCGGACCGATCTTCCAGATGGCCATGAGGAACGGGAAGTTCCACGGGGTGACCTGGCCCACCACCCCGATCGGTTCGCGGCGCACCCAGGAGGTCATGCCCTCGAGGTACTCGCCGGCCGACTTGCCCTCGAGCAGTCGGGCGGTGCCGGCGAAGAAACGCAGTTGATCGGCCCCGGCGGCCACCTCGTCGGCGGCGATGGTGGCGCGCGGCTGGCCGGTGTTGCGGTGCTGAGCCTCCACGATCGCGTCGCTGTTGGCCTCCACGGCGTCGGCCAGCCGCAGCAGCGCCAACTGCCGTTCGCCCGGGGTCTTCCGGCTCCAGCCGGGAAAGGCGGCCTTGGCGGCGCGCATGGCGTCGTCGACGTCGCCCGCTGTGGAGATCGGGGCCCGGGCCACGATCGACCCGGTCGTCGGATCGACGATGTCCAGCAGCGCGGAGCCCGTCGGTGTCACAAAGTGGCCATTGATGAAATTGGACAGTAGCGCGGTGCTCACGGGACTCCTCTTCGATGAGTGGTCATGCGGTGCGCGGCCGCCGGTGGCGTTGGCTCGGTCGGGGCGTTGCCGGGCCAGTATGGCACCTGGCCGGGAGAAAAGGCACCCCCATTCATTCGGAGCGGGCCGCCGCGCCGGCCCTCCCGACCGTCCGCGCGGGTGCAGGATCTTGCACTCATGCATCGTCCGCTGAGGGCGGCTCGAAGATACTGCGCCGCATCCCACTGTGACGTCGTGTTTCGTGCAGGGATGTGATCGGGCCGCGAAGAGGTGAGCATTGATCCATGCCCAGACAGATTCGCTTCAATGCCTTCGACATGAACTGCGTCGCCCACCAGTCCTCCGGCCTCTGGCGCCACCCCGACGACAGGTCGCAGAGCTACACCGACCTCGGGTACTGGACCGAGCTCGCCAAGCTGCTCGAGAAGGGACGCTTCGACGGCATCTTCCTCGCCGACGTCCTGGGCACCTACGACGTCTACGGCGGCACCAACGAGGCGGCGATCCGCAACGGAGCACAGATCCCCGTCGCCGACCCGCTCCTG
Source organism: Cryobacterium sp. TMN-39-2 (assembly GCF_004402745.1). Classification (NCBI taxonomy): domain Bacteria; kingdom Bacillati; phylum Actinomycetota; class Actinomycetes; order Micrococcales; family Microbacteriaceae; genus Cryobacterium; species Cryobacterium sp. TMN-39-2. The sequence continues at coordinate 63,005 of NZ_SOFX01000042.1, forward strand.
GTCATTCCCGCAATGGCATATGTCACAGAGCACCTCGGATTCGGTGTCACCGCCGGCACCGCATACGAGCACCCGTACCCCTTTGCACGCCGCATGTCCACGCTCGACCACCTCACCAAGGGGCGGGTCGGCTGGAACGTCGTCACCGGCTACCTGCCCTCCGCCGCGCGCAACATGGGCAACGAAGACCAGCTCGAGCACGACGACCGCTACGACTACGCCGACGAGTACCTCGAGGTGTTGTACAAGCTGTGGGAGGGTTCCTGGGAGGACGACGCCGTGGTGCGCGACACCGAGACCGGCATCTTCACCGACCCGAGCAAGGTGCACTCCATCAATCACTCCGGCAAGCATTTCCAGGTGCCGGGCATCCACCTCTCCGAGCCGTCGCCGCAGCGTTCGCCCGTGATCTACCAGGCCGGCGCCTCCAGCCGCGGCATCGCGTTCGCTGCCGGCAACGCCGAAGCGATCTTCGTGGCCGCGTCGACCAAGGCCGTGCTCACGGGCACCGTCACCAAGATCCGCGATGCCCTCGAGGCGGCCGGCCGCGACCGGTACTCGGCCAAGATCTACACGCTGCTCACGATCATCACCGACGAGACCAGTGAGAAGGCTCAAGCCAAGTACCTCGACTACCTCAGCTACGCCAGCGAGGAGGGCGCCCTGGTGTTCATGTCCGGGTGGATGGGGGTCGACCTGTCCGAGTTCGCGCTCGACGAGCCGATCGGCAACGTCAAGAGCAACGCCATCCAGTCGGCCGTGGCCAATTTTCAGGCCGCGAACGACGACGGCTCCGAGTGGACCGTCGGCGACATCGCCCGGGCCGGCGCCATCGGCGGCCTCGGCCCGTTCATCGTGGGCTCCGGTGTGGAGATCGCCGACCAGCTCGAGGAGTGGGCGGCCGAGACCGACGTGGACGGGTTTAACCTGGCCTACGCCATCACGCCGGGCACCTTCGAAGACGTGGTCACCTGGGTGGTGCCCGAGCTGCAGAAACGGGGCGTCTACCCCACCGAGTACACCGAGGGCACCCTGCGGCAGAAGCTGCACGGCCGCGGCGACCGCCTGCCCGACGAGCACCACGGCGCGAATTTCCGCGTCGGTGTGCCCGTCGCCTGAGCAAGCGCAGCTCGCGAATGCGGCCGTGTGGTCACCTCATCCAAACGAGGCAACCACACGGCCGCTTTCGTGCGTATTAGGATCAGCGCACCGCGCCCCTCCGCTCCACCGAACGAGGAGAATCCCATGCCGATCCGCATCCACGTCACCAGCATCTTCGTCGACGACCAGGCGAAGGCCCTGGCCTTCTACACCGACAAGCTCGGCTTCCTGCCGAAGACGGATGTGCCGGTGGGCGAACACCGCTGGCTCACCGTGGTCGGCCCGGGCGAGCCCGACGGCGTCGAGCTGCTGTTGGAGCCGGACGTGCACCCGGCGGCGCAGGCGTACCAGCGGGCGCTGGTCGGGGACGGCATCCCGGCCACCTCGTTCGCCGTTGACGATGTGGCCGCCACCGTTCGTGAGCTGGAAGCGAAGGGTGTGAGAATCACCCAGCCGGCCACGCCGATGGGCCCAGTGGTCGTGGCCATGCTGGACGACACCTGTGGCAATCTCATCCAGCTGACCAGTCCGGTCTGATCGCCGAGGAACGTGCTGTATGGTTGTAGCTACAAGCATTTCGTAGCGAGACCGGGAGCCAATCATGAGCGACACAGCACGCGAGCAGATCCTCGACGCCGCCACGTCAATGGGCGCGGTAACCCTGCGGGTCGGTGACCTCGAGACCATGTCTGACTACTACTCCCGGGCCTTCGCGATGGAACCCCTCGAGGAGCGCAGTCGCAATCGTGAGGTGCACCGTGTGCTCGGCCGGGGAACGACGCCGCTGGTGCGGCTCATCCACACCCCGGACCTGCCCGGCGTCGACCCGCGCCAGGCCGGCCTGTTCCACACCGCGTTCCTCTTCGAGACCCCCGGCAGCCTCGCGGCGACGGTCTACCGCGCTGCGCAGGACCCGCGCAGCATCTTCATCGGCTCCAGCGACCACCTCGTGAGCGAGGCGTTCTACTTCACCGACCCGGAGGGCAACGGCGTCGAGCTCTACACCGACCGGGACCGCAGCACCTGGATCCACGACGGCGAACAGATCCGGATGGCCACCGAGTACCTCGACCCCAACGCCTACCTGCAGGGTCACCTCGATCAGGCAATCGTCGATGCCGGCTCCGCCCTGCCCGGCGCGGTCGGGCACGTGCACCTGCAGGTCGGCGACATCCAGACGGCGCGGGCGTTCTACGTCGACGCGCTCGGCTTCGAGGCCACCCAGGGCAGCTACCCGGGCGCGCTCTTCGCCTCCGCGGGTGGCTACCACCACCACATCGCCATGAACACCTGGAACAGCCGTGGCTCGGGCCCCCGCGCGGCGAGCCTCGGCCTCGGCGACGTGGCCGTGACGGTACCCGCCGTCGCTGACCTGCACTCCCTCACCGCCCGCCTCACCGCCCGGTCGATTCCGTTCGCCGGAGACGGCCGCTCCGTGACGGTCGCCGACCCGTGGGGCACCCAGGTCACCGTGGCGCTGCCCGACCTCACCACCGACGAGCTGATCGCCCGATGACCCCGCAGCTGCGGGAAGTGCGCTCGTCCGCCTGGCCGGCCGACGGCACCACCGAACCCGCGGTCGCGCTGCTCCTGCACGGCTATGGTTCGAACGAACACGACCTGGCCGGCCTGATCCCGGAGTTCGGGCTCGCCCAGCCGTGGGCGTCGCTGCGCGCGCCGCTCGAACTCGGCACCGGCGGCGCGGCCTGGTTCCCGATCACCACGCCCGGAAACCCCGACGCCCGGCCTGTCGCCGAGGCCACCGAGACGATCTGGGCCTGGGTCGATGCGAACCTGGCTCCCGGCACCCGGGTGATCCCGATCGGCTTCTCGCAGGGCGGCCTGATGGCCAGCCAGCTGCTGCGCACCCGGCCCGAGCGGGTGCTCGCCCCCGTCGTGCTCGGCGGTTTCGTTCTGGCTGCAGAGCAGCCCGGCGACGCGACCCTCGCCGAGACGCGCCCGGCCGTCTTCTGGGGTCGCGGCGCCGAGGACCGGGTCATCGCTGAGGCCGCGATCACGCGCACCAGCGCCTACCTGCCGCGGCACTCCACCCTGGTCGAACGCATTTACCCGGGCCTCGCCCACGGAATCGACGCCGCCGAGGCCGGCGACGTGCGCGACTTCCTCGCGCTCCACGCGGCCCGAAAGCCGGCCACCGCGAAGTAGGTGCCCTGGTAGCGTATCCGCCACCTCCAGTCTAAACTTGAGCCGAGTCCACTCAAGTATTCGCGGAGGATGATTTTTGATGGCCAACATGCAGGGCGCCCCTGGCACCGACGAGAAGCAGAAGACCGCGCTGGAACAGTACGGCGTGAACCTCACCGACATTGCCCGGAGCGGCAAGCTCGACCCCGTGATCGGCCGTGACGCCGAGATTCGCCGGGTGAGCCAGGTGCTCACCAGGCGCACCAAGAACAATCCAGTGCTGATCGGCGAACCCGGCGTGGGCAAGACCGCCGTGGTGGAGGGTCTGGCCCAGCGCATCGTCGCAGGTGACGTGGCCGACTCGCTCAAGGACAAGCAGCTGGTGTCGCTCGACCTGGCCGCGCTGGTGGCCGGCGCCAAGTACCGCGGCGAGTTCGAGGAACGCCTGAAGGCCGTGCTCAAGGAGATCAACGACGCCGACGGCCAGATCATCACCTTCGTCGACGAGCTGCACACCCTGATGGGCGCCGGCGGTGGCGAGGGCTCGGTGGCGGCATCGAACATGCTCAAGCCCATGCTCGCCCGCGGTGAACTGCGCCTGATCGGCGCCACCACCCTGAACGAATACCGCGAATTCATCGAAAAGGATGCCGCGCTCGAGCGTCGGTTCCAGCCGGTGATGGTGGACGAACCGAGCGTCGAGGACACCGTCGCCATCCTCCGCGGTCTCAAGGAGCGTTACGAGGCGCACCACAAAGTTTCGATCGCGGATGCCGCGCTCGTCGCCGCGGCATCCCTCTCGAACCGGTACATCACCGCGAGGCAGCTGCCCGATAAGGCCATCGACCTGATCGACGAGGCCGCCAGCCGGCTGCGGATGGAGATCGACTCCTCACCGGTGGAGATCGACGAGCTGCGCCGCAGCGTGGACCGGCTCAAGCTCGAGGAAATGGCGCTCAAGAAGGAGAAGGACGACGCCTCCAAGGCGCGCCTGGAGAAGCTACGCGGCGATCTGGCCGAGCGCCAGGTCAAGCTCGGCGAATTGCAGGAACGTTGGCAGAAGGAACGTGCATCACTCAACCGGGTCGGCGATCTGAGGAAGCGCCTGGTGAGCGCCCGCAGCCAGGCCGAGCTGGCCGAACGTCGCGGCGACCTGGAAAAGGCCTCCCGGCTGCTCTACGGCGATATCCCCGTGATAGAGCGTGAGCTCGCCGAGGCCGAGCAGACCGAGCAGGAGGGCGCCCGGATGGTCGGCGATCAGGTTACGGCGGAGGACATTGCCGCGGTGGTCGCCGCCTGGACCGGTATCCCGGTGGGCCGGTTGCTGCAGGGCGAGACCGACAAGCTGCTCAACCTCGAGGGGGAACTCGGCCACCGGCTGATCGGCCAGAAGCGGGCCGTGCGGGCCGTGGCCGATGCGGTGCGCCGGTCACGCGCCGGCATCTCCGACCCCGACCGGCCTACCGGCTCGTTCCTGTTCCTCGGGCCCACCGGAGTGGGCAAGACCGAGCTGGCCAAGGCGCTCGCCGAGTTCCTCTTCGATGACGAGAAGGCCATGGTGCGCATCGACATGAGCGAGTACGGCGAGAAGTTCTCCGTCTCCCGACTGGTCGGCGCCCCCCCCGGGTACATCGGGTACGAACAGGGCGGCCAGCTCACCGAAGCCGTGCGGCGCCGGCCCTATTCGGTGATTCTCTTCGACGAGGTGGAGAAGGCGCACCCCGAAGTGTTCGACGTGCTGCTGCAGGTGCTCGACGACGGCCGGCTCACGGACGGCCAGGGCCGTACGGTCGACTTCCGCAACACCATCCTGGTGCTCACCTCCAACCTCGGCTCGCAGTACCTCGTCGACCCCAGCCTCAGCACCGAGGAGAAGGAAGAGGCCGTGCAGCAGATGGTGCGGCAGGCCTTCAAGCCCGAGTTCGTGAACCGGCTCGACGACATCGTGGTGTTCTCGTCGCTCTCCACCGATGACCTCGCCCAGATCGTGGAGCTCTACGTCGACAGGCTGCAGCGCCGCCTGGGCGAACGTCGGCTCGAGCTGGCCGTGACCCCGGATGCCCGCTCCTGGCTGGCCGAACGCGGCTACGACCCGATCTACGGGGCCCGGCCGTTGCGGCGGCTGATGCAGACCGAGATCGACGACAGGCTGGCCACGGCGCTGCTGAATGGCAGCATCCGTGACGGTGAGACGGTTCTGGTTGACCTCGCCGAGGACGGCGACTCGCTGACCGTGGCCGTGGCCCCGATCGGGCACGCCTGAAACCCGGGCGGAATTGGTCCCCGAACACGGCTAATTCAGCCTGTCGACCTGCTTGAATTCAGGGGAGGGCCGGCAACTGAGCCTAAGACGCCTCGCGAACGTGAGGATCGTCGAGTGACGCAGGTAATGGGTGGTCTCGTGCCGATGGTTCGGCCGCCGAGTATCCGCGAGTTTCCCTTGGCCCAGGCGCCGTTTCTGGCCGGTGTGGCGGTGCTCCTGGGCTTCGTGCTGGCCGGTCGGCCGGAGGCCCTTCTCGAAACGGGTTTCCAGGTGGGTCTGGGCCTGGCCGTCGTCGCCACCCTGCTGGGCCTGTTGGTGCCCTGGCCGCGGTTCGGGCACGAGTGGCTGGTCATGGTCCCGTTGCTCGACGTCGTGGTGGTCGCGTTCCTCCGTGACGGGGTGCGCGACACCTTCCCGGCCGTGGGGATGCTCATAGTGTTGCCCGTGCTCTGGCTGGCTTACGGCTTCGCCTGGTGGGCGCTGGGCCTGGCCCTGGCCGGGGCGGTGTTCGTGAGCGGCCTTCCGTTGGTGCAGGCCGGTGGATTTCCCACCGACGCTGTCGGCTGGGGAGCGGTGCTGCTCCTGCCCATCATCACCGCGTTCATCGCCGTCGCCGCCCGCATCGCCGCCAACGCTCTGCGGGCTCAGCAACGCGAGCTGGTGGCGGTGTCCGGCGAGCTGCGCACAGCCCTGCTCGAGGCAACCGACCGGCAGGCCACCTTCGAAGCGGTGATGGAGACCGTGGATGCCGGCATCGAGCTCTACAACCCGCAGGGCGAGGTGATCCTGAGCAACGCCGCCGCCCGCGCCCTCGCCCTGCGCACCGACTCGGCCACCGGCTCCTACGGCCGGGATGCGTCGCTCGTCTTCGACGTGGACCGCACCACCCTGGTCGCCCTCGACGATCAGATCGCCGCCAGGGCCATGCGCGGGGACCTCGTCGCCGGCCGGGTGTACTGGGTCGGCGGTGACGACGACCAGAGCGCCATCATCGCGTCCTCCGGTGTGGTCGAACGTGAGTCAGGGTATCCGCTCGGCACCGTCGTGGTGGCCACCGACGTGACCCCGCTGGTGGAGGCGATCGCCGTGCGGGACGGCTTTCTCGCCACGGTGTCGCACGAGCTGCGCACCCCGCTGACCTCGATCATCGGCTACCTGGGCCTGATCGACGCCGAGAAGCTCGGCATCACCATGGAGGTGAGCGTGATCGAGCGCAACGCCGAGCGGCTGCTCTCGGTGATCGCGCAACTGCTCAGCGCCACCGAAGGCCAGCCGCCGATTCACCGGGTCGACTGCGACCTCGGCGGGATCCTGCGCTCCAGCCTGGGCACCGCCCGGCAGCGCGCGCAGAGCGCCGGCATCACCATCAGCGCCCACGACAACGCCGCGGTGACCGCCAGGGTGGACCCGCTGGCGATCGAGCAGGCCATCGACAACCTGCTCGCCAACGCCATCAAGTTCTCGCGGCCAGGGGGCTCGGTCTCGCTCAGCGTCGACCACGACGATACGCATGCGGTGGTGCGGGTCGCCGACGACGGCATCGGCCTCAGCGCCGAGGATCAGCGACAGGTCTTCGACAGGTTCTTCCGGGCCCGCAACTCCACCGAACTGGCCATCCCCGGCATGGGCCTGGGCCTGGCGATCGTGCGGGCCGTTGTGCACGCCCACCAGGGCACCGTGCAGGTCTCCAGTGTGCTCGGTGAGGGCAGCACTTTCACGGTGCGCCTGCCGCTGGTCAGCTGAGCGCGCGGTCCAGGTCGGCGATGAGGTCGGCCACGGCTTCGATACCCACCGAGAGGCGGATCAGGCCGGGGCCGATGCCCAAACGCTCGCGCAACTCCTGACTGAACGAGGCGTGCGTCGACGTGGCGGGGTGCAACGCCATCGACCGGGTGTCGCCGATGTTGGTCATGTGGCTGATCACCCGCAGCCGGTCGAGGAACCGGCCCGCCCCTGCTTCGCCGCCCCGCACGGTGAACGAGAACACCGAGCCGCTCCGGCCGCCGTAGAGCCGCTGGGCGAGGCCGAAAGCCGGATTACCGGGCAGGCCGGCGTAGTCGACGCTCTGCACACCCGGATGCTCGGCCAGCCAGGCCGCGATGGCCAGCGAATTCGACAGGTGCCGTTCCATCCGCAGCGACAGCGTCTCGATGCCCTGGTGCAGCAGGAACGAGTTGAACGGGCTCAGCGCCGGGCCGATGTCGTTGACGACGGCTTCGCGGGTTGCTCGCGCATAGGCCGTGCGCCCGAACTTCTCGGCGATGGACGGCAGGCCCGCCGCGGACTGCGTGATCAGTGGGTACTCCCGGTCGGCGGCGGCCCAGTCGAAGCTGCCGCCGTCGACGATGGTGCCGGAGATCGCCGCGCCGTGTCCGCTGAGGAACTTGGTCGACGAATGCACCACGACGTCTGCGCCGTGCTCGAACGGCCGGATCAGGAACGGCGACGCTATCGTGTTGTCGACCACGAACGGGATACCGTGCCGTTGTGCGACCGCGGCGACCCGGCCGATGTCGACGATGTCGTTCTTCGGGTTGGGGATGGTCTCGCTGAAGATGGCCTTGGTGTTAGGCCGGATGACACGGTCCCACTCGTCGTCGTCGAATTCGTCCCAGACGTAGTCGACCGTGACCCCGAACCGGGCGAAGCTGCGCCCGAAGAGGATGCGGGTGCCGCTGTAGATGCTCGCCGTGGAGACTATGTGATCACCGGGCTGCGCGATCGACAGCAGCGCCGCGGTGATCGCGGCCTGGCCGGAGGCCACCACGATGGCCTCGGTGCCGCCCTCGAGCGAGGCGATCTTTCGCTCCGCGACCCCGCCGGAGGGGTTGCGCTGCCGGGAGTAGATGAGACCGTCGGCCTCGCCGGCGAAGCGGGCCTTGGCATCCGTGAAGGAGTCGAACCTGAACCCCGCGGTCATGTTGATGGGCGAGATGCGGGCGCCGCTGGTGAGGTCGTCGTACTCGCCGGCGTGCACCTGGCGGGTGTCGAAGGCGTAGCCCTCCCAGTCATACTCGGGCTGGGACGGACAGTCTGTGGTGGCGTCGAGGGTCACAGGGTCACTTTCAGTCGGTGCACGGCGGCGGCCATCTGCCGCACCGCCTGCTCGAGAATGGGGCGGGGCATGGCGAAGATCAGGCGGGCATGGTTGGCGTACCCGGTGCCGCACAGGGCCCCGTCGGTGAGCGTGACCCCGGCCTCGGTGCGGAAGAAGTCGGCGATGGACCCCTCGAGACCCAACGCCGAACAGTCCAGCCAGGCTATGTAGGTGGCGTCCGGCAGCGAGTACCGCACCTCGGGCAGGTGCTCGTCGAGCAGGTCCCGCAGGGCCGTGCGGTTGCCGTCGAGATAGGTGATCACCTCGGCCAACCAGTCTCTGCCGTCGGCGTATGCGGCGGTGGCGGCGATGACCCCCGGCGTCGACGCACCGTGCACCACGCTGAAGCCGTAGACCTGGTAGACCTCTTCGTCGGCCGGGTTCGAGGTGATGAACTGCGCGGTCTTGAGGCTGGGCAGGTTCCAGGCTTTGGAGGCCGAGGTGGCCGTTATGGTGTGCCGGGCCGTCTCGCGGGAGATCGACGCGTACGGGATGTGCGGGGTATTGCCGTAGCGGAGCGGCGCGTGAATCTCGTCGGCGAAGACCCGGCCGTTGTGCCGCTCGACGACGTCGGCGATGGCTTCGAGCTCGGCCAGGGTCAGGGCCACGCCGGTGGGATTGTGCGGGTTGCAGAGCACGAGGGTGCGGGCGCCGGCACGGAACGCCGCGTCGATGCCGGCCAGGTCGTGACTCCAGCGACCGTCGACGGTGTGGCCGGGAACCTCGAAGATCTTCCGGCCCAGGGTGGGCGTGAAGCTGAGGAACGGCATGTACGACGGGGTGGGGACGATGACGCCGCTGCCATCCGGCGAGAACCGGCGCACTGTCACGTCGAAGGCCGACATCACGTCGGACACCGGGTGGATGTTCTCCGGGGGCACGACCCAGCCGGAATCCTGCCGGAGCCAGTCCGCGGTGGCCTCGGCCATCAGCCGCGTCGTGGCGGGGGCTAGATAGCCCAGCTCGCCGGCGTTGACGGCTCGGTGCAGGGCGGCGGACACCGCGGGCGCCGTGCCGAAGTCCATCTCGGCCACCCAGGCGCCGATGGTGCCCGGGTGCAGGCTCCACTTGCGGCTGCTGGCACGGCTGAGCTCGTCACGAGTGATCTCGTCGAAACGTGAGTGAGTCATCGGGTACTTTCGCATCGAGCGTACATGGGCCGTTTTCTGACCCTAGTAACCGGGCGGGGAGGGTGGAGTGACCTTTACGCCATGTGTCAGCGTGCGGGGAATGTCGTGACGTGGAAGGCTCGTCTCATGAGCCTTCTTCCCGACACCCCCGTCGTCCACGTGCTGCACGAGAACCCGGACTGGTTCGGACCGTTCCAGGCCGCGTTCGAGGCGGCCGGGGTGCCGTACCGGGAATGGCTGCTCGTCGACGGTGTGCTCGACCTCGACGAGGCGCCACCGGCCGGCATCTTCTGGTCGCGGATCAGCGCGTCGGCGCACACCCGCGGGCACGGCCTGTCGAAGGACTACACCCGCAGCGTGTTGAACTGGCTGGAGGCGTACGGCGCCCGCACCGTGAACGGCCGCCGCACCATCGAACTCGAGGTGAGCAAGGTCGATCAGCTCACCCGGCTGCGCGCGCAGGGCTTCGACGTGCCGCGCACCCGCGTGGTCGTCGGCACGCACCTCCTGGTGCAGGCGGCGCGGGACTTTCCGACCCCGTTCATCACCAAGCACAACCAGGGCGGCAAGGGCCTGGGCGTGCAGAAGTTCGACAGCGCCGCCGAATTGGCGGCGGCGATTGCGGCCGGCGAGTACGCGGAACCCGAGGACGGCATCTCGCTGCTGCAGGAGTTCGTGGTGTCAGCGCACGCCGAGGTCACCCGGGTCGAGATCGTGGGCGACGAGTTCATCTACGCGATCACCGCCGACACCGCCCGCGGCGGTTACCAGCTCTGCCCCGCGGATGCCTGCGCCATCGACCCGACCACCGGTGCACTGCTTCTGCCGCCCGGGGCAACCATCATGCCGGAGGCCGGGCAGCAGATCTTCGCCCTGCGGGAGGGGTTCGAGCACCCGATCATCGACCGGTACCGGGACTTCCTGCGCACAGAGGGCATCGAGATCGCCGGGATCGAGTTCATCGAAACCGTCGACGGCCGGGTGGTGACCTACGACGTGAACACCAACACCAACTACAACGCAGAGATCGAGGCTGTAGCGCCGAACAGCGGCCCCGGCGCGATCGTGGCCTACCTGGCCGGGGTGCTCGCCGCGTCCTACCCGCAGGTCGGCGGCAAGCCCTAACCTGCCCCCGTCGTCGGTCGAGCCTGTCGAGACCCAGTGACATGCGTGTGTGTCGTGTCTGAATCGTGCCGCGGGCTGGCTCGCGGGTCAGTAGTCGACTCGGCGGCCGAAGCTGCGCTTGGCCCGGGGGCGTCGTGAGCAGAAGGCCTCGCTGCCCAGGCGCACGAGCTCGTGCGGCTGGAGTGCCGCTGTGGCGGCGAAGGCCTCGAGGGAGGGGAACGGTTGTACAGTCGCGCTGAACGGATCCGTTCTGACCGAGCGAGAGGAAGCGATCGCCATGACGCCCCCCGGCCGCGGCAGCGAGACCGGCGAGCGGACCCCGTGGCTGCCGCCGCGCTGGTTCGTCGTGCTGGCCTGGAAGGTTCACAGGGCCCTGTTCCGGGTGACCGGTGGTCGTCGTGGTCTGTGGCGTGCGCGGCCCCAGCGGTGGGGTGCGCTGCGATTGACCACGACCGGGCGCCGCAGCGGCCAGGAACGGTCCGTGATCGTGGGCTATCTGGAGGACGGCCCGAACCTGGTGACCCTGGCGATGAACGGCTGGGGCGAAGCCGAACCCGCGTGGTGGCTGAACCTGCAGGCGCGGCCGCGCTGCGAGGTCCAGCTCGCCGATGAGACCCGCCACGTCGTCGCGCACGCCGCGACCGGAGGGGAACGCTCCCGGCTGTGGGACCGCTGGCGGACGGTGGACAAGGACCTCGACGGTTGGCCCGCCGCCGCCCGACCGAAACTGCCGTTGTGGTCCTCGAACCTGTTCCCGCCTCCCTCGAACCGTGACTCAAGCACCGGAATCTGGCGGTTCCTGGGGCAAATCTCACGGTTCGCGGGCTGAGGGTTAGGCTTTTCGGATGCGTGCAACAGTTATTTACGGCGAGCGGGATGTCCGACTCGATGAAGTTCCCAACCCAGTCCTGTCCACCGGCGGTGACGCCATCGTGCGGGTGGTGGCGGCCTGCGTCTGCGGGTCAGACCTCTGGCCGTACCGCGGCGTGACCCCCACCGACGAGCCGCACCGGATCGGCCACGAGTTCGTCGGCATCGTCGACGAGATCGGTCCTGACGTCACCACCATCACGGTCGGTGACTTCGTCATCGCCCCGTTCTACGACTGCGACAACACCTGCGTGAATTGCCGGAACGGCGTCAGCACCTCCTGCCTCAACGGCGGCTGGTGGGGCTCGGACGACCAGCTCGGCGGCTTCGCCGACGGCGCCCAGGGCGAACGGGTGCGGGTTCCGCACGCCGACGGTTCGCTCGTCGCCACCCCCGTGCAGCCCACGGATGACCAGGTCCCTGGCCTGCTCACCCTCGCCGATGTGATGGGCACCGGCCACCACGCTGCCGTCTCGGCCGGCGTCACCGTCGGCAGCACCGTCGTCGTGGTCGGCGATGGGGCCGTGGGCCTTTGCGCGATCATCGCCGCCAAGCGCCTGGGCGCGTCCCGCATCGTGGCCATGTCCCGGCACGCCGACCGGCAGGCCGTCGCCCGCGAATTCGGTGCCACCGACATCGTCGAGGAGCGGGGCGACGCGGGTGTCGAGAGCATCCTGGAGATGTTCGACGGTGTCGGCGCCGACTGCGTGCTCGAGTGCGTTGGCACCGAGGAGTCGATGGACCAGGCGATCCGCTCGACCCGGCCCGGCGGCATGGTCGGCTACGTCGGCGTGCCCAACGGCGGCGCCGAGCTGCCGATCAAGGCCCTCTTCGGCCGCAACGTGGGCGTGAACGGCGGCGTCGCATCCGTGCGCGGATACGTTGAGGAGCTGTTGCCCGAGGTGCTCAGCGGAGCGATCAACCCGGGGCGGGTCTTCGACCTGCAGCTGCCGTTGTCCGAAGTGGCGCTGGCCTACGCCGCCATGGACGAGCGCCGCGCCATCAAGGTGCTGCTGCGCCCGTAGTCCGCACCCCTCACATGACGAATGCCCCCCTCGCTTATGCGAGGGGGGCGTTCGTGTATTGCCCGACTTGCCACTTGCGGCCTCTTGGCGGCCCGGTTGAGGGCCTCAACTGGCAGGTCGATGCGGCGCAGTCGGATGAGATGGCAGTTGGCGCCCCTTCGAGGCCCTGAGGGGGCTCCAAGTGGCAACTCACATCCCCCGTTGTGCGGCGTCGAGGCCCGCGAGTTGCGGCAGACCCCTTCGGCGGACTCGAGGGGAACTCTGCGGCAATTCGGCGGATGGTGCGCCGCCCGAAACGGCGGCTGTTAGTCGTTGACCAGCAGGATCTCGGTCAGCGGCTTGCGGGTGCGCGGCGCGATCTCTCGTTCGAGCAGTTCGGGGCTGAGCGCCTCGGCGTCGCCGAGCACACCCAGCACGGTCACGGTGACGGCGTCCTGGTTCTCCTTGAGACGGAACGCACTGGCCAGCGCCTTGCGGTCGATACCGCCCAGCTGGTGGCTGAACAGTCCCTCGTGCTGGGCCTGGATGGTGAGGTGAGCGACGGCCTGGCCGAGGTCGTACTGCGCCCAGGGGTTGTCACCCTCGGCGATGTTGAGGATCAGCACCGACGCCTTGTCGGCCCAGGCCTGGTTGAAGCCCATCAGGTTCGCGTGGATCTTGGCGAAGCTCTCGGAACCGCGGCGGGCGACGATGAACCGGGCCGGCTGGTTGTTGTTGCCGGATGGCGCCCAGCGGGCGGCCTCGAGCACCGTGGTGAGGGTGTCCTCGTCGATGACGGCGGTCGGGTCGAATCCCCGCGGGCTCCAGCGCTCGGCCATCGCGGGGAGGATCGGTGCCGTCGTATCGGCGGCGCGGCTGTGGGTGTCGGTGATGAGGGTCATGATGCCCGGCTTTCTCTGGTGCGTGTCTGTCGATTGGTGCGGGGCATCATCGTCCCAATCTGGTCAACGCGGTGCGGGCGCGGTTATTCCATGCGCCCGCATATTTGACCGGATGCCGTCGGTCAGGCGGTGTGCTCCGCCGCTTCGAGGTTGTCGCGCACCTTGCGGCGCAGCACCTTGCCGATCAGCGACCGGGGTAGGTCGTCGACCTCGACGATACGGCGGGGCACCTTGTAGGCAGAGATGCGGGTGCGGCAGTACTCCCGCAAACCGGCCACGTCGAGGGTGGCGCCGGCGATCAGCACCACGGCGGCCACGACATCCTCGCCGCCGTGCTCGCTCTTGAGGCCGACCACAGCGGCGTCGGCGATGTCGGGGTGCGAGAGCAGGGCGGCCTCCACCTCGGAGGGCGAAACGTTGAAGCCGCCGGTGATGATCAGTTCCTTGATGCGGTCCACGATGGTGACGAAGCCGTCCGGCGACACCGTGACGATGTCACCGGTGCGCAACCAGCCATCCGCCAGCAGGGTCTGGGCGGTTTCGGTGGGGCGGTCCCAGTAACCGGAGAACACCTGCGGGCCACGGATGAGCAGCTCGCCTTCTTCGTCGAAGCCGCGGTCGACCGCGGGGTTCGCGGGGTCGACGACCCGGATCTCGGTGCTCGGGAACGGGACGCCCACGGTGCCATTGCGCCGGCTCTCGCCCATCGGGTTGCCCACCGCGATCGGCGAACACTCGGTCATGCCGTACCCCTCGACGAGTACGCCGCCGGTGGCCTCCTCCCACAGCTGGACAGTGGACTGGGGCAGGCTCATCGCCCCGGAAATGGCGTACTTGGTGCCGCGAAGGCTGACCTTCTGCGCGTTGGCGGCCGTCACGAGCTTCTCGTAGATCGGGGGCACCGCGGGCAGGAAGGTGGGTGGGGTGCGTTTGACCGCGTTGAGCACCAGGCCCACGTCGAACTTGGGGAACAGCACCAGCCGGGCGCCGATCGACATCGCGACGGTGAGGCAGAGGGTGAGGCCGTAGGCGTGGAACATCGGCAGGACGCCGTAGAAGACCTCGTTGCCGCGCTCGAGCCCGGGCACCCAGGCTTCGCTCTGCTGGGCGTTGGCCTGCAGGTTGAAGTGGGTGAGGATGGCGCCCTTGGGCGAGCCGGTGGTGCCGCTGGTGTACTGCAGCACGGCGGTGTCGCCGAGCAGCGGGCGCGGATGCGCGGTGCGCAGCCGGCGGGAACCCACCAGGGCGCTCCACTCGATGGCGTCCTTGAGCGGCTGGGCCACGGTGAGGGCGGCGCGGGCGGTGCGGGACTTGGGGATCGGCAGGCGCAGGGCCAGCCGGGTGGTCAGCGGCATCGACTTGGTGACGTCGACGGCCACGACGGTGTGCAGACCCATGTCGCGGGGGAAGCCGCGCACCGTGGTGTAAACCTTGTCCCAGACGATGGCGACGCTGGCGCCGTGGTCCTCGAACTGGTGGCGCAGCTCACGTTCGGTGTAGAGCGGGTTGTGCTCCACCACGATCGCGCCGAGCCGCAGCACGGCGTAGAACGCGACGATATGCTGCGGGCAGTTCGGCAGCACCAGGGCCACCCTGTCGCCGGGCTTGACGCCGAGCCGGCGCAGGCCGTTGGCCACGCGAGAGATCTCATCGCCCAGCTGCCCGTAGGTCATGGTGCCGCCGAAGAAGTCCAGCGCCACCTTGTCGGCGAACCGGCGGGTGGAGCCCTCGATCATGTCGATGAGGGTCTCGGTGGGAT
Source organism: Cryobacterium sp. TMN-39-2 (assembly GCF_004402745.1). Taxonomy (NCBI): domain Bacteria; kingdom Bacillati; phylum Actinomycetota; class Actinomycetes; order Micrococcales; family Microbacteriaceae; genus Cryobacterium; species Cryobacterium sp. TMN-39-2. The sequence continues at coordinate 78,401 of NZ_SOFX01000042.1, forward strand.
CCGTGATCGTGTTGGGCACGCCCGCGGCGTATGAGCTCAACCAGGGCTTGTTCGTGAAGACGTTCATGCGCTGATCAGTTCCTTCTTCAGGGCGGCGACAAAATCGTCGACGTCGTCGGGGGTGGTGTCGAAGCCGCACATCCAGCGCACCTCGCCGGTGGCCGGGTTCCAGTCGTAGAACCTGTAGAACTCGCGCACCTTGTCGGCCACGCCGGCGGGCAGCACGGCGAAGATCGCGTTGGCCTGGGTGGGCTGGCTGAACGAGAGTCCGGTCACCGAGCCATCCGCCAGACCCTCTTCGAGCGCGCCGCGCAGGCGTGCGGCCATGGCGTTGGCGTGGTCGGCGTTCCGCAGCCACAGGTCGCCGTCAAGCAGGGCGATCAGCTGGGCCGAGATGAAGCGCATCTTCGAGGACAGCTGCATGTTGAGCTTCCGCAGGTACTTGAGCCCGGTGGATGAGGTGGGGTTGAGCACCACAATGCACTCGCCGAGCATCATGCCGTTCTTGGTGCCGCCGAAGCTGAGCACGTCGACACCGGCGTCGCTGGTGAACTCCCGGAACGGCACCCCGAGGGCGGCCGCGGCGTTGGAGATGCGGGCGCCGTCCATGTGCAGCAGCATGCCATTGGCGTGCGCGTGGTCGGCGATGGCGCGCACCTCTGCGGGCGTGTACAGGGTGCCGAGCTCGGTGGTCTGGGTGATCGACACCACGAGCGGCTGGGCGCGGTGCTCGTCGCCCCAGCCCCAGGCCTCCTGGTCGATCAGGGCGGGAGTGAGCTTGCCGTCCGGCGTCTCGATCGGCAGCAGCTTGAGGCCGCCGACCCGCTCGGGAGCACCGCCCTCGTCGGTGTTGATGTGCGCGGTGCTCGCGCAGATCACCGCTCCCCAGCGCGGCAGCATCGACTGCAGCCCGGTGACGTTGGCGCCGGTGCCGTTGAACACCGGGAACGCCTCGACGCCGTCACCGAAGTGCCGCGCGAAAACGCGCTGCAGTTCGGCTGTGTAGACGTCGTCGCCGTAGGCGATCTGATGGGCGCCGTTGGCCCGCACGATGGCGTCGAGAATCTCCGGGTGGATGCCCGAATAGTTGTCGGACGCGAAACCGCGGGAGAGCAGGTCATGGAGGGAGGTCACCCCTCCATCTTGGCGTAAACCCGGGTGGCGAATCTGTGCGTCTGCTCCGGGGTGTCGCACGGATTGTGTGCCTGCACAGCGTGTCAACACCCCGGGTCAGGCCCGGATTCGCGCTTTCGCGCCGATCAGCCGCGCAGGGCCTGCTTGATGGTGACGCGGCCGCCCATCCGCAGCAGCGAATTGCGGTAGATGCGCGAGCCCAGGATGATCACTCCGGCCGTGGTCACGGCGAGGATGATCAGCGCCAGCACCGGCTCCCACCACTCGGCCGAGCCCAGGAAGATGCGCACGGGCATCCCGACCGGTGCGGAGAACGGGACGTAGGACATGATGGCCATCACGAGCGGGTTGTCGTTGAAGAAGATCACCAGGAAATAGGGGATCATCACGAGGTACGTCACCGGTGCGGTGGTCGAGCCCACGTCTTCCTGGCGGGACACCATCGACGCCGTCGCCGCGAACAGGGCGGCGATCATCACGAAGCCGAAGGCGAAAAACACCGCGAACCAGCCGATGGCCGGACCCAGGTCGGCCAGCAGCACCCGTTGGCCGGTGACCGCCATGCCGATGCCCACGAGCAGGGCGATGGCCACGATCTGACCCAGCGCCATGATCGAGTTGCCCACCACCTTGCCCGCCAGCAGGGCGCGCACGGGGATGGCGGACATCAGGATCTCGACGACCCGGGTCTGCTTCTCTTCGACCACGCTCTGCGCGATGGTGGAGCCGAAGGTCAGCGCCGACATGAAGAACACCAGGCCGAAGCCGAGCGCCACGATGTAGACGAGGAAGCCGCCCTGTTCGGCCGGGTCGAGCAGTTCGACGGCGGGGGAGACGCTGAGCGCGTTCATGACCGCGCTCGGTGGTGAATCAAGGGCGATCACGCTGACGCCGAGCAGGGAGTCGTCAGGCACCACGGCGGCTTCGACGGTGCCGTCGCGCACCAGGGCCTCCGCCTCAGCGACGCCGTCGGCGGGGACCATGGTGAGACCGGCGGCCTCGCCGACCACGGATCCGGCCGAGCCGACCACGGCCACCGAGGTGGTGGACGGGTTGGCGCTCATGATGCCGCCGGCGACGACGGAGCCGACCGCGATCAGCAGCAGGATGCCGGTGGAGATCAGGAAGGCCTTGCTGCGCAGGCGCGAGACGATCTCGCGGGTGGCGACCAGCCAGACGCTGGCCCAGAAATTGGGCGCGGGGGGTGTGGTGCGGGCTGCGGCGCTCTGGCGGGGTTCTGTTCCGGTGCCAGTGCCAGTGCCCGGTTCGGTGTCGGTGCTCATCGCACGACCTCCTTGAAGATGGTGGAGAGGGAGGGCCGGAGGTGGCCGAAGGAGTGCACGGCGCCGCGGGTGAGGGCCTCGCGGAGGACCTGCTGGCTGGCGGCGTCGGAGTCGGCTTCGAAGACGGCTTCGCCGCCGTCGAAGTCGATCACGGTGATGCCGGACACGCCGCGGATCCAGCCGGCGTCGGCATCCGTGTGGATTTCGAACCTGGGGGTGCTGAACTGCTCGCGCAGGCGTTCGCGGGACCCGTTGGCGCGGATTTCGCCGGCGGCGATGATCACGAGGTCGTCGCAGAGCCGTTCGACGAGGTCGAGCTGGTGCGAGGAGAACAGCACGGGGGCGCCGGCGGCGGCACGCTCCTTGAGTACCGTGAGAACCACCTCGACGGCGATGGGGTCGAGGCCGGAGAACGGTTCGTCGAGGACCAGGAACTCGGGGTCGTGCACGAGCGCTGCGGCGATCTGGGCGCGCTGCTGGTTGCCCAGCGACAGGGCCTCGACGAGATCGTTGGCGCGCTCGCCGAGGCCGAGCCGCTCGAGCAGGTCGTTGGCGTTGCGCTTGGCGGCGCTGGTGCTCATGCCGTGCAGCCGCGCCAGGTAGACCAGCTGTTCGGCGACCTTCATCTTGGGGTAGAGGCCGCGTTCCTCCGGCATGTAGCCGAACCGGCGCCGGTCACCGGCGGTGAGCGCGACGCCGTCGAGCAGCACGCTGCCGGAGTCCGGCGAGAGCACCCCCAGAATGATGCGCATCGACGTGGTCTTGCCGGCACCGTTGGCGCCGACGAAGCCGGTCATGCGGCCAGCGCCCACACTAAAGCTCACATCGGTGAGCACCTGGTGGGTGCCGTAATGCTTGTTGATGTCCCTGATCTCGAGCATGTCTGCCCTTTCGTTGCGTACCGTCAACGCTAGGGATGCGGGGCCGTGGCCGCATCCGCCTGCGGGGTGAGTGCCTGCCTCCGCCCACAGGGTGAGGCGCTCGGCCCTACTCTTCGTCCCAGGGTAGTTCGGTGCCGAAGGGAATCGGGTTGAGCGGGATGATGATGACCGGACGTTGCTGGCCGTGGGCGAGGCGCACGGCCACCGATCCGGTGAAGAAGGACCGGAGGGTGTGCCGCACGGTGGGTTCCCGGGACCCGACGACGATCATCATGGCCCGCACGGTGCCGGCGAGATGGCCTAGCGCCCTAGCGGGCTCGCCGGCGAGGGCCCGGGTCGACCAGCCGACCCCGCGGCCGGCCAGCACCCGTTCGATCTGGGCGCGCAGGCCGGGGTCGAACTCGGCGGCCGCCTGCTCAAACGAGTCCGGGTCGAAGGAGGCGCTCGTCATGCTGCCGTCGGGCAGCTCCTCGAGCATGAAGCGACTCGGGTCCACCGAGGCGCAGATCAGCTCGGCACCGAATTGGGCGGAGAATTCCGATGCGGCCAGGACCACGGCATCGGGCTGGCCCGCCGTGACACCGACGACAACGGGCGGGTGTGTGCGCACCATGGCTGCTCCTTCGCGACGCAGGACTCCGGCGCCGTTCCCCCGGTGCCGGGCTCTGCCTCGACCCTAGCGGGGATACCCGGCTCAGAACGGCGGCGGGTCCTCGGACGTGGGCTGGCTTCGCGCGTGTGCTGGCGTGGCCGCCGAGCTGCTGGGGCCGACTGGTCGTCCGTCGTAGCCGGCGAGGTACGCGGCGGGGTCGTAGGTGATGGGGTCGGTGTTGGTGGGGGCTGAGGTGTAGGTCTTGCCGGCGGGGGTGGTCCAGGTGAGGGCGCCGCCGGGGCCTTGGCGGGTGGTGAAGCTGGATTGGTGTTTCAGGCGGTGGCAGGCCTTGCAGAGGTGCACGAGGTTGTCGACGTCGGTGGGGCCGCCGGTGCACCAGGGCCGGGTGTGGTCGATGTCGCTGAGCGTGGCTCGCCGGTTGCAGCCGATGCCCTGGCAGGTTTGGTCGCGGGCGTCGAGGTAGCGGCGCATGTCGGCGGGCGGGTTGTAGGTGTCGCGGCCCATGCTCAGTCGACAGCCGGTTTCGGGGTGGGTGAGGATGCGGGACCAGCTGGTTGCCGTGCCCGCGATCCGGCGGGCGGTCTCGGGGTCGATGGGGCCGTAGCCGTCGAGGATGGCGGGTTCGTCGCTTCGGCCCAGCAGGGTCAGTGCCGGCACCGTGATGCTGACCGTGCCGCGGATGCCGTGGCCGAGGCCACTGGGCCCGACACCGTCCAGGAGCAGGTCGCGGTAGGCGTCCGCGCGGCGCTGGTTTTTGGTGCGGGGTGGGACGGCCGCATCGATGCCGGCCGCATCGGCCCCTGGCGCCGCAGTGTCGGTGTCGAGAGTGGTGGCGATGTGGCTGAGCCGGTCGTAGATCGCCTGGGCGTCCTCGGCCTTGAGGTAGGCGTTCAGCCACGCCATCCCGTCGGCGTCGGGGCTGAGCACCACCCGACGCTTGACGAAGCCGGCGTCGGCGCGATCCTGCAACGGCACCGGGTGCATCCGGTCGAGGATCCGGCCGGCGACCCGGACGAACTGGGTCGAGGTCAGTTTCTCCGCCGCCGGGAGCACCTTCTCCTCAAACGCGGGCAGGATCTCTTCCGGGACCCCGTCGGTGAGGGTGAGCATCTTCACCGCGTGACCCCAGGTGATGCTGCCCCGGCTCAGCGCCTGGTGGAAGCCGGGCAACTGCCCGGTGAGCCGGGCGGCGTCGAAGATCATCATGCCCGCCGTGGTGGCCGTCAGCCGTAGCGCCCCGGGCCTCGGCGGCCGGCTGCGGCGGGCGAGCTCCTCGTCGTCCCAGGCCGGGCCGTGCGCGCCGGTATCGGGGTCGGTCCGACCGGACTCGACAGGGTCACCACACAGACCCGCGATGATGCGCCGTTCATGGCCCAGCCGGTCCAGCTCGGTCAGCAGCCGGCTGCGCCCGGCGTAGCCGGCCGCGATCACTTTCTCGTTCAAGATCAGCGGGTCGATGACCGCGCTGATCGCCGCCGCGACAGGATCCACCGCAGCACTGACCGCGGGGTCCGAAGCGGCATCGCGGGTGACTCCGGGGGTGTGATCGGGAGTGGCAGCTGAGGTGGCCATAGGGACAGTGAGGCACCCACCACCGACACTCCCCGGCCCAGAAACCAAGCTGTGGAAAGGTCCAAAAAAACCGGCCTGTGGAGGAGGAGCGAGCGGCCAAAACGTGACGTGGGGGAGCGCCGGTCAGCGCTTCTGGGGCGCCCCTGGCACGACGATGCCGTGTTCGTAGGCGTAGACCACGGCCTGGATGCGGTCGCGCAGATCGAGTTTCTGCAGCACCTTCGAGACGTGGGTCTTCACCGTCGCCTCGCCCAGGTACAGCCGAGCCGCGATCTCGGCGTTGGCCAGGCCCAGCGCGATCAGCTCGAAAACCTCCCGCTCCCGCTCGGTGAGCATGCCCACCGCCGCCGGCTCCGGCCGGTGCGCGCCGTGCGCGGGCGCGGCATCCGGTGCGGCGGCAAGCGGGGAGGGGGAGAAGGTGCCGGCGAAGCGGGCGATCACCCGGCGGGTGATTTCGGGGGAGAGCAGGGCGTCGCCGCGGGCGAGCACCTGCACCGCCTCAACCAGGGACTCCGGCGAGGCGTTCTTGAGCAGGAACCCGCTGGCGCCGTGCTGCAGGGCGGCGAACAGGTAGTCCTCCCTGTCGAAGGTGGTGAGCACGAGCACCGCGGCGCGGCTGGTCGGATCTGCCACGATCGCGCGGGTGGCGGTGAGCCCGTCCATGCCCGGCATCTGCACGTCCATACAGATCACGTCGGGCTGGAGGGCGGCGGCCTGGCGGATCGCTGCGGCGCCGTCCACGGCTTCGCCGACCACCACAATGCCCGGCTCGGATTCGAGGATGATGCGGAATCCGGCGCGCACCAGGGCCTGGTCGTCGACCAGGAGCACCCGGATCGGCGCGCTCATTCGGCGGCCCGCACGGTCTGAGGCTCCCCGGCGGACGGCCAGGGGATGGGCGTATCGGCGGCCGGCGGCGGGCCGGCGAGCGGAACGCGGGCGCGCACCAGATAGCCGCCGCGGGGCCGGTTGGCCAGCTCGAGGGAGCCGCCGACGGCCGCAACGCGCTCGCGCATCCCCTGCTGGCCGAGTCCGCCGGGTGCGCCCTGCGCGGTGGGCGAGCCGACAGGCGGGCGGATGCCGCGACCGGTGTCGGTGACTTCCAGTTCCACGGCATCCGGCTCGTAGCGCAGACGCAGTTCGGCGGTCGCACCGGAACCGGCGTGCTTGCGGGTGTTCGTGAGGGCCTCTTGGGCGATGCGGTAGAGGCTGAGTCCGATGGTGCCGGGCACCGGCCGCGGCTCGCCGATCACCTGGAGCCGCACGACCAGCCCGGCGTCGGTGTTCTCCTGGGCGAGTTCGGCGAGTTGGTCGACGCCGCGGGTGCTGGTGCTCTGGTGAGCGGGCTGGTCGCCGTCACAGTCGGCGTCATCGGCGCGCAGGGCACCGAGCATGGTGTGCAGTTCGTCTACCGCGGTGCGGGCGCTCTCCTCGATCACCGCGATCGCGCGGGCGGCGGCGGCGGGGTCGCGGTCGAGGATGCGCCTGGCCGCGCCGGCCTGGACGCCCATCAACGACACGTGGTGGGCGACAACATCGTGCAACTCCCGGGCAATCCGCACCCGCTCGAGACTCACGGCTTGCGCCGCGGTGCGCTCCCGTTCGGTGGCGAGCTCACGGGTGCGTGCCTCGAGCGCCGCCGAACGCCGGGCCGCGAGCCAGGCGGCGCCGCCGAAGTAGTACGCGGCCCAGAAGTAGACCAGGTTCATCAGAACCTGCAGCAGTCCGTAGGCGGCGTACGGCGAAAAGAACCCGTCCCTGGACAGTTCGGGGATGACGGTGGCCTGGTTGGCTGTCTCCAACAGGCTCCAGAACAACCAGATGAACATGCCCGCGATGATGCCCAGCCGCGTCCACCGGGCGATGGTGCGGTGGTGGCTCCACGCGCCCACCGAGTAAATGGCCACATAGAGGCAGATGCTGGAAAACAGGCCGTCGGAGACGCCCATGCTGCCGAACACGGCGAAGACCAGGGAGACGAGAAGTGCCACGGCCTCAGGCCAGCGGCGGCGGACGGCCAGGGGGAGCGCGATGAGCGCCACCCAGATCGCCACCTGCCACCACGGCGCATCCCCCATGAGCCCGGTGCCGAGGCTCAGCGAAATACTCAGGGCGGTGCCGCCGGCCAGCGCCAGGGCCACCCAGGCATCGACCCGGTAGGCGGAGCGGGAGCCGCGCGGCCGCCGCCATCCGTCGGCCAGCGGGTCGGCCAGCAGGTCGGTGACCGGTTCGGTGCGGGCTAGGGCAGTCATGCCCCCACGCTAGCGCCGTCGCGCCGCGGGCGAATCAGCCCCCAGGGGGAGGTTCGATGGTTGCGCCGGCCGGGGCTGCCGGTCAGGGGGTGAGGATGCGGCGGGTGTTGTTCAGGGACGCGGCGGGGGAGTCCCAGAGGGCCACGACCTCGGCGGCCAGCCGGGCCTCGAGACCGTCGAGGGCGCGCACGGCGAAGATCACGGCCGCGGCGGTGTCGCCGGCCTTGGCGAAACCGTGGCCCACTGCCCGGGTCCAGGTCTCGGCGGCGGCCTTGGCGCTGGCGTAGTTGGCGCCGCCGGGGGTGGGCGCATCCACCGACACCGACGACACGATCGCCAGCCGGCCGGTGAACGAGGCCAGCAGATCGGCGTTGAACGCGCGAGTGGTGTTGCGCAGCGTCTGCAGGACGCGTTGGTGCAGAAAGTCCCAGTCCTCGTCGGTCTGACCGTCGAGCCCGCCGCCGCCACGCCAGCCGCCCACCAGGTGCACGAGCCCGTCGACGGGTCCGTGTTCGGTGTGCACGGTGGCGGCGAGGGCGGTCACCGCCGCAAAATCGGTCAGGTCAGCGACGTAGACGGAGGCTTGAGGCGCCACCTCGAGCACCCGCGCCAGCCGTTCCTCGTTGGAGCCCACGGCCAGCACTCGGGCCCCGGCCCCCGCCAGGGCGGCCGCGACGGCCACCCCGGCGGTGCTGGTGGCCCCGGCGATCAGCACGGTGTGCCCGGCAGCCCCCGGCTGGCCGGGATCACCGGACGGGTCGACCAGCGTGGGCCTACGCATCCGCCGTGATGCCCCTGGTCGACTCGATGACGGGTTTCATCTTCTTGTCGAGCGCCTCGAAGAACATCGAGAGCGGGAACTCGTCGTCAAGGACGAGGTCGGTGTACCCCTTCGGCGCGCCGGCGAGCACCTCGAGCGGCAGCCCGCGAGCCCACGCCGACGCCGGGTTGGGCGTAAGCGTCTTCGTCAGCATCTCGTAGGCGGCTAGCCAGTGCGCCTTCTTCGGCCGGTCGATCGACTCCCAATAGAGCTCGTCGATCTGGGCGCCGAGCGCGATGACCACATCGGGCACCGCCTCCCAGTCGAAGGAGAGCGCCGTGTCGGTCCAGTGCAGCACGTGGTGCTGGTGCAGCCAGGCGAACAGCAGCTGGCCGCCGAGGCCGTCATAGTTGCGCACCCGGCTGCCGGTGATCGAGAACCTGAAGATACGGTCGAAAATGACCGCGTACTGCACCAGCTTCGCGTGCCGGCGGGCCTCGGGGCTGGCGGCCTCGTCCCGTTCGATCTTCACCGACTCGCGGAAAGCCGTGAGGTCGCAGCGCAGCTCCTCGAGTGAATAGAGGAAGAACGGCATCCGCTGCTTGATCATGAACGGGTCGAAGGGCAGGTCGCCGCGCATGTGGGTGCGGTCGTGGATGAGGTCCCACATCACGAAGGTCTCTTCGGTGAGGTGCTGGTCGTCGAGCAGCGCCTCGGCCTCTGCGGGCAGCTGGAGCCGGGTGATCTCGGCCGCGGCGCGCACCACCCTGCGGAACCTCGCGGCCTCCCGGTCGGCGAAGATGGCCCCCCAGGTGAACGTGGGGATCTGCCGCATCGCCACGGTCTCGGGGAAGAGCACCGCCGAGTTGGTGTCGTACCCGGCCGTGAAGTCGAGAAAGCGGATGGGCACGAACAGCTTGTTGGTGTACTCGGTCTCGAGCTCGGCCACGAACTCCGGCCAGAGCACCTCGATGAGCACCGCCTCGACGAGCCGGTTGGGGCTGCCGTTCTGGGTGTACATCGGGAACACCACCAGGTGCCGAATGCCGTCCTCCCGGTGCTGCTGCGGCTGGAAGGCCAGCAGCGAGTCGTAGAAGTCGGGCACGCCGAAGCCGCCGGCCGCCCAGCGGTCGAAATCGACCACAACGGCGGCCAGATAGTCGGCATCGTGCGGGAAGTGCGGCGCCAGCTCGGTGACCGCGGCGGTGATCTCGGCGACGGACACCTGCGCATCCGCGTGGGCGCCGGCCTCGGGGATCGAACCGTCCTGAGCCTGCACGGTCTGCAGGGCGGCGGCGGCGGTCTTGAGCCGCAGCCAGGCGGGCGTGCCGGTCAGGTCGGCGACCAGGGTGTCCTCGAGAACCTCGGGCTCACCGACCAGTGCATCTGCAATGTAATTCGACATGGGAACCTCCCGTCCTCGTGAGTGCCGCGGGCGCGACGTGCGTGCGGCGCACTGAACTGGAATACACCGGTGTGCGCCGCCCCCAGCGTAACCGGGGGTTGACGGCATTTTCATGCGGGTCTCCGCAGTGAATCGCCGTCTTGGCCCGGTTTGGCGCGTGATTGCACCGACCGAACGGTTAGCTCGACGTCGCCGATGTCGACCGGGCGCGCAGGTGGATGCGTTCGCCCTGCTTGCCGAACATGGAGAGGATCTCCACCGAATCGGTGCCGGTGGAGCCGAACCAATGGGGATTGCGGGTGTCGAACTCCGCCGCCTCACCCGTGCCCAGGAGCACATCGTGCTCGCCCAGGATCAGCCGAAGGCGACCGGAGAGCACGTAGATCCACTCGTACCCGGTGTGGGTGCGGGGTGCGGGCTCCCGATCGGTGGCGGGGATGACGATCTTGAAGGCCTGGGGCTCACCCTGGTGCTGTGAGAGGGGCGTGAGGGTACGGCCATCCGCCCGCGTGGACCTCTGCGGTACTCGCGGGTCCTGCACCCTGGGCGGGCTGACGATCTCCTCGAACGGCACCGCCAGAGCGGCCACGATGGGCAACAGGAGCTCGAGATTGGGCTTTCTCTGCCCTGACTCGAGCCTGGACAGCGTGCTCTTGGAGATCCCGGTTGCGGTGGCGAGTTCGGCCAGCGTGACGTTCTTCTTTTCGCGGGCGCGGCGCAGGCGCGGTGCGATCTGACTCAGCTCGTCGTTGATCCGGGGAGTGCTGCTCATGCGGACAGCTAAGCAGCGTGTCCCACTTTTGGCAACGATAGTTTCAGGAATTTCGCGACGGCCGCACTGTAGGGGGACGAGGTCGTGATCATCGGCCGCTCATCTCTCGAAAGGAAGACCCAGTGTCACTACCCCCAGCTCCCCGCGGAAGTGCCGCACCCCCGTCTGTGCACGTGCGGGCCGTGATCACCTGGATCGCCATCTTCCCGTTGGTGACGCTCGGATTCTTCGCGATTGCCCCGTTCGCCACCGACTGGAATTCGGTTCTGCGCGCCTTTGTGCTCTCGGTGGTCGTGGTGCCGGTCGCCGTGTACCTTGTGGTGCCCCAGCTGATGCGCGCCTACGGCGCGATCCGCACCACGCGGCGCTGATCTGCCGCCCAGGCGCTAGCCTGCTGCCATGACGGATGCCGGGCGCGTTTCGGGCAGTGCCACCGCGGCCGAGGTGCGGGCGGCGCTCACCGCGATCGCCGATCCGGAGCGCGCCACCGGGGCCGCCCGGTACTTCCAGACCGGGCAAGGGCAGTACGCCGAGGGTGATGTGTTCATCGGCGTCACCGTGCCGCAGACCCGAGCGGTGGTCACACGGTTCGCCACCCTGCCGATGCACGAGATCGACCTACTCCTGGCCGGCCCGGTGCACGAGCACCGACTCGCCGCCCTGCTGATCCTGGTGGCGCAATTCGCCCGGGCAAGCGCCCCGCGCACCCGTGACGACCCCCGGCGCCGGGTTCTCGCTGAGTTCTATCTCGCGCAGCTGCGGGCCGGCCGGGTGAACAATTGGGACCTGGTGGACTCCTCAGCGCCGGGGCTGCTCGGCGAGTACCTGTTCGACCGGCCGCGCGGGCTGCTGGCTGAGCTCGCCGCCAGCGAGGTGCTCTGGCAACGGCGGGTGGCGGTCATCGCCACCTCGGCCTTCATCCGGCGCGGCGACGCCACCACCACCCTCGACCTGGCCGCGCGGCTGCTGGGTGATCCCGAGCCGCTGATGCACAAGGCCGTGGGCTGGATGCTGCGCGAGGTCGGCGCCCGCGTCGACCGGGACCTGCTGCTCGGCTTCCTCGACCTGCACGCGGGCCGCATGCCCCGCACCACGCTCAGCTACGCCATCGAGCACCTCAGCTCCGAGCTTCGCGCGCACTATCGTGGCCTGCCCCGCTGAGCGCGGCGGGCATCCAGGCGGCGGATAGCATCGCCGCGTTACGACTTGGTAAACAACCCAACCAATAGTTTGTTCTCCCTTGCGCGCATTTCGTTCGTAAGGTTTACTAACAAACATGACAGCAACCGGCGCCCCGCGGACGATCCAGGACCGAGCCCTCCGCCCCACCGCGAAGGTCTTGCCCGAGCACATCCGCTTGAACAACCGCACCCTGGTGCTGCAAACGCTGTACCGCGCCGGCCTGCAAAGCCGCGCCGACCTGGCCCGGGAAACCGGCCTGACCCGGGTGACGGTCTCCGACCTGATCAGCGAGCTGATGGGGGAGAACCTCGTCATCGAACTGGGCCAGCGCCAGGAACCGCGCCCAGGCAAGCCCGCCACCCTGCTCGACATCAACCGGTCCGCGTTTCAGATCGTTTCACTCGACCTCTCCGGTCACACCCGGTTGCGCGGCGCGGTGCTCAGCCTTGACGGTGCGGTGCTGTCCAGCTCCGGACTCGACCTGGCCGGCGCCCGCGGCGAGTCCGCCTACGACACGGTCGCCGAGCTGCTCGCCCAGGTCATCGCCGCGGCCACCGCCCCGATCCTCGGTGTCGGAATCGGGTCTCCGGGCATCGTGGACCGGGCGGGAGTCGTGCGCAACGCGCCCAACCTCGGCTGGCGTGACCAGCCGCTCCAGGCCCGGCTCCAGGAGCTGACCGGTCTGCCCGTTCGGGTGGTCAACGACGCCAACGCCGCCGTGCTCGCCGAACACAGCTTCGGGGGCGCCGACCACGATCTGCTCCTGGTCAAAGTGGGCCACGGTGTCGGCGCCGGGCTGCTGATCGGCGGTCGCGCCATCTTCGGCGAGCGCTTCGCCGCCGGTGAGATCGGCCACGTCGTGGTCGGCACCGACGACGGCCCGCTGTGCGCCTGCGGCAAGTCCGGCTGCCTCGAGGCCTGGCTCTCCGTACCGCGGCTGACCGCGGCGATCCATGACGCCACCGCCGCGGCGGCTACCCCGGCGGATGCCGAGCGCGCCACCTCCGACATCCTCACCGAGGCGGGCCGCCGGCTCGGCATCATCCTCGCCCCCGTCGTCGGTGCCCTCAACCTGCTCGAGATCGTGTTGAGCGGGCCCCCCGAACTTCTCGACGGCGCCCTCTCCGCGGCCACCGTCGAGACCCTCCGGTCGAGGACCATGGCCACCGAAACCGGCGATCTCACCCTGCGGATGACCGCGCAGGGGGAGGACATCGTTCTGCGCGGTGCGGCCGTCATGGTTCTCTCCGCACAACTCGGCGTTTCCTAGCCGACGGATTTCCCCTGCACCAACGATGTGGCGCCCGCCAACGTCGGCAATCCACGAAAGGAATATCTCATGAAGAGAAAGCTCGCATCACTCGCCGCGCTGGCCACTGCCTCCGCGCTCGTGCTGGCGGGATGTTCGTCCGCCACCGATGAAGGCACCGACGCCTCCACCGACAACGGCGACAAGACCATCACCCTCTGGCTCGCCGGCGGCGACACCCCCGATGAACTGCGCGACTACCTGAAGTCCGAATTCACCGCACAGACCGGCGCCACCCTGAACATCCAGCAGCAGGACTGGGGTGACCTGGTCACCAAGCTGACGACCTCACTGCCGGACGCCAACAACACCCCGGATGTCACCGAGCTGGGCAACACCCAGTCGTCGACCTTCACCAACGTGGGTGCGTTCCTCGACATCTCCGACATGTACGAGGAGCTCGGCGGCACCAACCTGCTGCAGTCCTTCGTCGACGCCGGCATGGTGGGCGACAAGAATTACGCCCTGCCCTACTACTTCGGCTCCCGCGCCGTATTCACCCGCGCCGACGTCTGGGCGGCAGCCGGAGTCGAGCAGCCCACCACCCTCGAGGAGTTCAACGCCGGCGTCGCCGCGATCAACGCCGCCAACCCGCTGAACATCCCCGACTTCTCCGGCTTCTACCTCGGCGGTCAGGACTGGCGCAACGGCATCTCCTGGATCTTCGCCAACGACGGCGAACTCGCCACCGTCAAGGACGGCACCTGGACCTCGACGCTGGCCTCGGAGAACACCCTGACCGGCCTCGCCCAGCTGCAGGAGCTGTACAAGTCAGCCTCCAACGCGCCCAACGACGCCAAGGACTCCAACCAGTACATCTACCTGAACGACAGCGACGAGATCAAGGATGCCGAGGGCGCCGTCACGTCGAACACCTCACTGTCCGCCGCCACGATCATGGCCCCCACCTGGGCGCACTGGTCGATCGGAACTCTCGGCACCGACGCTGACGGCAAGGCCACCCGCACCTGGGATGACACCAAGAACGCGGTCTTCGCCCTGCCAGGCAACGACGGCAAGCCCGCCCCGGTGTTCGCCGGCGGATCCAACATCGGCATCTCTGCGACGAGCAAGAACCCCGAGCTGGCCAAGAGCCTCCTCAGGATCATCTACTCGAAGGAGTACCAGACGATGCTCGGCCAGAACGGCCTCGGCCCGGCGAACAGCGACTACGTGGACTCGCTCGGCGACGACCAGTTCGCCCAGGCGCTGATCGCCTCGGCCTCGAACTCGAAGCTCACCCCGGCAGCGCCCGGCTGGGCCACGGTCGAAGGCTCCCTCGTGATGGAGGAGTTCTTCAGCAAGATCGAGGGCTCCACCGACCTGAAGGCGCTCGCCAAGGAATACGACGACAAGCTCACCCCGATGCTGAACGGCGAATAGCCGGCAGCCTGTCGAACCAGACGAATCGAACAACGAAAGGAGGGTCGGCGTGACCACGCAGAACCTCGTGCTCGGCCAGGCCGATCCGCCGCGGCCGGCCAGGCCCCGAAAAAGGGGCAGATCAACGCCGTACCTGCTGGTCATCCCGGCCTGCGCCATCCTGATCCTGGCGCTCGGCTATCCGCTGGTCTGGCAGTTCATCACCTCGATGCAGAGGTTCGGACTCTCCCAGCAGTTCGGCCAACCCCCGGAATTCGTCTGGTTCGACAACTACGTGACCCTGTTCACGGACCCGTACATGTGGACCGTGGTGGCTCGGTCGCTGGCCTTCTGCCTGGTCACCGCCGCGGTCACCATGGCCATCGGCACCCTGATGGCGCTGCTGATGAACGCCGTGCACACCAGCGTGCGCATCACACTGCAGATCTCGTTGCTGCTGGCCTGGGCGATGCCCGTCGTCGCAGCGATGACGGTCTGGAACTGGCTCATCGACTGGCGCCGCGGGGTGCTGAACTCGGTTCTGACCGGTATGGGCCTGGACTTCCAGAACCACAACTGGCTGGCCAACCCGCTGTCGTTCTTCTTCGTGGCGATGGTCATCGTGGTCTGGATGAGCGTGCCGTTCGTGGCGTTCTCCATCTACGCCGGCCTCACCCAGGTGTCCACCGAGGTGCTCGAGGCGGCCCAGCTGGACGGCGCCACGCTGGCCCAGCGGCTCCGGTACATCATCGTGCCGATCATCCGGCCGGTGCTGGCGATCATCCTGCTGCTGCAGGTGATCTGGGACCTGCGGGTGTTCACCCAGATCCGCCTGCTGCAGGACGTCGGGTCGATCGCCTCGGAGACCAACCTGCTCGGCACCTACATCTATCAGCTCGGCGTCGGCTCCAGCGACTTCGCGATGGCCAGCGCCGTCTCGATCTTCGTGCTCGTGCTGACGGTGGCCCTGAGCTGGTTCTACGTACGCAGCATGCTCAAGGAGGACGAATCATGACCTCGACGGTCCAATCCACCGGGGCATCCGCCCCGCCGGCCGGCTCGCGGCCCCGGCCCGACCTCCCGCCGACCGGTCGGAAGGGCGGCGGCGGCAACCGGCGCATCCGCCCCGGCCGGATCGCGCTGGGCGTGATCGGCATCGTGGTCTCCCTGATCTGGGTGTTCCCGGTCTACTGGATGCTCAACTCGTCGCTGCTGCCCAACGTGGTGCTGCAGAGCACCACCCCGACCTGGCTCCCGTTCGGCGGCTCCCTCGACAACTTCGTCGCGGTCTTTTCGGGCGGCACCTTCCTGCCCGCCCTGGGCATGAGCACGGCCATCGCCCTCATCACCGTGGTTTTCTGCCTGCTCTTCGCGTTCCTCGGGGCGTTGGCGATCAGCCGGTTCAGGTTCCGCGGACGTAAGGCGTTCGTCCTGGCCGTGCTGCTGATCCAGATGCTCCCCGCCGAGGGGCTCTTCATCGCTCAGTACAAGCTGATGGGCAGCCTGAACATGCTCAACTCGATCGTGGGCGTGAGCATCATCTACATTGCCGCGGTCGTGCCATTCACGATCTGGATGCTGCGCGGCTTCGTCGCCGGCGTCCCCGCCGACCTCGAGGAGGCGGGCATGATCGACGGCCTGAGCCGCACCCAGGCGTTCATGCGCATCACCTTCCCCCTCCTCGCCCCCGGTCTGGTGGCCTCGGGCGTCTACGCGTTCCTGCAGGCCTGGAACGAATTCACCGTGGCCCTGGTGCTGTTGCAGGACAACTCCAGCCAGACGCTTCCGCTTTGGCTGCGCGGCTTCATCCAGGCCAGCGCCAGCCGGGCCACCGACTGGGGCCAGGTGATGGCGGCGTCCACCATGGTGGCCATTCCGGTGATCATCTTCTTCCTCTTCGTGCAGGGCAGAATGACCAGCGGACTGGTCAGCGGGGCGGTCAAGGGATGACCGGCGGCCACGGCGACGACTCCCCGGTGCGCAGGCACATCCGGGCGACCCTGATGCCGGGCTTCGTGGGCACCGTGCTGCCGGACTGGTTGCGCCTGCGCCTGCAGGACGGACTCGGAGCCGTGTGCCTGTTCGGGCAGAACATCGTCTCGATCGCCCAGCTGCGAGCGCTGACCGATTCGATCCGCGCCGCGAATCCGCTCGCGGTCATCGCGATCGACGAGGAGGGCGGCGACGTCACCCGGCTCTACTTCTCCTCGGGCTCGCCGTATCCGGGCAACGCCATCCTCGGCCGGATCGACGACATCGGCTACACCGAGGAGGTCGGCCGGCAGGTCGGCTGGGAGCTGCGGAAGGCCGGCTGCACCCTCACCTTCGCGCCGGACACCGACGTCAACTCCAACCCCGACAATCCGGTGATCGGCGTGCGCAGTTTCGGCGTCGACCCCGTGCGGGTAGGCCTGCACTCCGCCGCGTGGGTGCGCGGGTTGCAGTCCACCGGCGTCGCCGCCTGCCCCAAGCATTTTCCGGGCCACGGTGACACCGCCCTCGACTCCCACCTGGCCACGCCCGTCGTCGACCTGCCGCCGTCGACCCTGCGCGAGCGGGAGTTGGTGCCCTTCAACGCCGCGATCACCGCCGGCGCGAAGACCATCATGACCTCGCACATCCTGCTGCCCCAGATCGATCCGGAGAACCCCGCAACACTCTCGACGCGGGTGCTCGGCGGCCTGCTGCGCACCGAACTGGGCTTCACCGGCGTCATCGTCAGCGACGCCCTGGATATGAAGGGTGCCAGCGGCATCCTGGGCATCCCGGGGGCCGCCGCCGCCGCCCTCGCCGCCGGCTGCGACCTGCTCTGCATCGGCACCGAGAACACCGCCGAGCAGCTCGACCAGATCGAGGCCGCCATCCTGGCCGCCGTCGACGCCGGAACCCTCACCGAGGCCCGTCTCGCCGAGGCGGCCGGCCGGGTGCACCGACTCGCGGCCGGAATCCGCGACGACACCCTGGACATCCAGCTCCCGGCTGCCGCGCTGACGATGCCGGAACCCAGCTTCGATACCGGGCGGATCCGTGCCTCCTTCGCGATCAATGACCACGCGAAGCGGTGGCTCGCGTCGGTTCCGGAAACCTTCTCCGTGGTTCGGCTCGACACCGTCACGAACATCGCCGTGGGCCCGGCGCCCTGGGGGCCGTTCGCCGAGGTGGCCGCGCATCCGGAGTCGGACCTCGCGGCCGTGTGGCTGGCCAGGCCTCTCCTCGCACGCAGCGCAGAGGACAGCGGGGCGCTGGAGCTCTCGGCCGGGGCTGCCGTGGTCGTGATCGGCAAGGACAACCACCGGCATCCGTTCATTCGTGACCTGGTGGATACGCTGCGCGCCGACCGCCGTGATGTGCTCGTGGTCGACATGGGCTGGCCGTCGGACGACCTGCGTTACGCCGACATCGCCACCTTCGGTGCGTCGAGGCTGGCCGGGCGGGCGCTGCTGGAGCTGCTGGCGGCGGTGCCCCTGACCGCCGTGCCCCTGACCGCCGAGCCGGTGACCGCCGAGCCGGTCTAGCTCACCAGGTCGCGCGCCCGCAGGGCGCCGCCGAGCAGGCCGGCGTTTTCGCCGATCGACGCCGGTACGATCACCGGACGCCGGTGGAAGCTGAGCAGGGCGCTCACCCTCTCACGCAGCGGCGCGAACAGCTGGTCGCCCGCCTGCGCCAGGCCGCCTCCGATCACGATCGCTTCCGGGGCGAGGATCGCGGCCAGCTGGGCGATGCTCAGGGCGAGCGCATCCAGTGCCTCGCTCCAGATCAGCGCCGCCGCGGGGTCACCGGTGCGGGCCAGGGCCAGAGCCTCGCGGGCCCCGCCCAACCGGATGCCGGTGACCTCTTCGTAGCGGCGCACTATCGCGCCGGCCGAGGCCACGGTCTCCAGGCAGCCCCGGGAGCCGCAGCCGCAGAGCGGACCGGACGGGTGCACTATCGAGTGGCCGATCTCACCCGCGTAGCCGCCGCCGGTGTGCGCCCGGCCGTTGATGAACAGCGACCCGGCGATCCCGGTGCCGATGACCAACACCACCACGTTGCGATAGGGGCGGGCGGCGCCGAGCCTGAACTCGGCCTCACCGGCGGCCCGCACATCGTGCGAGAAAGTGGTGGGCAGGTGAATGAGATCTTCGGTGAGTTGTTTGAAGGGCACGTTGGACCAGTGCAGGTTGGTGGAGAGCACGCCGATGCCCGCGTCGTCGTCGACGAGGCCGGGGGCGAGCAGGCCCACCGCCCGGGGCCGCACCGCGGGAAAATCCGCGGCGAACTGCAGCGTGAGCTCCTGCACCCGGGCGATCACCGAGAAGGCCGTGCGCTCGCCGTCCAGCGGTGTCGGCGTGCGGCTGAGTCCGAGCATCCGGCCGGAGGTGTCGAAGAGCGCGGCCTTGGTGTCGGTGCCGCCCACATCCACGGCGATCACCGGCTCGCCGGCGCCGAGCGGGAGGGCCTGGGCGAGAACCGAAGTGAGGGTCACGGCGGTCATGGCTGGGGCTCCTCAGCGGTCGGCGAGTGTCGCGGGGCAAGAAACCGGCCACGAGGGTGCTCATGCTGTATCAACTGCCTGTGAGGACATTGTCCCACGCGCCGACTCTGTTTGTAAAGGATGGTAACAATTAGCGGGGAGCGGGTGAACAGCCGCGCAGGTTAGGTTTGAAGGACGCGTGCGCGCAAGCGGCGCATTGACAGACATATAGAGGTAGGAACCGAGCAGTGGCTGAAGCAACCGTGACCCCGGGCACCGAGGTGTCCCCGAAAGAGGTCGAGGCTCAGGCCGTGCGCCGGCGTACCTTCGCCGTCATCTCGCACCCCGACGCGGGCAAGTCCACGCTCACCGAGGCGCTGCTGTTGCACGCGCGGGCCATCACCACCGCCGGTGCCACGCACGGCAAGGCCGGCCGGCGCGGCACCGTCTCCGACTGGATGACCATGGAACAGGAGCGTGGCATCTCGATCACCTCCGCCGCCATCCAGTTCGAGTACCGCGACAGCGTGATCAACCTCGTCGACACCCCCGGCCACGCCGACTTCTCCGAGGACACCTTCAGGGTGCTCTCCGCGGTGGATGCCGCCGTGATGCTCGTCGACGCCAGCAAGGGCCTCGAGGTGCAGACCATGAAGCTCTTCGAGGTCTGCAAGCAGCGGGGCCTGCCCGTCATCACCGTGATCAACAAGTGGGACCGGCCCGGCTCCGCCGCCCTCGATCTGATGGACGAGATCCGCACCCGCACCGGCCTGATCCCCACCCCGCTGACCTGGCCGGTGGGCATCGCGGGCGACTTCCGCGGTGTGATCGAGCGGGACAGCAGCGACTTCATCCGCTTCAACCGCACCGCCGGCGGCGCCACCCGCGCCGACTCCGAGCGCACCACCGCCGAAGAGGCCGCCGCGGCCGAGGGTGACGCCTGGGTCGCCGCCGCCGAGGAGTCCGAACTGCTCACCGAGGAAGGCCAGAACCACGACGAGGAACTGTTCCTCGACGGCGTGACCACCCCGGTGCTGTTCTCCGCCGCGGTGCTCAACTTCGGTGTGCAGCACATCCTGGACACCCTGGTGGACTTCGCCCCGCCCGCCGAGGCGCGCCTGGACGCCGACGGCGGCCACCGCCCGGTGACCAGCCCGTTCTCCGGCTTCGTGTTCAAGGTGCAGTCCGGCATGAACTCCTCGCACCGCGACTACGTCGCATTCGTGAGGGTCTGCTCCGGCCAGTTCCGCCGCGGCATGGTCGTCACCCACTCCGCCACCGGCCGGCCGTTCGCCACCAAGTACGCCCAGCAGCTGTTCGGCAAGGACCGTGAAGTGGCCGAGGAGGCCTGGCCCGGCGACATCGTCGGCCTGGTCAACGCCTCCGCTTTGCGGGTCGGCGACTCCATCCACGAGGGCAGCCCCGCGGTCACCTTCCCGCCGCTGCCGATGTTCGCCCCCGCGCACTTCCGCGCCGTGCGCCCCGCCGACACCAGCAAGCACAAGCAGTTCCGCCGCGGTATCGACCAGCTCGACCACGAGGGTGTCATCCAGGTGATGCGCTCGGACCTCCGCGGCGACCAGGCCCCGGTGCTCGGCGCCGTCGGCCCGATGCAGTTCGAGGTCGTCGAAGAGCGGATGTCGCACGACTTCGGCGCCGCCATCCGCAGCGACGTGCTGCCGTACCAGCTGGCCCGGCGCACCGACAAGGAAAGCGCGCTGATCCTGGGCCACGACCGCCAGGTGGAGGTGCTCCGCCGCAGCGACGGCACCCTGCTTGCCCTGTTCAGCACCCCGTGGCGGCTGCGCAACACTGTGCGCGACCACCCGGAGCTGCTGCTTGAGGACCTCGCCGGCGGCGGGCCCATCGACGAGGTGCGCTACTAGCACGGCCCCACACCCTAGGGTGAGCGTGTGACGCCAGCAGAGTTGAATGCCCAGACCGACGTCGCTCGGCCGCCTGCCGCCGCAGTGGCTCGAGCCGTCGCGTTCTTCATCGATGTGGTCGGCACGACGCTGCTGACCGGAATCGTGTTCTTCACCTGCTTCATGGTGGGCTTCAACCTCGACACGGTGGGTAACGTAACGGTGGCCAATGCTGTGCTCAAGCTGGGCGTCGGCTCGCTGTTCCTCGTGCCGATCGGCGTGCTGTTGCTCAACCTCCGTCTTTCCAGAACCAGACGGGCATCGGTAGGTCAGCTTGCCGCGCACACCCGGCTGGTCGATGAGCGAACTGGCGGCCCGGTCAGTTACGGCGGGTTCTTTGCCCGCACCCTGGTACTCGCGGTGCCTGTCGTCGCCACCGCCTCGTCGGCCTGGACACTCTTCGGCATCGTTGCCAACGGTGGGGTGGGGAACAGCGAAAGGGGAACATCGCTTCTCTCCGTGCTGCCGATCCTGCTGGTGGTCTGGCTGGTCTTCGCCTTCCCCATGCTGCGCGGCGATCGGCGGGGATGGCAGGACAAAGCGGGAAAGACCCGGGTCGTGACCGCCGCATGACCAATCTGGAATCGCATCGCCGCCGAACTACACTCGGAATCAGACGAAAGCATGAAAGTCGCCCCAGTGGCGACACCGACAGGGGGAGAGTGTCATGAAGTCATTTGCGTGCGGAGACGTGGTGCCCGGCTGCACGGCGAGCTGGGTCAGTTCCACCGATGACGAGATTCTCGTTCTCGTCGCCCAGCATGCCAGCGCTGCCCACGGCATCGACACGGTGAGCCCCGAGCTGGCCCAGAGCGTCACGGACCGGATTGTGGTCGTCTCCTGACAACGCCGCTCTCCACCGCACCGCTCTCGGCTGCGCAGTGGACCGCCCTGCTGGATGCGGTCAGCGCCGGCACGGGTGTGACGGCGGCCTTCCAGCCGATCGTGGACACCGCCCGCGGAATCGTGGTGGGGTTCGAAGGGCTCGCCCGTTTTGAGATGCCCGCCGGCGTCGGCGTGGAAGACCTGTTCGCTCAGGCCCGCGCGGCTGACCGGTCCGCGGAGATCGAGGCCCGCTGTCTGCGGGTCATCCTTGTCGAGCGCGGGTCGGTGCCGACCAACTGCTTCATCACCGTGAACGTGTCGCCGCATGTGCTCGGCCACGAGGCCATCCGGCAGGTCTGGCGCGAGCAGGCCGACCTCACCGGGGTGTTCGTGGAGCTCACCGAACAGTCCGCCATCGACTCCGCCGCCGACCTCGAACCCGAACTCGACGCCATCCGGGGCGCCGGCGGCCTGATCGCCGTCGACGACCTCGGCTCGGGCTATGCCGGCCTCAGCCGGCTGCTGGCGCTCAAACCCGCACTGATCAAACTCGACCGGGAACTCATCCAGGGCATCGACACCGACGAGGCGAAACGCGCGCTGGTCGAGATGATCGGCACCTTCGCCAACCGCATCGACTCCTGGGTGCTGGCCGAGGGCATCGAAACCGCGGCGGAGTACGACACCATCACCGCCCTCGGGGTGCCGCTCGCGCAGGGCTACTACCTCGCCCGGCCCGGTCCCGCGTGGCCCGAGCTATCCCGGCACGTGCAGCCGAGCGCGCCACCGCAGCCGGTGCCCATCGTGCGGGACCTGCTCGACGTCGCTCCCGCCGTGGAATCGGTCGCGGACGCCTCCCGGATCTTCACCGAGCACGCGGAGGTACGCACCGTGGTGCTCATCGACCACCACGGGCGCCCGGTTTCGGTTCTCGACAGCGAGAGCGCCCACCTCGGTGTCACGACCGGCGCCGTGCGGGTGAACCTGGACACCCCGGTTCGGGATGCCCTGTTGCGCGCGATCACCCGCGACAGCACACATCGCTACGATCCCCTGATCGTCACCGACAACGCCGGCCGCTACGCCGGAATCGTGCGCCTGGAACGCCTCATCACCACCGCCGTTCGGTAGGCCGGTCAGCCGCATCGCCAGGACACCAGCGCGCCTGCCCCGTGCCGGTGCGGGCGGGATCAGGGGTCGAGAAGCTCACGCAGCCGCTCGAGGTCGACGCCGTCGCTGGTGTCGAGGAAGAACGCGCCCTGCCACGCCTGGGTGCGGATGGCCTGGGCATTGCTGGTGCGCGACCACGGTGGATAGACCCTGAAGCCGCGTTTGCCGCCCTGGCCCGCCACCGACACAATGCCGTGACGCTGTAGCGCGGAGCGCGGGAACACGAACTGACCGGAGTGCAGCCCCTCCCGGGTGAGGATGACCAGGTGGTCGACGTCGTCGACCGGGAACGGTTCGGTCGAACCGGTGGGCGAGCGCCGCCAGACGGCGACGAACAGGCCGACCTTGCGGGGCGTCACCCGGCCCACCCGGAACCGCAGGCGTCGAGTTCCGATCCGGGCGACGGCGGCGCCGTAGTCCGCGTTGTCGATGTCGATGTCGATGTCGATCTCGGCGGCCGCAGTCTCCGAATGACCGCGCAACGACCCGCACAGGGCCACGGCCCCGGCCACGTCCGGATGGATCACGACGACGTGGTCCGGTCGGAGGGCACGGTGGGGTACAGCGTGGCGGCGGCCGCCGCAAACGAGAACCAGACCGGGGAGCCCACGGCGGCGTCGAGCTGCGCGGCCTCCTTCGGGCTGACGTCCGCGGCCAGCACGGCGCTTCGTGCCCGAACAAAGTCGCCCCGGGGCTCGAGGTCGATCAGCTCGGCTCGCACGCTGCTGAGCTGCGAATCGGCCGGCGGGTCGATCGACACCGACACGGCGCCCGGACGCACCGCCACAGACAGCGGTGCCCCGTCGGCCACGCCCGGCTCGGGGATGTTCGCGACTGGGGCCGCGGCATCCGCCGTGATCAGGGTGGTGCCCCGGCGCACACCGGTGAGCAGGTTCAGGCCCGCCAGACCGGCCGCGAAGGCGCTGCGCGGCCGGTCGAAGACCTCGGCCGGGGTGCCCTGGTCGACGATCCGGCCGCCCTCCACGATCACCACGCGGTCGGCCAGGGTGTAGGCGTCGAGCACATCGTGGGTCACGATCAGCGCGCTGCGGCCGGCCAGCACGCGGCGCAGCATCCGCCGCACCGCCGGCGCCACCGAGATGTCCAGGGCGGCCAACGGCTCGTCGAGCAGCAACAGGCCGGGGTCGGATGCGAGGGCCCGCGCCACCGCGATCCGCTGAGCCTGCCCGCCGGAGAGCTCGGCCGGGCGCCGGGCGGCCAGCTGTTCGGCATCCACTTCGCGGAGCCAGTGGGTCGCGATCTGGCGAGCCCGGCCCGAGGGCGCTCCCGCGCTGCGGGGGCCGAAAGCGACGTTGTCGAGCACGCTCAGATGCGGGAACAGCAGCGCCTCCTGGGCGAGCAGGGAGACGCCGCGCTGGTGGGGGGGCCGCCAGGTGCGGGGGCCGCGCCCGGCGCCCGGCAGGTCGAACAAGACGGTGCCGTTCAGCTCGCAACGCCCGGAGTCGGGGGTGACCAGCCCGGCGATGGTGCCCAGCAGGGTGGACTTGCCGGCGCCGTTGGGTCCGAGGATCGCGACAGTCTCGCCGGCCGCCACGTCCAGGTGCAGGCTGACGTCGCGGTCGGCGACGTGCAGGTCGAGGGAGAAGGTCACGAGAGCGCCCGTGCCCGCCGGCGGGAGGGCACGCCGGTGCGATGGGCGAGGCTGACGATGACGACGGCCACGACCACCAGCACCAGTGACAGTGCCACGGCGGTGTCCGGGTCGGTCTCCCGCTGCAGGTAGATCTCCAGCGGCAGGGTGCGGGTGGTGCCCTGCAGGCTGCCGGCGAAGGTGAGGGTGGCGCCGAACTCGCCCAGTGCCCTGGCGAACGACAGCACGGCGCCCGACAGCACGGCCGGCAGCACCAGGGGCAGGGTGATGCGGCGCAGCACCGTGGTGGGGCTGGCGCCGAGGGTGGCGCCGACGGCTTCGTACCGGCTGCCCACCGTGCGCAGGGCGCCCTCCAGGCTCAGCACCAGGAACGGCAGGGCGACGAAGGTCTGGGCGATCACGACGGCGGTGGTGGAGAAGGCGATCTCGATGCCCAGGAGTTCGAAGGTCTGGCCCAACAGTCCCCGGCGGCCGAAGGTGTAGAGCATCGCGATGCCGCCGACGACCGGGGGGAGCACGAGGGGGAGCAACACCAGCGAGCGGAGCACCTTCTGCCCCCAGAAGTCGGTGCGGGCCAGGACCAACGCCATCGGCACGCCGAAGACTACACACAACGCGGTCGCCGCCAGCGAGGTGCGCAGACTGAGAAGCAGCGCGGCGACCGAGGACTCCGAGCTGATCAGCGGCACGAACTCGGTCCAGTTCACCCTGAGCGCCATCGCCACGAGCGGCAGTAGCACGAAGACCGCGCCGAGGCCGGCCACGGCGAAGACCCAGCGGGGAACCGTCATGAGATCACGCCGCCCCGAAGCCCGCGGCGCGCAGGACGGCGGCGCCGGCGCTGCCGGTGACGTAGTCGACGAACGCCCGGGCCACGTCAGCGGATGCCGAGCCGGTCACGGGCACGATCGGGTAGGTGTTGACGGCGCTGGCGGCCTCGGCGAACTCGATGCCCTCGACGGCGGCGCCCGCGGCGGCGACGTCGGTGACGTAGACCAGGCCGGCGTCCGCTTCACCCGAGGTGACCTTGCCGAGCACATCGGTGACGGATGATTCTTCGCTCACCGGGCTGAGCGTGACGCCCGCGCTCGCGGCCACGGTCTCGGCCGCGGCGCCGCAGGGTACCTCGGGGGCGCAGGCGACGAGCCTGACGTCGGGTCTGGTCAGGTCGGTGAGGTCGGTGATGCCCGCGGGGTTGCCCGGAGGCACCGCGATGGTCAGGACGTTGGTGGCGAAGTCCACGGGCTCGCCGTCGCCCAGCGCCGCATCCGTGAGCCTGGCCATATTATCGGTGTCTGCCGAGGCGAACACGTCGGCCGGGGCGCCCTCGATGATCTGGGTGACGAGGGCGGAGGAGCCGGCGAAGTTCAGCACCACCGTGGTGCCCGGGTTGGCGGCTTCGAAGGACGCGGCCAGCTCGGTGAAGGTGCCCTGCAGCGACGCGGCGGCGTAGACCGTGATGTCGCCCCCGAGCGCGGCGGCGGAGCCGGTCGGTGACGGGGTCGCGGACCCGCATCCGGTGAGGGTCAGGCCGATCACGAATGCGGTCGCGAGGCGGCGGGTGACGCGGGCCACGGTCAGACTCGCCCCTGGGGTGTTTCGACGATGACCGTCGTGGCCTTGACCACGGCGATGGCGACGGAGCCGAGTTCCAGGCCGAGCTCGCGTACGGCTTCACTGCTCATCAGCGAGACCACGCGGTGCGGGCCGCACTGGATCTCAACCTGGGCCATCACGGTGTCCATCACGATGTCGGTCACGAGGCCCACGAACCGGTTGCGGGCGGACCGGCCGATTCCGGACGGATCCTCCGGGAGCACCGCGTTCTTGCGCGCCAGCTGGGCCAGCGCCAGGCCGTCGACCACGGTGCGGGACGAGGCGTCCCTCGCGCTGGGTAGCACGCCGTTGTCGATCCACCGGCGCACGGTATCGTCGCTGACACTCAAGAACGCGGCCGCGTCTTTGATGCGTATCTGAGGCATGAAAAACACTCTAGCTCCGATTTCGCGGAGTCACTTGCGGCTGTGACCCGCATCCGCAATTCGGTGGGGAGTAGACGATTCGGCGCGGGGCTGCTGCCTAGTTGGAGCGCCGCGGGCGGCGGCGGCGAAAACGCGGCTTCCTGCGAGGCTGGGCGGCGGACGGCTCGTCCCCGCCCCGGCGCGGAAGCAGGACGGGCAGGTGCGCCACCGACGATGTCGCGGAGCCGGGGCCGATGTTCAGCGCGTCGACGATCACCAGAGCCGTTTTGAGGGCCGCCTGGACGATCCTCCGCGCGACGCGGACCGCCATAGCGGTGACGGAGCCGCGGGCACGATTCCCGGTCATGGTCGTGCCGATTTAGCGACCACATCGTAGATGGCCGGCTCGAGGTCAGGCCAGGCAAACCGGTAGCCGGCGGCGACCAGGCGTTCCGGTTCCACCCAGCGGCTCTTGAGCACCAGCTCGGGTTCGGTGCGCAGCAGCCACATGGCCGGTTCCAGCATCCAACGGAACGCCGGCAGGCCGAGCCTGGCGCCCACCCGGCGGCGTAGCGTCGCCATGAGCGTGCGGTTGTCGCTGGGGTGCGGCGCGGCCAGGTTGACCGGCCCGACGAGTTCGTCGTGGGCGACGATGAACCGAATGGATGCCATGACATCGTCGATGTGGATCCAGCTGAAGCGCTGCCGCCCGCGGGAGTGATGGGTCGGCGCCGTGCCGTCTCCGCTCGGCTGAGTGCCGATGCCGCGGTAGCGCCGGTGCGGGAACCACCGCCCGTCGACCTGCGGCCCACCCAGCCCGAGGCGTGCCAGGCGCGCGAGAATCGCGGTGGCGGGACCGTCACCGAGCACGATGGCCATCCGCAGCGCCACCCGGCGGGTGCCGGGCAGGTCACCGGCGAAGAACTCGTCCTCCCAGTTGCGGGCGATGTCCGCCGAGAAGCCGGAGCCGATCTCGCCGTGGGTCTCGGTCATCGGGCGGTCCATCGCGTATCTGTAGATGGTGGCGGTGCTCGCGTTCAGCCACACCCGCGGCGGCCGCGCGCTCGTCTGGATGGCCTCGCGGAGCTGCCGGGTGGTATTGACCCTGGAACGAAGGATCTCGGTGCGGTTCCGGTCGGTGTACCGGCAGTCGACACTCTTGCCGGCCAGGTTGATGACCAGGGCGGAACCGTCGATCAGCTCCCGCACGGCGGTGTCGTCGTCCCAGCGCGCGTCGGGCCCGATGCGGCCGATGCGGGCGACCTCATAGCCCTGGTCGCGGAGCTCGCGAACGAGTCTCTGGCCGATGAACCCGGATGCCCCGGCTACCACTGCGCGTTCTTTGGTGTCCCCCACGGGTTCAGCCTACGAGGTGCGGGCCGGTCGCCACGAGCTGCCTCCGCTAGTCCAGCACCGGCGTCACCCCGGCTTGCAGGGCATCGAGCTCGCCCTGCACGTCTCTGGCACTGCCCGGGTAGACCTGCCGGGCCCGAACCGCCGCCGTGAGCGCGGCTCGCTGCAGGTCGAAGTACTCGCCGCTGGTGGGGTCGTCCCGGCCGGCGACCGCGGCGGCGGTCACGGCGCGGGCCTCGGCTCGGCCCACCTCCACCTCGGCGTCTTCGGCACTGGTGTCGATCCGCAGCTTCTTGGCCAGCAGCGGCAGCGTCGAACCCTGCAACAGCAGGGTGCCGACGGCCACGATGAAAGCGACGGTCTGGATGATGGTGCGACCGGGAAACGGCGCTCCGGAGGCGATGGTGAGCGGGATACCGCCGGCGGCGGCGAGGGTGATGATGCCGCGCATGCCGGTCCAGGAGACGAGGAGGTTCTCCGCGGGGGTCAGCACCGTGACGTGGCCGCGGTCCCTGCCGCCCTGCCGCCGCAATGGACCCGACCGGCCGCCCCGCCCGGGACCGCCCCGCCCGCGCCGCCGGCGCCGGACCAGGGGGTCGAGGGAGGCGGCCATCCGCCTGGCGTAGATCAGGAGCGCGAGTTGGGCCCGGCCGTAGCTGAGGTACACCCAGGCGAACCTGCAGAGGATGACCGCGAGCAGCACGATCAGGCCCAGGCCGATGGTGGACCAGGTGGGGGTGTTCGACTCGGCGAGGTCGTCGAGCACAAACCTGAATTGGAGCCCCATGTAGGCGAAGACGAACGCCTCGAGGATGAGGTCAACGACCGGCCAGAGTGCGGCCTCCTGCAGCCGGGTGCGGTAGGCGGTGGAGGGCTGGGTGGACTCTCTGCGGCCGAAGTGGGACAGACTCACGGTGAAGCCGGCCGCGACGACGGCGATGATGCCGGAGGCATGCAGCTGCTCGGCCGCGAAGTAGGCCAGAAACGGCACCAGCAGGTTCAGACCGCTCTCGATGGTGGGGTTGCCCACCTTGGCCCGTACCGCGACGACGACCCGGCCGATGATGACACCGAGGATCAGTCCGATCGCGGCCTCCCAGCCGAAGAGCAGGAACGGGTTTTCGATGAACTCCCGGTCGCCGGTGACGGCGGCTACGGCCACGGCGAACAGGGTGAGCGCCGCCGCGTCGTTGACGAGGCTCTCGCCGGTGAGGATGGAGATCGTGCGCCGCGGCAGGCCGATCTCGCGGCCGTGGCTGACGGTGGTGACCGAGTCCGGCGGCGACACCACGGCGGCGAGCACGAGCGCGCCGGCCAGACCGAGCTCCGGGGCGATCCACGAGGTGAGGAAGCCGACGACCACGGTGGTGAAGATCACCAGGCCCACGCCGAGCCCGAGGATGCTGCGCAGGTTCTTGAGGAACGCGAAGAACGAGAAATTCAGGGTGGCCGAGTAGAGCAGCGGCGGGATCACGACCCCGAGGATCAGCTCGGGGTCGAGTTCGAGCCGGGGCAGACCGGGGATGAACGAGATGGCGGCCGCCAGGGTGACGGTGACGATGCCGGCCTGCAGGCCGCGCAGGTGGGCGAAGGCGGCGATGACGAGCGCACCGGTCATCACGAGGAGCAGCTGGACGTCCATGGTGCCTGTCTTTCCGCGAAGAGGTGTCGTGCCAGTCTTCCCTATCGGCGGCGCGGTGACGGTGAGGTGAGACGCAGGGCGAACCCGACCGGTGCGCAAGCCGCGGTGGGTACGATTGCTGCATGACCGAGACCCGTATCCCATCCGTTCTGTTCGTCTGCCAGAAGAACGGTGGGAAGTCGCAGATGGCGGCCGCACTGATGAGGGCAGCGGCGGGGGACGGTGTCGAGGTGTTCTCGGCGGGAACGAAGCCCGCGGCGGCCCTGAACGCTCAGTCCGTGGAGTCACTGGCCGAGCTGGGAATCGGCGTCGGAGACGAGCAGCCGAAGGCCATCACCGCGGCCATGGTGGCCGCTGCCGACGTCGTCGTGATCCTCGGGTCTGAGGCGCAGGTCGATGAGGTGGCCGGAACGAGGTTCGAGACGTGGATCACGGACGAGCCCTCCGAGCGCGGCATCGAGGGCATGGAGCGCATGCGACTGGTCCGTGACGACATCCGCGCCCGCGTCGACGAGCTCCGCGCCCGCCTCTAGCCCTGCGCGTCGGCCTTGGCGAGCAGGACGTCACGTTCCTGCGTGTTCGCGGTGAGGGCGGCGGCCGTGAGGAACTCGGCCCGGGCCTCCTGAGCGCGGCCGAGCCTGGCCAGTAGTTCGCCGCGCACACTCGGCAGCAGGGCCGAACCACGCAGTGCGCCGTCGTCGGCGAGGTCGTCGACGATGCGCAGTGCGGATGCGGGACCGGTCGCCATGGCCACCGCTACCGCCCGGTTGAGCTCAACCACCGGGTTCGGCGCGATCCGGCCGAGTGCCTCGTAGAGCAAGACGATCCGGTCCCAGTCGGTGTCCGCCACGCTGGGGGCCCTCGCGTGGCACTGGGCGATCGCGGCCTGCAGGGCGTAGCTGCCCCGGCCGCGGCCCAGCGCGTCGGCGCGGGCGAGGGCGGCCTGCCCACGGGCGATCTGGCCGTGGTCCCAGCGGCGGCGGTCCTGATCGGCCAACAGGATGGGCGTGCCGTCGGCGCTCACCCTGGCGCCGAACCTGGAGGCCTGCAGCTCCATCAGGGCCACGAGGGCGTGCGCCTCGGGCTCCCGCGGGGTGAGACCGGCGAGTACCCGAGCAAGCCGCAGCGCCTCGTTCGCGAGGTCGGTGCGCAGCCAATGGTCGCCGGACGTGGCCGCGTAACCCTCGGTGAAGATCAGGTAGACCACCCTGAGCACGGCGCCGAGCCTGGACCGCCACTCGCTCGGGTCGGGCACCTCGAAAGGCACCCCCGCCGCGGCGAGGGTCTTCTTGGCCCGCAGGATGCGCTGCTGGATGGTGGCCACCGGCACCAGGAACAGCCGGGCGATCTCCTCGGTGGTGAGGCCGCCGATCAGCCGCAGCGTCAGCGCGACCTGAGCCTCGCGGGCGAGCACCGGGTGGCAGGCGATGAATACCAGCCGCAACACGTCGTCATCGATCGGTTCCCCAGCATCCGCGGCGGTGCCGATGCCCACCAGATCATGGGCCATCGCCCGGTACCTCTCATCGAGGCGTTCGCGTCGCCGCCAGGTGTCGATGGCCTTGCGCTTGGCGACGGCCGTGAGCCAGGCCCCGGGGTTCCGGGGGATGCCCGCCTCCGGCCATTGCCTGAGCGCGTCGACCACCGCTTCCTGGGCGAGATCCTCGGCCAGCACCACATCGTTGGTCATCTTTGCGAGCGTGGCGACGATCCTGGCGCCCTCGATGCGCCAGACCGCGTCCACGGTGCGCCGCGGATCGGCCATGACCCCAGCCTGCCGGCCGAAGCCCGCTAGACCTGGCCGCTCTCGGCGCGCCAGAGCTCCTGCTGCGCAAGGATCGGGTTGTCGGCCGCCTCACCGAAATCGCTCATCTCGGTGACCCGGCGTACCTCGAGCTTCGACCCCGGTCCAAGCGGGCACCGGCTCGCCCACTCGACGGCCTCCTCCTTCGACGCGACCTGGATCATCCAGAAGCCGCTGAACAGTTCGTGGGTTTCGCCGTAGGGGCCGTCGGTCACGATGGGTGGGTCTGCGGCGAAGTCGACCACAAAATTGTCGGCCATCGAGTCGGCCAGACCGTCGCCGGCGAGCATCACGCCGGCCTTGAACAGGGCCTCGTTGTAAGCACCCATCTTCTCGATGATCTGATTGATGTCCGCCGTGTCGTAGTCCTGACGGGCCGCTTCGGTTGCTCGCATGATCAGCATGTACTTCATCGGGTTCTCCTCACTCGTGGAGGGCGCCGAGTGCGTCCCTCTACATGATGCGTCGAACGGGGCGGGCCTGGATCGACAGGACGGGAAAGAAATTCAGTTCGACAGCACCTGCCGGGTGATGGAGTGCAGCAGTTCCTCCCCGGCCAGGATGCCCCGCCGGGCGGTCACGGCCAGGTTGTGCCTGGTGAAGGCCGCGTCATGCAGTTCGCCGTGCGCCGGCCGGAAGGCGAAGTGCGCCTCCTCCAGCATCCGCTGGTCGAGGAGCGAGTCGCCGGCGGCCAGCACCGTGGGGGCGCCGAGCCGGCGGTGCACCTCGGCTACGGCGGCGCTCTTGTTCACGGCTTCCGGCACACAGTAAAGCTTGCGTCCCTGCACGGAGACGGTCCAGCCGAGCGCCCGGCACCGCAGGTGCAGCCCGGCGATCCAGTCCGCGGGCATCGCCTCCCGGTCGATGATCGCGTAGGTGAACAGGTCCTCCGCGGTGTGCACCCGCACAATCCACTCCCCGGCGGCCGGATCCTCGAGCAGGGCCCTGACCTCGGCCAACGGAGCCGCTTCCGCGCCCAACCGGGCCTGCAGTGTGTGCGACCACGCCGGATCGACCTCACCGTCGACCAGGATCGTGCCGCCGTTTGTGGTGATGGCGAAGCGCGGCACCGACCCCGGCAGCTGCACCCGGCTGTACTGGGCGACGGTGCGGGTGGTGACCGGCACGAACATGGCGGTCGCGGCGAGGTCGAGCAGAAGCTGCTCGGCGGCGCGTGTCATGAACGAGATCGGCACGCCCTGATAGACCTCGGAGACGACGATCGGTGGAGCCTGGGCGTCGGTCGTCTCGAGCCAGAAGGCGCGCGATGAGTAGATGAGGGTGCGGTCGAGATCGCAGGCGACCAGGGGCATGCCGGTCACTGTGCACCCGCAATCCCGCGACCGGGCCGAATGAGCCCGACACAGCTGTACGGCAGGTCGGGAACGACCTCGATCGGGACGCCGCGCTGCTCGGCCAGCAGCAGCACGTGCGCGACATCCGCCACGGCATCCGCCCGCACCAGCACCTTCCAGGGCACCCGGCGCAGCAGGACCCGGGTGGTCTCGCCGACTCCCGGCTTGACCAGGTTCACATCGTTGATGCCGTACTCGGTGCTGATCTTCTCGACAGCCTTCCAGCCGACCCACGACGGGGTGCGGTCCTCGCCGCTCGCCGCCGCGACTCCGGCGGCGACGTCGGCGGCGACATCGGTGAAGTAGCCGCAGACGGTGTCGAGAAAGTCGCCCGAGACGTCGTTGGGGCTCAGCTCGGCGTAGAACTTGGCGCCGTGGAACTCGTCCTCGCCGATCAGGTCCCGGTTGAAGACGGTGCGGGACACGAGCCCGGACACCGTGGAGTTCAAGCAGGCGGACGGGATCAGGTAGTCCTCGCGGGTGCCGTGGATGGTGACGCAGTGTCCTGGGTCGGCCAGCACTGCCAGGTCGTCCCTGAAGAACACGCCGTCGGTCCGGCCGAACAGGGCGATCGCCGCGGACAGCTCCCGCGCGATGGCGCCCTTGCCGGTCCAGCCGTCGACGAAGATGATCTGCTCGGGATCGTGGTGGGCGGCGAGGTAGCGCAGGGCGGTCTGGTCCAGCCCCACGCCGCGCACGATGCTCATCGTGTAGTGCGGCACGTCGATCCCGCGCGCCTGCTGGGCCCAGCGCCGCATCAGGATGCCTATCGGGGTGCCGGCCCGGGCGAGGGAGACGAACACCGGCCGGTCACCGCGGGCGGCGAGGGCCAGGTCGGTGACGACGCCGACGGCCACAGCGAGCCGGCGGCCGGAACGCTGAAGCGCCTCCCGGTAGAGCGCCTCGTATTCCGGCGACGGCAGGTACTCGATGGGTAACGACTCGGCGTAGTTCGCCGCCCCGGTCTGGATGGCGTGCTCGCGTTCCTCGGCCGGTGCCTCGAGGGCAACGCCCTGCAGGTCCTGCAGCAGCCAGCTCACGTCCTCGGCGGCGTATGAGCCGAAGGCGGGGCCGCTGAGCGGATGCGGCAGCAGGGCCGCCGGCGGGAGAGGGCTGGTGGTCACGGGGTGGGTATCCCATCGGTGGGGGCTGAAGCGGTCAGGAGCACGACCACGATGCGGTCGCTCACGCGGCGGAGGGCATCGATCACGCCGTCGGCACCGGTCAGCCGGGCGGGGTCGGTGCCGGGTTCCGGCATGAACACCACGGTGCCGAACCGGTGATGGCCGGCGGTGAGGTTGTAGGCGAATCGCACGCCGGCGCCGTCGGAGGTGGTGTCGTGGCTGCGGAAACTGATGGCGCTTCTGATCGGGTAGTCGGCCGCATCGAGGGCGGCGATCGGCGATCGGGTGCTGGTGGAGAACCTGACGAACAGCGGCGCGGCGGCGCGTCCGAGCTCGTCCGCGGTCAGCATCGGCAGGGCGATGAACTCTTCCGAGCCCAGGACCAGGACCCCGCGGTCGTCCACGGTCGCCTCCCCGGCGGGGAGCAGGGCGGCCACACGATTGGCGACCGCCGCGGCGAGGGCGGCGTCCGCGGGTGCCGTGGTGCCGAATCGGGCGCTTCGCAGCGGGGCGAGGTCGGTGCAGTCGAGCAGGTGCACCTCGCCGGCAGCGGCGGGCGCCGGGGTAATGACGGGCATCGACTCGATCATCCGGCCGGCACGGGGAAGCACGTCGGCGGGGAGCCCGATCGAGCCGGCGGCCAGGCAGACCACGGAGATGCGGGTGCCGAGCGTGGCCGCCAGCTCGTCGAAACGGCCGAGGTCGGCGGGGGACCGCAGGTCGATCAGCGAGGCGATCACCCAGTGCGATTGCGGGATGAGGGCATGCAGCGCCGTGATCGTGTTGATCACCGTGGTGCCGGTGCTCAGCTCGTCGTCGACCAGAATCGTCGTGCCGCCCGCGCGCAGCCAGTGCGGGTCTGTCGGCAGCAGGGCATGCTCGGTGGCGTGGGAGTGTTCCTCGGCGAAGCCGGCGAACGGGGTCGCCCCGGCCGGCGCGTGCCGGGTCGAGTGCAGGTAGTAGGCGCCGAGGGCGTCCGCGACGAGCTGGCCGAGGCCGGTGGCCGTCTCGGCGTAGCCGAACGTCACGACGTCCGGTTGCGGCGCCGTCGCGGCGCGGATGTCGCGGCGGAGGTCTGTCAGATCGCGGTGGGCCTGGGCCAGGGATTCCGCATCCGTGGACTCGGCCTTCTCGGCCAGCCGGGCCACCAGAACAGCGAATCGGTCGCCCAACTCGTTCGCGGCCGGAGGGCCGCCGCTGACGACCGCGGAGACGAGCAACCCGAGCAGTTCCCCGGCCGCCAGGGCGATGCCGGGCACCGTCGGCACGTGTTTGGCGAGCACCGTGGAGACGAGCAGATGGGCGCGCTTGGGGTTGTGGCGGAGGGCGATGCCGACGAGTTCGTCGACGCCGAGGATGCTCCGGGTGTGGTCGGTGGCCACGTGAATGTCGAGGGCCGTTGCCACCGTCACCGCATGCTCGCTTCGAGGAGGTCGACGAAGGTGGTGGACTCCGAGGCCACCCCGAAGGCGTCGGCGCGCAGCATCGTCTTGTGCGCCCACGCGGAGTGCGGCTTGGCCTCGTTCATCTTGTTGCCGTACGGGGACGCGCTGGCTCCGCCGCCCACGTTGTCGAGAATGACCGCAGCGTCGAGGAACTCCTCGTGGCTCACGACAGACAGGGCGTGCACCACCGACACGTGGGTGGGGTGGATCACGGTTTTACCGAGGAGCCCGTTGGCCTGGTCGAGGGAGATCTCGCGGATCAGCCCGTCCAGGCCGCCCAGCATCAGCCGGTGCCGGAGTTCTCTCTCGTTGGCTTCGACGAACGGGGTCATACGCAACTGCGGACGGAGGATGCGCTCGGTCTCGTAGTGCTCCCACACCGTGCCGGTGATCACAAAACTGTCGTCTGACCGGCCCAGCACGTTCACGATGTCGGAGATCATCGAGGCGACCACCTTGACGTCGTACACCGTGAGGTCGCGCGAGCGGCGCAGTCCGAAGGCGCTGGACAGGTCGGTCGCGCCGATGCGCGCGGCCAGCACGTCCTCGCGGTTGTCGTGCAGAATCGTGCGGATCGACGCGAGCGCCGAGGTGCGCGTCTCGCTGTGGATCATGTTCGGAGACTCGAGAATGGGCATCAGCCGCAGCCGTTGGCCGCCCCGTGAGCCGTCGGCGCCGCTCTGCCGCTGGATCTCGCGGAGCGCAACGAAGAACCCCTCGGCATAGCCGGTTTCGTTCTCGAACTTGGGGACCACGAATCCGCTGAGCAGAGCCAGGCCCGCACCGCAGGACTCGGCCACCCGCAACATCTGTTCCGGGGTGCGCACCCGCACGAAGAGCAGGGGGAGGGCGGTGTCAGGCTTGTCCGTCGCGGTGCGGTGCAGGGCTCTGATCGCTTCGGCGACGTTGATCTCCGCGGCATCCACTGCGCTGTCGGCGATCGAGTCCTCGAGGCAGAGCACCATGCTGACGCAGCCGCGCGAGGCCTGTTTGATGACGTCGTCGGCGATAGCGGGACGGTCGCCGGGGCAGTAGAGCGTGGCGCCGAGGAACGCGGCGAGCAGCGGGGCGGGCGAGTCGACCGAGATTTCCTGGGGCCGCCGGTGGAAGAGCTGGTCGGTCTGGGAGTCATCGAGGAAGGCGAAGTGGCGCATGGGGGATTATCGGCTCCGGGACTCTCGAGTAGCGACGTGGGGGGTGAGGGTGAAACCGAACTGGCTCAGAATCGCTTCGTCAGACGCCGTGCGGTCCACGGGTTCCGCCCGCAATTCGACGAGGTTACCGACCCTCAGCAAACAGAGGATGAACATCCGTGAGTCGTCACCCCGTGCCGTCGTGACCGTGGAGCCGTCGAAGATCTGCACGCCGAGGGTGTGCGGTCCGCGTGCGATGAACAGGGCGCGTCGCAGCCTCTGCAGGTGGCGCAGGGAGACGATCGCATCGGCCTCGTCGAATCCCACCAGCGGCCGATTGCCGGCTGTCGTCACGGGAGTGCCGGCGGTGTCGCCTGCAGCGCTCTCCGAGCCGGTCACCCGGTCGGCGTCCTCCCACACGGCGAGGTCGGCGCCGCTCACGATGAGGCTGCCCACAGCGGACTCGCGGGCGTTGAGCCGGAGTACCGGCTCGTTCTCGCCCAGTTCGCGAACCTCGTCGATCGTGGGGGCCGGGAAGGGAAGCGAATCCGGCGAGACGGTGGCCGGCGCCGTCGCGACGGATGCCGGGCGGGCCGGTGATGCTGCTGTGCCCGTCGTCGCGGGGGCGAGAGACAACCCGGCGGATGCGGCCCGACGAGGTTCCGGCTCGGTGGCGGCGGCATCGCGCGCGACGGCGGCCGGCGCTGCGGGCTTGACGCGGCGGCGCAGGAACCCAATGTCGGTGCGGACCGGGGAGCTGTTCAGTGCCACCGGTCAGAGGTCGATCCGGAAGTCGGCGGCGACCCCGCGCAGGCCCGTCGAATAGCCCTGGCCGAGGGCACGGAACTTCCAGTCGTCACGGTGGCGGTAGAGCTCGCCGAACATCAGCACGTCCACGGTGCGGTACTCGCCGGACGGGAGAACAAAACGCACCAGCTCGCGGTTGTCGCGGGTGGCCACCCGGACGTACGCGGATCGGACCGAGGAGAAGTTGCCGGCGCCCCGCACGTCGGGGTCCACGTAGACGACGAACACGATCTTCGCGACCTCGGCGGGCACCCTGGCGAGGTCGACGTCGATCTCTTCGGTGTCCAGGTCGTCGCGGAAACCGACGGAGCCGTCCTGGCTGACGATCTGGTTGAAGAACACGAGATGGTCGTTGGAGAGCGACTTGCCCTGGGCGTCACACAGGATGGCCAGGGGCACGAGCTCGGACTGCGGACCGCGGCTGGGGATGATCTCCCATCCGAAGCCGATCATCAGCTCGGTGAGCCCCGGGTTCTCGGCGGTCAGGGCGGCGTTGGCCCCCGGGATCAGTGAGGTCATCGTCCGTCCAACGTGAGGGTAGGAGCCGCGAACTTGTCGGCCAGGAAACGCCCGTGGGTGGAGAGCTCCGCGATGGCGCCGATGCGAATCTGGTTGAGCAGGTCGCCGATGGTTTCCTCGAGGATCCCGAGTTGGGCCGAGAACTGCAGGGTGGCAGCGGAGGTGTTGGTGCGTTCGGCCTCTGGCAGAGCGAGGTAGGCCCGCAGCGGGGTCGGCAGGTAGTCCCGGATCATCGCATCGAGCAACACCCGCTGCTCGGTCGAGGCGTTCTGGGCGGCGACCATTTCGATGACGCGACGGAGCAGGTCGTCGATCTGGGCGAGCCTGGAGGTGAGCAGGGTGGGCAGTTCGCCCCCGGAGCTCCGAACGGCTGCGCGCAGCTGGTCGAGGGCGCGCCGTGTCGCTTCATCCTCGGATTCCACGACGGCAGCCGGCTCCACGGCCGCGGAGTGGGCATCCGTCGTCGCCGGACCCTTGAACAGAGAGTCTACGAACTTGCCGAACGCCATGCCCTCACCGTCCTCGTTACGTTGCCCGATTGTCTAGCGTAGCTCGCGCTGTTCCCCCTGCTTGCTGCGTTCCAGGTAGGGCTTCGCCTTCTGCAGTCCGGTTTCGAGGGCCGAGACCGTGCCCTCCATGTTTTTGGCGGCAGCGGCGCGGAAGGTGTCGATCGCGTCCATGGTGGCGAACACGTTGTCGAAGGCCTTCTGCAGCGTCTCGACGCTCACTCCGGAGTTCGACGCCTGCTCGTGGATGCGCACGGTCTGGTCCTTGAGCATCTCGCTGGTCTTGAGGATCATGTTGTTGGTGGTGGTGTTGATCGCGTCGATCTGGTCGAGCACCATCTTCTGGTTGGCCAGGGCCTGCGCCACGATGACGGCCGTGCGGAGCGCCGCGATGGTCGTCGTGCGCGCCCGGTCGACACCCTTGATGAGTTCCAGGTTGTTCTTGCGGATCAGATCCATCGCCAGGTAGCCCTGCACCGACACGGCGAGCTGGGTGAGGATGTCCTGGTGCCGCTGGCGGATCGGGAAGAGCACGTCGGCTTCGAGCTTCTGTGCTTCGTCGATGCGACCGGCCGACCGCGAGGCGTCGATCTTCTCGACGGTGGCGTTGTCCAGGGCCTTGGCGAAGACCGCGTACTCGCTCAGCGTCTGCATGGTCTCCCAGAGCTGCACCTTCTCACCGGCCAGCGACGCGTTGTCCTTGAGGAGTTCGTCCTGCCCGCTCATCAGCGACTTGATGATCGCGTCGAGCTGGGTCTGGGCTGACTCGTACTTCTGGAAGTACTTCGCCAGCTTGTTCCCGCCGGGGATGAAGCCCAGGATCTTGCGTCCCATTCCGAGGTCGGCGTCGTTGGGCGTGAGGTCCTCAACGGTCGAGCGCAGCTCACCGAGAGTGTTCGCCACGGTGATCTGCGCGCTGTTGCCGGTGCGCTTGGCGCCGGCGACCGAAGTCGACGAGCGCTCGAGCATGCGGGTGGAGTAGCCGCTGGACTGCACCATCTCGGCGCTCGCGAGGCCGGAGATGCCCTCGATCTTCGCGCTGAACTCGGGGGTCCGCGGATCCAGGGACGAGACATCCGCCACGAACTCCCGCGCCTGACGGGCGATCTCCTGCTGCCGCTCGGCCGGAACCGGCACCATCCCGGGCGCGTCGTCCGCCACCACGATGTCCGGTGCATCCGGCGCTTTCAGCACCAGGGCCAGCTCGGAGGCGTCCGGGGGAGAGAGGGGTGAACTCATGCGTGGTCCTGTCTGATTCTGGTGCGGCGGGCGGCGACGAGCGTGGGCCGGTTAGTCGAGGGAGATGCCGAAGTCGGTGGCGATGCCCGCGAGTCCGGTGGTGTAGCCCTGGCCGACGGCCTTGAACTTCCAGTCGGTGCCGTTGCGGTAGACCTCGGCGAACAGCATGGCGGTCTCGGGTGCCGCGTCCTCGCTCAGGTCGAACCGCACGATCTCCTGATCGTCCTGGTCGACGATGCGGCAGTACGCCCCGCGCACCTGGCCGAAGTTCTGGCGGCGTGCGTCGGCCTGGTCGATCGAGACCACGATCACCACGCGGGAGACGTCGCTGGCCACCTGACGCAGGTCGATGTTGATCTGCTCGTCGTCGCCGTCCCCGGCTCCCGACCGGTTGTCACCGAGGTGCACAACCGACTTGTCTGCCGAGGAAGGCTGGTTGTAGAAGATGAAGTCGGCGGAGGAACGCACCTTGCCGTTGTCGCCGATGAGGAGCGCGGAGGCGTCCAGGTCGAAGGCTTCGCCGCTGGTGGTGCGCGGGTCCCAACCCAGGCCGACAGTCGCGACGGTGAGTCCGGGGCTGACCTTGGTCAGCGAGAGGTTGTTGCCTTTTGCGAGTGTCAGACCTGCCATGGGAATTTTCTCCTTGTGTGTATGGGGTGGGTGAACGGCCGTGCGGTGGCGCGGTTAGAGGACCTTCGCTGCCGCGGTGAGCAGGTCCATGGCCGAACGGCCGGTGGCGCGCTCGCCGATGGCCTTGAAGGTCCAGCCGGTGCCGTCGCGGGAGACCTTCGACATGATCATGGCGGTGTGCGGGCCGCTGTCGGTCAGCTGGTAGCGGGCGACCTCAGGGGTGCCGGCGGACGAGTCGTCGACGAGGCGGCTGAACGCGTTCTCGACGAGGTCGAAGGTCTGCTGGCTGTAGCTGCTGATGACGAACACGATCTGCGAGACCGCCGCGGACACCTGGGCGAGGTCGACGAGGATGGTTTCGTCATCGCCATCGCCGGCCCCGGTCAGGTTGTCGCCGGTGTGGCGGGTCGAGCCGTCCTTGCTGCTGAGCTGCTGGAACCAGACGGTGTCGAGGACCTTGCCGGCGGCGTCGAAGAAGATCGCCGAGGCGTCGAGGTCGACCTCTGCGGCCTTGCCGCGACCGAACAGGCCGCGCTTGACGGGGGCGGCGCTGTCCCAGCCGAGGCCCATGCGGACCTTCGAGAGGCTGCCGCCATCCGCCTTGGTCAGCGAGAGCGACTGGCCCTTTGACAAGCTCAAACCCATTGTGTACTCCTTCGTATGACGTTTTGTGTTGGTCAGCGCCAGTGCGCGCCCAGTCTAGAGGCCACCGGCACGGAAAATCCTGTACGGAGCGGGCGGCGAAGCGGCGACAGCCGCGCGCATCGCCGCCCGCTCCGTGGGTGGTGCTACTTCGCGACGCCGGCGTGGGCGTTGTGCGCCTCGGCCAGCAGCGCCTGCAGCTCTTCGTCTTCGGCGGCACGAGCCCGGTGCTTGGGGGTGAGCAGGCCCAGGGCGCGTTCGTGGGCGACGACGAGAGCGTAGGTTTCGTCGCGCGTCTCACCCTTGCCGCTGAAGTCGCCGGTCAGGTACTTCTTGGCCGAAGCCTTGCTGAGCGCGATCGCGCTGTGCGCGCGGCCGGCCGGGCTGACGAGCGAAGCGATGACTGTGACCGTGAGAACACCGATGATCACGGCGAGCGAGACGCCGGTGCTGATCTCGAAGACCGGGACGTGCTCGCCGCCGTTGATGAACGGCAGCGTGTTCTCGTGCAGGGCGTGCAGCACGAGCTTGATGCCGATGAAGCCGAGGATCGCGGCCAGGCCGTAGCTGAGGTAGATCAGGCGGTCGAGCAGGCCGTCGATGAGGAAGTAGAGCTGGCGGAGGCCCATGAGCGAGAACGCCGTCGCGGTGAAGACGATGTAGACGTTCTGGGTGAGGCCGAAGATCGCGGGCACGGAGTCCAGCGCGAACAGGAGGTCGGTGCCACCGATGGCGACCATGACGAGAAGCATCGGCGTCATGACCTTCTTGCCGTTCTCCCTGGTGAAGAGCTTGTCGCCGTCGTACCGCTCGGTGGTGTGGAACAGGCGCTTCGCCAGCCGGATGATGAAGTTGTCGGCCTCGTCGCTCTCGGCTTCGGGCTTCAGCAGCTTGACCGCGGTGTAGATGAGGAATGCGCCGAACAGGTAGAACAGCCAGGCGAACGAGTTGATCAGCGCCGCGCCGAGGAAGATGAACCCGGTGCGGGCGATCAGCGCGAAGACGATGCCGAAGAGGAGCACCTTCTGCTGGTCGGCGCGAGGCACCTTGAAGCTGGCCATGATGATGAGGAAGACGAAGAGGTTGTCGACCGACAGCGCCTTCTCGGTGATGTAGCCCGCGAAGTACTCGGTACCGAGCGTGCCGCCGCCGAAGAAGAGAACACCGAGTCCGAAGGCGATCGCGATGCCCACATAGATGGCGGACCACTTGGCGGCCTCGGGGAGGGTCGGCTCGTGAGCCTTGCGCACGTGGAAGAAGAAGTCGAAGGTGAGCAGGGCGACGATGCCGAGGATCGTGAGGAGCCAGACGTAGCCGGGTATGTCCATGGGTGGTGTTCTCCGCGGGGGTAGTGGTGTGATTAAGTTGGGGTCGCCCAACCATTCGCATCCCAACCGAAAGGTAAGGTAGCTCCACTATGTTAGTTGGATCCGTCCAACTATTCGCACAGCCTCCGAAAAGTCAGGAAACTTTCAGCCATGGTGTACAGCCGGGAAACCGCTCCAACGGTCGGTGAGGCTCTGGAATCGGCCCTGTCGACCATCCTTCGCTGGTCGACGCGCGCCGACAATAAACGGATGCTGCACGATTCGAGCGGTGCCGCCCTCTCCAGCACGGACTCCTGGTTGCTGGAACGCGTCGTCGTCGCCGGGCCGCTGCGGATGTCGAAGCTCGCGGGCTGGATGGCGGTGGACAAGTCCACCATGACCACCGAGATCCGGCGGCTGGAGAAATCCGGACTGGTGAGTCGGCGATCCGATCCGACCGATCGGCGGGGCGTGCTCATCACCGCGACGGAAGAGGGGCGTACCGCTATCGCCCGGCACCGCCAGCTCGCCCAGGACGTGTACGGAACCCTGGTCGGCAAGTGGACTGAAGAGGACCGCACCGAGTTGGCCCGGTTGCTCGGTCGTTTCGTCGACGAGCTCTCCTGGGTGACCGATGCGGTGGCCAGGCACAACGAGTCGATCTGACCTCGCGCTGGGCTACCCGCCCAGGCCCAGCCAGAGGCCCAGGAAGGCGCAGCCCACCGCGAGCGCGAGCATCCCGAGCCCGTTGACGAGCGCCGGAAGGGACCGCCGGTCCTGCGCCAGCCGCACGGTCTCGTAGCTGGCGGTGCTGAAGGTGGTGAAACCGCCCAGCAGGCCGCCGCCGAGTACCAGGTGCCAGGCCTCCGGCAACCACAGCGCCAGGGTGAGGCCGGTGATGAGTCCCAGCAGCAGGGAGCCGACCACGTTGATGAGCAGGGTGCCGACCGGCAGCGTGGTGCGCACCCTGGACTTCACGACGCCGTCGAGGACCAGCCGCAGGGTCGCGCCGAGACCGCCGGCCAGCGCCACGGCGACAAAGAGCAGCGGGGTCATCGGGCCGCCGTCCCGCTACGATTCGGCCGCCGGCCGTGCAGCGCCCCGGCCGCGCCGATCCCGGCCCACGAGGCGACCGCGCCGATCAGAACCGTGCCCAGCGCGTAGAGTAGGGCGGCGCCGAGTCGACTGTCGGCCAGCAACAGGCCGGTGTCGGTGGCCAGGGCGCTGTAGGTGGTGAAGCCGCCGAGCACGCCGGTGCCCAGCAGCAGCCGCAGCTGCCGGCGTCGGCCTTCGTCTGGGCCGCGGCGGGCCAGGGTCTCCAGCAGCAGCCCGAGCACGAAGGCGCCGACGATGTTGATGCCCACGATCACGACAGCCACCCCCGCGACCGGCGGCACCGAGATCGCCAAGAGCTCGCGCAGCGCGGTGCCGACGGTGCCGCCGGCGAAGACGAGGGCGAGGTGCGGCCAGCGCAGGTGTACGGGGCGCGACGCGCCGGTCGGGACTGCCATCAGGTGCCGCCGTCGAGGGTGAGGGCGAGCGCGGCCGCCTCGGCACGTGGGGCGTCGAGGTACCGCCGGCCGCCGGCCTGGTAGACCAGCGGATGCCCGGTGGGCAGATTGAGTCGGTGGATGGCCGATTTGTCGAGGGTCTCGAGCACGGCGCAATACGCGCGGAGGGAGTTGCCGTGCGCCACGACCAGCACGGTGCGCTCATCCGCCAGGAGCGGCAGCACCCGCTCGGTATGGATCTCGGCCACCCGGGCCATCACGTCACGTAACGACTCGCTGCGGGTGAGCGCCCGGGCGGGCAGGCCACGGAACAGGGCCGTGTCGGCGAAGCCGCCAAGCTGCTCGTCGGACATGGCCGGCGGCGCGGTGTCGACCGAGCGGCGCCAGGCCAGGAACTGGGCCTCGCCGACCTCGGCGCGCACATCGTCCTTGTACCGTCCGGTGAGGGCGCCGTAGTTGCGTTCGTTCAAACGCCAGTCGGTGTGGACAGCGTCGGCCGGCAAATCCAGCGCGGTGGCCACGATG
Organism: Cryobacterium sp. TMN-39-2; assembly: GCF_004402745.1. Taxonomy (NCBI): domain Bacteria; kingdom Bacillati; phylum Actinomycetota; class Actinomycetes; order Micrococcales; family Microbacteriaceae; genus Cryobacterium; species Cryobacterium sp. TMN-39-2. Next base: position 122,414 of record NZ_SOFX01000042.1, read on the forward strand.
GCACTGGTCTGCCTGGCGCGCTGCAGCGGGGAGACGAGGACGGCATCCGGGACCAGGTCGTGCGCCGTGAGCAGGTCGGCGGCGGCCAGCGCCTCGTCGGCGCCGGACGGTGACAGCTCGGGGTCGAGGATGCCGGTGAAGAGGCCGGCGGCGTTCGCGGTGCTCTGGCCGTGGCGGAGCAGGACGAGTGAAGCACCGCTCGGCCAGCTCGTCACCGTCACCCACCAGTCTCGTCGGCCGGAACCATCAGCGCAGTCGGCGGTTCGAGCGGGTGCTCAGGTGGGATCCATCACCACGCAAAAGGGTACACCGCTCACTCGGACTCCCACGGCACGTCATCGTCGAACGACACCGGCGACAGGGGGACGACGACGACGGGACGGTGCTGCCGGTGCGCCAGGTGCATCGCGATCGAACCCGCGAAGAACTCCTGCAGGCTGCCGCGCACGGTGCCGTCCCTGGTGCCGACCACGATCATCACGGCCCGGAGCGTCTCGGCGAGCTGCCCGAGCGCCCTGGCCGGGTCGCCGGAGAGCTGGCGGGTGCTCCACTCGATGTCGTGGCCGCCCAGGATCCGGGTCAGGTGGGCGGTGAGGTACGGGTCGACGCCCGCGCCGTTACCCGGCGTGGGCGCGTCGGCGTGGTCGGCCCGCGGATGCCGGCCGGGGTCCACCCAGGCGCACACCAGCTCGGCGTCGAACCGCGCGGCGAACACCGCGGCCTGCAGCACGACGCCGTCGGCCTGACCTGGATAGACCCCCACCACCACTCGGGCTCGGATGCTCATGGCGCCCAGAGTGACAGAAGACCCCGCACCGCGGTAGGCCCCTAGCCAGGACGGCGCCGCCGTGCCATTGACGCCGTCCGCGTCGACGCAGCACTGTCGCCTCAGTGCAGCTTGATGGTCCCACCGTCGACCATGAGCGTCTGCCCGGTGATGTAATTCGAGTCGTCAGAAACCAGGAAGGCGACCGCGGGGGCGACATCGGTACCCGGGTCCCCGAAACGACCGAGGGGGATCTTGGCCAGGGTCGACTGGTACAGCTCGGGGAACGCCTGTGACCAGGCCTGCACACCCTCGGTCATCGCCATGGGGCACACCACGTTGACCCGGATGCCGTCTGGTGCCCATTCGTTCGAGACGACGCGGCTGAGGCCCCGGATGGCTTCCTTCGCCGCCGCGTACGCGGCCTGGGTGGGCTGACCGTCCAGGCCGGCGCCGGAGCCGAAGTTCACCACCGATCCCGTGGTCTTCTTCAGTTCCGGGTAGGCGGCGCGCATGAAGTTGATGGTGGCGCGCAGCCCGGTGGAAAAGGAGAGGTCCCACATCTGCTCGGTGAGCTCGAGGAAGGGCGCCTGGCGCGAGGCGTGCGCGTTGTTCACCAGTCCGTGCAGCCCGCCGAAGCGATCCACGGCTGCGCCGACGGCCCGCTCGGCAACGGCAGGATCGGACACGTCGCCCTGCAGGAACACCACGGTGTCGCCGAGCTCGGCGGCCAGGGCTTCCCCGGCCTCCCGGGCGAGATCCACCACGACGACGCTGGCACCGTTCCACGAAGGTGCGGGTGATGGCGCCGCCGATGCCGGAGGCCCCACCGGTGACGATGACGCTCTTCTTGTCGAGTTGCATCGGGGTTACCAGGTGCTGTCGCCGCGCAGGACGGCGTCGTAGCCGCCGTCGATGAAGATGACCTGGCCGCACAGGTGCGAGTTCTCCTCGTCGGCGAGCCAGACGAGCAGCTTCGCGGCGACGTCGGCGTCAAAGGGCCCGTTGAGCGGCATCGGCACCTGTTCGTTCAGCTTTGCCCGGCCCTCGGGGGTGGCGACCAACTCGGTCGTCATCGGGGTGAGAACGACACCCGGCGCGATCGCGTTGAGTGGAATCCCGGCGCCCGCCCACTCGGCGGTGGGTGCGGTCGTGCGCAGCCACCGGGCCAGGGCCCGCTTGCTGGACGAGTAGATCTGGTGCCCGGTCGCCGGGGTCGTGGCGAGTTCGGCGGCGCGGGCCAGGGCATCCTGTTCGGTGCCTTCCAGCAGGAGTCGCACCAGCTCCTCATCGAAGGGTTGCAGCGATGCCATCGAGGCGACGGCCACGGCGCGCGGGGCGGGGGACCGGGTCAGCAGCGGACGGAGGCCCTCCAGGGTTGCGACGGTGCCGTAGTAGTTGACCGCGGCGGTGACCGGGATCGGGTGGCTGAGACCGGCGACGGCGATGACGCCGTCCAGCACGCCGCCGGAGAGTTCCTCGGCAGCGTGGATCAGGTGCTCGCGTCCCTGCACCGTGGACAGGTCGGCGTTGATGTCGGAGTCCTTGAGGTCGGCGCCGATGACGTTGTGGCCCCTGGAGCGAAGGAGCGCGGCGGTGGCCTTGCCGATGCCGCTGGCGGCGCCGGTCACGAGGTAGGTGCGGGTCATGATTGATCTACTTTCTGGTCGGTGGTGGGTTCAGGTGTCGGTGCCTCAACACTGATGGCGTACGCGAGCGCGTCATCTCGGAATCGGCGGAGGAGTCGGTCGAAGTCGTCGCGGTCGTCGTCTGACCACTGACGCATCAGGTCGGCCATCATCGCGTCGCAGGCCCGGGTCAGCGCCGTCGTGGCGGCTGTTCCTGCGGGCGTCAGCCGCACCAGCGTGGCCCGGGAATCGTCGGGGTCCTGACGCTTCTCGATCAGGCCGTGCGCGGTGAGCCGGTTGCTGAGCTTGGAGATCGCGGAGGCACCCACGCGCAGGCGGGAGGCGAGGGCGGATGCGCGCTGTTCGCCGTCGCGGGCCAGAACCGTGACGGCCACGATCGAGGTGGCGTCCAGATCAACGCCGGCCTCGACCGCCAGTCCCCGGATGAAGGTTGCGGAGGACCAGACCGAGAAGACCTCGAGCAGTGCCCCGAGTTGTTCATGACGGTACGGCTGAGCGGACGTTCCTCGTGATGCGGCGTCGGCCTCGGGGGGCACAGTGGCACGTCCTTTCACATCCTCAAGCTTTTACTGTCTTCAAGACAGCATATGTTCGAGGACGTCGTGGTGCAAGCCCCGTTTCGCCGGCGGGTGTCGCTAGGAGACGGGCAGGATCACGCCGATGGGTTCACGCTTCTCGGCCTGGAACCTGTCTTCGGTGCGGCCCTGCGCCCAATACCCCGATAGGGAGAGCTCGGATCTCTGCACGCCACGCGCCGTGAAGACATCGCGCAGTGCCTTCATCGCCGAGCGCTCGCCGTGCGCGAAGATCTGCGGCCGGCCGGGCAGCCAGCTGGCTGCGTCCACCGCGGCAGACAGCTGCGCCGGGTCGGTGCCGAACAGCCATCGGATCTGCACCGCACCGGGCGCGGTCAGCTCCAGGATTTCGCTCGCGCTGGCCACTTGGATGAAGGCCAGTCCCGCTGCCGTGGCCGGCAACGACTCCAGCGCGGCCGCGATGGCGGGCAGCGCGGACTGGTCGCCGGCGAACAGGTGCCAGGCCGAACCGGGGTCGGGGGCGTAGCCGCCGCCGGGGCCGGAGAACGAGAGCAGGTCACCCGGTTGCGCCGCGTCGGCCCACGGACCGGCCAGACCCTCGGTGCCGTGCACGACGAAGTCGATCGCGAGAGTGCGTGCGTCGAGGTCCACCTGGCGCACTGTGTAGGTGCGGGTCACCGGAAGGTCTTCCGGAGGGAGGATCTCCCGCAGGGCCGTGATATCGAAAGGCGGCGTGAGACCGAGCTCCCGCTTTGCGAAGTGGATCTTCACGTATTTGTCGGTCGAGTCGTTGGTCACGAACCTGTCGAACTGCTCGCCGGAGAGGACGATGCGCACCAGATGAGGGCTCAGTTGTTCGCGGCGCACAACGTGAAGAGTGATCTGGGGACGCACGGGACGGGCCGGACTGGCGGTGAGAGTAGTCATCCCGACTCACTCTAAGTTAGGTAACCCTCACTTGGCAATATCCCGGGGGCGGCTAGCCGAAGCGCAGGATCCGGAAGCCTGCCGCGTCCAGGGTGGTGAGGCCGAACCGCTGCCGGAGGGTGCGCTCCTTCTGGCCCGGCACGACATTCGAGAGCGCGAGGGCGACATGGAACAGGATTTCCGAAGCGACCAGGCGCTGCAGCTTCGGGGGAGCGAGCCTGGATCTGGCGCTCTGCACCACGACGATCCGCACGGCGTCCGGTGCGATGTGGTCCTCCAGCTCGCGAAGCAGCGTGGCGGCCTTCACGAGCGAGGATCGCCGGGCGTCCCGGTCGATGGCCAGCACGACCACGCGGGCCGGGCGCGCCGCCAGTGCGTGGTCGGTCACCGGGATTCCCGCCGCTCGCGCGCCGGCGCGCAGCACGGTGAGGAGCTCGTCGGCATCCCCCTCGAGCAGGATCGGAGCCGTCAGGACGTGCGCTGCGATCGCCCGAAGTTGTTCTGCTCGCTTCTTCTTCGACATGCCGCCCCTCTCGTGGTCCTCCCATTCTCCGGCACGGCGGCCAAGGGGCCTACTGGTGGGCGCTCTGGGTCGAGGCGGCCATCCTGGCGGCGGCGGGCTTCAGCCCCGGAATCCGGGGATTTTCGGTGCTTATCTCACGGTTCGCGGAACCTCGCTAGCCTTGCACCATGGCCACCCTGGGCAGATACCCGAAAGGCGTTGCGAAGCGCGCCGAGATCCTGGAGACCGCCCTGGCGCTCGTGGCGCGGCAGGGCTTCCGTCAGACCTCGGTACGGGACATCGCCGCCGCGGTCGGGCTCACCCAGGCCGGCCTGTTGCACTACTTCGAGTCGAAGGATGACCTTTGGGTGGCCATCCTCCGCACCAGGGACGAGATCGACGCGTCGAAGGATCCCGAGGACCCGGACCCGGCGGCCACCTTCGCGGCCCTGATCCGGCACAACGCCGAGGTGCCCGGGCTCGTGCAGATGTTCGCCAACCTGTCCGCCGCGGCGGCGACCGACCCAGAGCATCCGGCGCACGAGTACTTTCGGGAACGCTACGCGCACTCGCGCAGCACGATCACGGCCGGGCTGCGCCGCATGCAGGCATCCGGGCGGCTCGACGACTCGGTCGACCCTGAGATGTTGGCGTCGATCCTGATGGCGGTCAGCGACGGTATGCAGGTGCAGTGGATGTTCGACGACAGCCGCGACATGGGCGCACACGTCGAGGCCGTGATAGCCCTGGCCCGCACGGGGAACCGCCCGCCGGCGGCGAACGGTTCCCCGGCCTGAGGGAGGAGCGGCTACAGGGTGGCCGCCGCGGGATCCCAGTCCTCGGGCAGCGGCGTCGGCCGGGCAACGCTCGACGCCACGTCGACGCTCTGACCGGTCTCGGCGGCGTCGGAGACGGCCAGCAGCACATCGAGGACGTGCGCGGCGACAGCACCGCTGGCGCGCTCGGGCACACCGGCACGGATGGAGCGGGCCAGGTCGAGCACGCCAGAGCCGCGACCGTAGGTGGAGCCCACCGCCGGGACAATGCTCGGCTCCTCGTGGCCGAACCGCCACAGCGTGGAATCACCCTCGAAGGTGTTCGGGTCCGGCAGCACCAGGGTGCCCTCGGTGCCGCTGATTTCTACGAAACCCATCCGCGGCAGGGCGTTCTGGAAGCTGAAGGTGGACTGCGCGGACTGGCCGCCCGCGAACGAGATGACCGCCGCGTGATGGGTCGGCACTTCCACCGGGAACTCGGTGCCCGCGCGGGGCCCGCTGCCGATGGTGCGGACCGCACTGGACTTGGACGACACCGCGCCGACCCGGCTGGCGGCGCCGAACGCATGCACCAGCGTCGTGACGTAGTACGGACCCATGTCGAAGAGCGGCCCGGCGCCGTACGCGAACAGGAACTCGGGGTTCGGGTGCCAGGCGTCGGGGCCGGGAACGTGGAACATCGTGGTTGCCGTCAGCGGCTCGCCGATGTCGCCGCGGTTGATGGCCCGCATGGCGGTCTGGATGCCCGCACCCAGCACGGTGTCCGGCGCGCAGGCGACGCGGAGTCCCGCGGCGTCCGCCGCGGCGAGCAGTGCCGCGCCGGAGTCGTGGTCAAGGGCGAGAGGCTTCTCGCTCCAGGCGTGCTTGCCGGCGGCGATGATGCGCTCACCCACCGCGGTGTGCACGGCGGGGATGGTGAGGTTCACGACGATTTCGATGTCGTCCCTGGCCAGCAGGTCCTCGACGGACCCGTGTCCGGGCACCCCGTAGGCCTCGGCCTGAGCCTGGGCGCGATCGAGGTCGAGGTCAGCGACAAACAGCACGTCGAGGTCGGCGAACGCCGTCATGTTCTCCAGGTAGGTGCCGCTGATGACGCCGGCGCCGATGACACCGACGCCGACGCGTCCGGTGCGGCTCACTTGTCGTTCTCCGCGAGCCAGGCGAACGACGCCGCGATGCCCTCGAAGACATCACCCGCGTAGCCGTCGAACTCCACCACGCGCAGGGCGTGCGGCGCGGCCTCGAGGATGGCGGCGACTCCGACGTCGCCGCTGCCGGCCGGCAGCTGGCTGCTGAAGGCGGTGACGAGCGCATCGGACACGTTCAGGGCACTGTCGCTGCCGGGCAGCGTCGTGACGATGTCGCCCTGGACCGGGCCGTCCTTGATGTGCAGGAACTGCACCCGGTCGCCCAGGCGGCGTAGCAGCTCCGGGGTGTCCGCGCCTCCGACGGTCGACCAGTAGGTGTCGAGTTCGAGGACCACGTCGGGGGAGAGGCCGTCGAGGAACAGCTCGTAGATGCTGCGGCCGTCGACCTTGTTCGCGAACTCCCACTGGTGGTTGTGGTAGCCGAAGCCCAGGCCGACAGCGGCCGCCTGCACCTGGAGCTCGTTCACCCGGTCGGCGATCCTGGCGGCGTCGTCAGCGGTCTGCCACCGATCGCTCGGGATGAACGGGTCGATGACCGTGCCGATGCCGAGCTGTGCGGCGGCGTCGAAGGTGCGGGCCGGGTCGTCGGAATCGATGACGGGTGCGTGTCCGGACGGCGCCGAGATGCCGGATGCCGCGAACGCCTTCTCGAACTCATCCGCGCGATCGACGAACGCGTACGGCTCCACCTTGGTGAAGCCGATGTCGGCGACGCGGGCGATGGCCCCCTGGAGGTCTGCGGAGATGGCATCCCTCACGGTGTAGAGCTGGACCGAGGGTGTGCTGGACATACGTGCTCCTTTGGAAGTAAGTGCGTGATTCTTCTGCAGGAACAAACCTAACGGTGCAAGGTTTTATCCACCAGACCCGGCCGGTGATTCGGCATCCGCACACTCGAACCGAGAACTCGATAGCGTCGCAGATGTGACCCAGACCTACGAGGTGCCCGCGGACTGGCTGACCGGCGCCGCCTCCCGCAAACCTCTGCAACTCGTCAATGCGTTCGCGTTCGCCACGTCGTCGACCCCGCCGCCGGACCAGTGGACCTACTTCGCCAAGCTCCGGCCCGTGCCGTGGCGGCCGGTGGCCGGCTGCGCCGCCATAGCCCTGGTCTGCGTCTGGGGATTCTTCGGCACCCTCGAGCTGGCCGGGGATGAGGTCGTCTACACCCTCATTCCGCTGGCCGGTTTGCTGGTGGGCGCGCTGTACTTCGGCTGGATCGCGATCATGTCGGTTCTCTCGTACAGCAAACGCACCGGCTGGCCGCACCTGCACGGTGCGGGCATCGGAGAATCCGGCATAGCCTTCCGCTTCGCCGGCGGCGACGCCGACGTTCCGTGGGACTCGGTCACCTCGATCCGGGCGGTGTTCACGAACGCGGACGATCCACGCAAACCGCACATCCCCGTGCTGCGGGTCGAGTTCGACGGCTCGACGGTCGATCTGAACACCGGGATTCTCGGCGCCAACCCGCGCCTGCTCTACTCGGCGTTGACCTATTACTGGAAGAACCCCGAGAGCAGGAGCGAGCTGGGCACGTCCCTGGCGCAGAAGCGGATGGAGGGCTGGCTGCCGGTGGGGTGATCCTGTGCGTTTGTACAGGGAGCGGCCCTAGGCTCGGGTGACTATGGATGACCCTCCCACGCATAAACCCTTGCTCCCTGCCCGCCCCGAAGCTTTTCGGACACAGAACTTCCGGGCACAGGGAGCCACCTCGTGAACGAATGGATCATGCTGGGCCTCGGGCTCATCCTGACGTTCGGCACCGGCGTGTTCGTCGCCGCCGAGTTCGCCCTCGTCACACTCGACCGCAATGAGCTCGAGGCCCGAGCGGCCCGCGGCGAGAGACGTCTCGGCCCCACCATCAAGGCCTTGCGGATCACCTCGACGCACCTCTCCAGCGCACAGCTGGGCATCACGCTGACGACCCTGCTCACCGGATACACCTTCGAGCCGGCCATCAGCTCGCTGTTACACGGCCCGATGACGGACCTCGGGGTGCCGGAGGGCGTCGTGCCCGTGCTCGGCACCGTGATCGGCATCTCGCTGGCCACCCTGTTCTCCATGGTGATCGGCGAGCTCGTGCCCAAGAACTTCGCCCTGGCCGTTCCCCTGGCCACGGCCAAGTTCGTCGTGCCGATGCAGGCCGCGTTCACGGCGGTGTTCAAGCCCGTGATCCTGCTGTTCAACAACACCGCCAACGCCCTCATCCGCCTGGTCGGCATCGAGCCCAAGGAGGAACTCTCCGGCGCGCGCAGCGCCGAGGAGCTCGGCTTCCTGGTGCGCCGGTCGGCCCTGGAGGGGCTGCTGGACGCCGACCACGCCGAAATGCTGGGCCGCACGCTGCGGTTCTCCGAGCTCTCGGCCGCCGACGTGATGACCCCGCGGGTGCAGATGTCGTCGGTGCAGGCCGGCGACACCGCCGAGAACGTCGTGACCTTGGCCAGCGCCACCGGCTTCTCCAGGTTTCCGGTGATCGGCCGGGACACCGACGACATCTTGGGCGTGCTGCACGTCAAGCAGGCATTCGCGGTGGCTCTGGGTCGCCGCACCCTGGTGCGCGCCGACGAGCTCATGCTGCCCGCCCTGCGGGTACCGGAGTCGATGGGCGTCGACCGGCTGCTCGGCACCCTGCGCCAGCAGGGCCTGCAGATCGCCGTGGTGTCCGACGAGTACGGCGGCACCGCCGGCATCGTCACTCTGGAGGACCTCGTGGAGGAACTCGTCGGCGAACTCGAGGATGAGCACGACAGGGCCAAGCCCGGCATCGTGCGCACCGGCCGCTCCATCGTCTTCGACGCGGGCCTCCGCCCCGACGAACTGCTCGAGCGGATCGGCGTCGCCGTGCCCGAGGACGGCGACTACGACACCATCGCCGGATTCGTGACCGACCGGCTCGACCGGATGCCCGAGCTGGGCGACACCGTGCCCATCGACGTGGGCACCCTGCGGGTCGAGCGGATGGACGGTGCCCGCGTCTCGCGCATCCGTCTCACCCCCACCGCAACCACGGCGGACCTCGACCCGGTGACCGCTGTTAGTGGAGGGAGGCCGACCCATGAGTGAGTACCTTCCCGGGCTGCTCTGGCTCGTTGTGCTGCTGGCCGTCAACGCCTTCTTCGTCGGCGCCGAGTTCGCCGTGATCTCGGCCCGACGCTCGCAGATCGAGCCGTTGGCCGCGCAGGGCAGCAAGGCCGCCAAGACCACCCTGTGGGCCATGGAACACGCCACGCTCATGCTGGCGACCTCACAGTTGGGCATCACGGTGTGCTCGCTGGTGATCCTCAACGTGTCCGAACCGGCGATCCACCACCTGCTCGAGATCCCGCTGGGCCTCACGTCGCTCCCCGCGGAGGCCATCGGTGTGATCGCGTTCGCGGTGGCGCTGGGCCTGGTCACCTTCCTGCACGTGGTGCTGGGCGAGATGGTGCCCAAGAACATCTCGTTCTCGGTGCCCGACCGTGCCGCGCTGATCCTGGCGCCGCCGCTGGTGTTCGTGGCCACGGTGTTCAAACCGGTGATCTTCAGCCTGAACTGGCTGGCGAACGGGGTGCTGCGGCTGTTCAGGGTGACCCCCAAGGACGAAGCCACCAGCGCGTTCACCCTCGACGAGGTCGCCGGCATCGTGCGGCAGTCCACCCGTGAGGGCATGCTGATGGATGCCTCCGGCACGCTCTCGGCGGCGTTCGAGTTCACCACCAAGCGGGTCCTGGACGTGGAGGTGCCACTGTCCGGCATCGTATTCCTGCCCGAGCATGCGTCGCCGGCGGACCTGCAACGGGCGGTGGCCGAGCACGGTTTCTCCCGCTACATCCTCACCGACGGGGCCGGGTTGCCCGCCGGCTACCTGCACCTCAAGGACGTGATGGACCTCACCGGACCGGACGCCTTCGCGCAGCCGGTGCCCGTCAAGCGGGTGCGCAAGCTGGTGACAGTGCTGCGAGACAGCGACCTCGAGGACGCCCTCGCGGCCATGCGCCGCACCGGCTCGCACGTGGCGTGTTCGTTCGACACGAGCGGGGTCGCCACCGGGGTGCTGTTCCTCGAGGACATCATCGAGGAGCTCGTCGGTGAGGTGGAGGACGTCACCAGCGTGTAGCCGGCGTGGTGGGTGCCCAGGAGGCAATCGCACCGTTTTATTAGGAAGTAGTGCGTCTATTAGGACCGAATCGGGCAAAGCATCCTATTAAACGAACTTTGTCCTAGTAAGCGACCGGTGAGTGCCTCAACTGAGCGTGAGTGCCGGGCGACGCAGCAGCGACCAGGCCACCACCACCGCGACAAGGGCCATGGCGGCGACGCCGAGGCCCGAGTAGCCCACCAGCAGCAGGACCGGACCGGCGAGCGCCCCGCCGAGGGCGCCGGCGGCGTTCATCGACAGGTCGGAGAAACCCTGTAGCGCCGACCTGTCGTGCACCCCCACGGCCTCCGTGATCAGCGCCGAGCCGGCCACGACGGATGCCGACCAGCCGAGCCCGAGCAGGATCAGCCCGACTGTCATGGCGGTGGCGTTCTCGCCGGCGAGCCAGAACAGCACGAGCGCGGCCAACAGCAGGGCCTGGCCGGCCAGGATCACCGGCACCCGGCCCAGCCGGTCGGCCAGGGCGCCGAACAGCGGCGACAGCGCGTACATACCGGCCACGTGCAGGCTGATGGTGAGGCCCACGATGGTGAGTGAGGCGCCATGCTCGGAGAGATGCACCGGGGCCATCGACATCAGCGCCACCATGGTGGCGTGGCTGAGGGCGATGACCACCACGGCATAACGGGCCAGCGGGTTGGAGCGCACGATGGCCAGGCCGCCGTGCTGCCGGGTGCTTGTCGGCCGCGCCTCGCGCACCGACAGGGCGGTGAGCAGCGGGTCGGGGCGGAGCCCGATCGTGTAGACCAGGGCGGCACCGACCTGAGCGGCGAGGGAGAAGGCGAATGCCCCGGTCAGCGGCGGCAGGCCGAGCTGCGCGCCGACGACCTCGCCGGGACCGAACAGGTTGGGGCCGAGGACCGCGCCGATGGTGGTCGACCACACCACGATCGAGAGGTCGCGGGCGCGAGTGGTGGCGCCGGCCAGGTCGGTGGCGGCGAACCGGGCCTGCAGGTTGGTGGCCGAGCCCGCGCCCAGCAGCATCAGGGCGAGCAGCAGCAGCGGGAAGGTGTCCAGCGCGACGGATGTGATGGCCAGGATGGCACCGACGCCGGCGATCCCGGCGCCGGTGGCGAGGGACCGGCGCCGGCCGCTGGCCTGGGCCAGTCGGGCAAGCGGCACGGCCACCAGGGCCGCGCCCAGCGTGCTCATCGTGGCGGCCATGCCCGACCAGGCGTTCGAGCCGGAGAGCTGGGCGGCGAGCAGGGCGCCGAGCGAGAGCGTGGCACCCATGCCGATGCCACCGAGGATCTGGCCGAGGATGAGCACCCGAACGACCTTCCGCTGCAGGCGGGGGTGCGCGCTCGCATCCGTTCCGGCGGGACGGCGGGGTGTGGTCATCGGGATCCCTGCTGGTTGACTGTGTGGTGCGCTGCGGTGTCGATCAGCCTACGGCCGGTGACGTAAAGGCGGAATTTTTCGCCGAAACGCCGGCCGAGCTCCCCGCGCAGACGGCGTTTCGGGACTTTCTCCGCCTGTGCTGCTGCCGGTCGAGCCTGTTGAGGGAGTATCTTCGCGCCAACGGTGACGGCGGGAGATGCGCGGATGACGTTCGAGGCAGTGGTCGAGGCGGCCGTGCGAGTGGTCGAGGTGGTGGGTGCGGCCATCATGGTGTTCGGCGGGCTGGCGGCGCTGGTAGCCGGCATCCCGCGGATGCTGCGCGCGGACACCCGGGCGACGGCGTACCAGACCATGCGCCGGGAGCTTGGCCGGGCCATTCTGCTGGGCCTGGAGGTGCTGATCGTGGCCGACATCATCCGCACCATCGTGGTGGAACCCACGGTGGAGAGCGTGCTGGTGCTCGGGGCGATTGTGATCATCCGGGTGCTGCTGAGCTTCTCGCTCGAGGTGGAGATGGACGGCGTCTGGCCGTGGGCCAGGTGGCGGATGATGGGAAAAACTGAGACGTCGAGCCCGCCAGGCTAGGACGCGGTCGGGCCCGGCGGCCGGTGGGGTTGAGCGGATCAGGCCCGGCGCAACCGCCAGAGCGAGGTGACCTCGGCGGCCCTGGCCGCATGCAGGGGGTCGGTCGTGTCGGCGACCTTGTGATGGGTGGGGCGGGTGTCGAGGCGCGCGATCACCGTGAGGCCGGCGTCGTCGATGAGGTCGAGCAGCGCGCCGCGGGAGCGCAACCCGAGCAGCTCGGCCAGGTTGGAGAGGATCAGCCAGCCCTCGCCGCCATCGGTGAGGTGCCCGGCGAGCCCGGCCAGGAAACCGCGCAACATGCTGCTGTCGGGGTCGTAGACGGCGGCGTCGGTGCTCGTCGCGGCCGAGGCCGGCAGCCAGGGCGGGTTGCAGACCACAAGGTCGGCCCGACCCGCCGGGAACAGATCGGCGTCGAGAACGTCGACCCGGTCGCCCAGGCCCAGGCGTTTCAGGTTCTCTCCGGCGCAGGCCAGCGCGCGCGCCGACGTGTCGGTGGCCACCACTTTGTCGATGCCGCGGCGGGCCAGGATCGCGGCGATGACGCCGGAGCCGGTGCCGATGTCGAACGCCGACCCTGTCGCGGGCAGCGGAGCGGTGGCGACGAGGTCGAGGTATTCGCCGCGGACCGGCGAGAAGACGCCGTAGTGCGGGTGGATGCTCGCGCCGAGCGCCGCGACCGGCACACCCTTGACGCGCCACTCGTGCGCGCCGATCACGCCGAGCAGTTCGCGGAGCGAGGTGACCGACGCGGTGGTGCTGGGGCCGTACGCCTCATCGCAGGCCTGACGCACGTCGGGGGCGCGGCGGAGGCTCAGGGTGTGGTCGGCGTCGAGGGAGACGAGCACCAGGCCCAACAGCCGGGCGCGGCGCATGGCCTCGGTGCGGCCCACCTCGAACGCGGCCTTGAGCGAGTCGCTGGGAGTGCGTCGGTGCCGGTCAACGCGACGGGCCATCGCCGTGAGCAACTGCCGGGCGTTCTGGAAGTCGCCCTGCCAGAGCAGGCCGGTGCCGGACTTCGCCAGCCTGTACGCGGCATCCGCGGTGAGGGTGTCGTCGACGACGACCACACGCTTGGGGGCCGGCCAGCCGCCCTCGGAGTGCCAGCGGGCGGTGTGCTCGGTGTCGCCGTCACGCCAGTGGATGTCTGCGGGGGTGTTGATGCTTCCCGATTCGGTGCTCTGGGCGCCGTCGGGGGTGTTCGTGCTGGACATGGTGTCCGATCTTGTGCCGCTGGGTTTCGTATCCGCCCGAGTCGTGCACGCGGGACTCTCGGTCGGAACCAGCCCTGGCAGGCTGTCGCGACCTGTTCGATTATCGCATCCGTCGCCGCCCGACACCGAGAAGGGGCGGGCGGGCGACGGGCGAGCGCTACAGCAGGGCCGGCATGACCTCGCGCTCGAACAGCTCCAGGCCGGACCTGTCGTAGGCCGCCTCGGGGAAGTAGTGGATCGCGTAGCCGAGGCCGCGCTGCTTCATGTCGTTCAGGCGCTCCACGATCTGCTCGGGCGTGCCCACGCCCTGCGCCTCGCCGCTGCGGTACTCGGCCATGAAGCTCGCCGCGCCGTCGACGCCGAGATACGGGGTGACCCGGGCCTCGATGGCATCCAGCCGTTCGGTGACCTCGGCCTCGTCGCGGCCGATCACGGTGTTGTAGTTGGCCGAGCGCACGATGGCGTCGAAGTCGGTGCCGAGGGTGGCGCAGTGCTCGCGCAGCAGGTCGCTCTTGTGCGTGAAGCCCTCTGGGGTGCCGTCGAAGTTGGTGTAGTTCGCGTACTGCGCCGCGATGCGCAGGGTGACCTTCTCGCCGCCGCCGGCGATCCAGATCGGGATGCCGCCCTCCTGCAGCGGCAACGGCCGCACGATGGCGCCGTCCACCTGGTAGTGCTCGCCGTCGAGGGTGGCGGTGCCGGTGGTCCAGGCCTGCTGCATGATCTGCACACCCTCATCGAGACGGGAGAGGCGTTCGCCGGCACGCGGGAAGCCGTAACCGTATGCACGCCACTCGTGCTCGTACCAGCCGGCGCCGATGCCCATCTCGACGCGGCCGCCGGAGATGATGTCGATCGTGGAGGCCACCTTGGCCAGGTACGCGGGGTTGCGGTAGCTCATGCAGGTGCACATCTGGCCGAGCCGCACCCGACTGGTGGTGGCGGCGAAGGCGCTCATCAGGGTCCACGCCTCGTGGGTGGCCTCCTCGCTGGGCACCGGAACCGTGTGGAAGTGGTCGTACACCCAGATCGATTCCCAAGCGCCGGCATCCGCGTGCGCGGCGAGGCCGCTCATGGTGGCCCACTGCTGGGCGGGGTCGATGCCGACGAGGTCGTGACGCCAGCCTTGGGGAATGAAGAGTCCGAAGCGCATGGGCCCAGCCTAGGGGTGGCGGCGGCGCGGCCGCGGAAACGGCGTCAGGCTGGCAGCACCGCGAACAGTGAATGGATGTTGCCCTCGGGGTCGGCGAAGAAGCCGGTCAGGTGCCCCCAGTCGCGCTCCGCTGGTGCGGCGATGGCCACCGCTCCACGCTCGACGAGCTCGGCGAACCGGGTGCGCACCTGGTTCGGGGTGCCGCACTGGAAGTTCAGCTCCACGGCCTGGCCGCTTCGCGGCGCCACGAACGACGGATGGTCGTGGGTGTGCGCTCCCATGCCGGCGCGCCGGAAGATGGCGAGCCGCACCCCGATGGGGCCGCCGAGCGCCACGTAGTCCGGCTCTCGCACGGTCACCTCGAACCCGAGCGCATGCTCGTAGAAGTCGGCCATGCCGGCCACGTCGTCGGCCAGCAAGGTCACCCCTTCGAGCATCATCGTGTCCATGCCTCAGACGGTAGCATCGCCCGGGTCGACTTACAGCCTGGTGTCGGGGTCCTCCGGTGTGGAGGAACTGGTGGAGGCAGCGGCGCCGGCCTCGGCGGGCTCCGCATCCGGGCGGCGCAGGTGCACGCCCATCACGGTGAGGATCGCCAGCATGATTGCGCCGGCGAAGATCGCGATGTCGGCGACGTTGCCGATGAACAGGTTGCCGTAGCCGATGAAGTCCACCACGTGGCCGCGGGCGAAGCCGGGCTCGCGGAAGAGCCGGTCACCGAGGTGGGTGGTGGCACCGCCGAGCAGCAGGCCGAGGGCGACCATCCAGCCGCGGGACTCGACCCGCCAGGTGAGCATGGTGATCCACACCACGGCGCCGGCGGCGAGCACCGCGAACACCCAGGTGAAGTCGGAGCCGATCGAGAATGCGGCGCCGGGGTTGTAGACGAGCACAAAACGGATGATGTCCCCGATCACCGGAATGACCCTGCCATCGGCGAGTTCGGCCTCGGCCCACCACTTGGAGGCCTGGTCGATGAGGATCACCAGCAGGGCGATGCCGAAGGCGGGCCAGGCCAACCGGGAGGCCCGCCGCGAGCGGGTAGAGGCCGGCAGCGGAGTCTGGGAGGCAGCAGTCACCCCTCCATCATCCCAGCGATCGGGTGCCAGGCGCGGCGCGGCTCACAGAACCCTTCCCAAGCGAGGCGTGTAGCGTTGGTGCACCCGCACGCTGAGCCTGCCGGCTGCCGCGGGATTCACCCGAGCGGAATCATCCGCTCATCTGCCTGAGGAGAGCGCGCATGTCGACACCGTCCGACATCCCGACCGACATTCCGACCGACGACCCGATCGACGACAAGACCGCGACCGCGGATGCCGCGCCCGCCCGGGAGAGCGCAGCCGGACTGGCCGCCGTGGTTTACAACCCCATCAAGGTGAACCTCGACGACATCAAACGCGCCGTCGCCGCCGAAGAGGCCAAGGCCGGCTGGGGGGAGACCCTCTGGTTCGAAACCTCCAAGGAAGACCCGGGGCAGGGCGCAGCCCAGGCCGCGATCGATGCCGGCGCCACCATGGTGATCGCCGCCGGCGGCGACGGCACCGTGCGTGCGGTGGCCGAGGTCGTGCACGGCAGTGACGCGGCGTTGGCCCTGCTGCCGTCCGGCACCGGTAACCTCCTGGCCCGCAACCTCAACCTCACGCTCGACGACCTCGAACACTCGATCGGCACGGCCTTCAGCGGCAAGGACCGCAAGGTCGACATCGCCCGGATCGAGATCCGGCACGAGGACGACAGCGTCAGCAAGCACGCGTTCCTCGTGATGGCCGGCCTGGGCCTGGACGCCAAGATGCTCGCCAGCACCAACGACGAGCTCAAGGCCAAGATCGGCTGGCTCGCCTATGTGGGCGCGATCATCACGGCCCTGCGTGACCGCAACCAGTTGCGCCTGCGCTACAGCCTCGACGGCGGCCCCACCAAGTCGGTGCGCGCGCACACCGTGATCGTGGGCAACACCGGTACCCTCACCGCCAACGTGCTGCTGCTGCCGGAGGCCGTCATCGACGACGGGCAGTTCGAGATGCTGATGCTGCGCCCGGAGGGCTTCGTACACTGGGTGCAGATCGTCGTCAAGGTCTTGTGGGAGAACGGCGTGCTGCGCCGCACGCCGCTCGGCCGGCGCATGATGACCAAGGAGGTCGAGGCCCTCAACTACGTCAAGGGCCGCCAGATCACCGTGAAGCTCAGCCACCCCGAGGAGATCGAACTCGACGGCGACGGTTTCGGCACCGCCACGGCGTTCAAGGCGCGGGTGCTGCCCGGCGGCCTGCGCGTGCGCGTTCCGCAGGAGTGACCGATGCTCCCGATGACCCGCAGGTCCCCACGACGACCACGTCGAGCAAGCGGAGACGGTCGCGTGCGTGAGCTGCTGCTGCCGGAGAGCGGCGCATCCGTCACTGTGCGCTCGACACCGGGTCCGGAAGCGCCGGATGCGCCGGTGTTCGTCCTGGTGCACGGCATCGGCATGTCGCACCGTTACTTCGACCGGATGCACGCCGAGCTGGCCGCCACGGGCGCGGTGCACTCGGTGGACCTGCCGGGCTTCGGCCGCTCGCCCAAGCCCGCGGACGGGGTGTCGATCGAGCAGTACGCCGACTACCTCGGCGAGTTGCTGCCGATGCTGAGCGGGCGGCCCGTCGTACTGGTCGGGCATTCGATGGGCGCCCAGTTCGTGACCGAGACGGCCGTGCGCCACCCGACAGTGGTCGCCCACCTCGTCTTGATCGGTGGTGTCACCGACCCCACCCGATCTTCGGCGCTGCGCCAGGCTCTTGCCCTCGGCCGGGACACCCTGAAGGAACCTGTCAACGGCACCATGATCGTGGTGCGCGACTACCTTCTGTGCGGTCCGCGCTGGTACCTCGCCACCCTGCGGCCGATGCTCGCCTACCGCACCGACCTGCGGCTGCGGGAGGTGTACGCGCCGACCCTGGTGATCCGGGGAGAGGACGACCCGGTGTCACGCCACGACTGGGGCGTGCACCTCGCCGCGCAGGCTACACGCGGGAAGCTGCTCGAGCTGCCCGGCCGCCACCTCGTGCACTTCAGCGCCGCGGTCGACACGGCGGCCGGCATCCGGGAGTACGCCCGCACGGCCGCTCCTGATGGTGAGCCAGTCACGCCATGACCCGCAAGCCTGGTCGGTCGGCGCGGGGCCTGCTCTGCGTCGGCCTGCGGAACGCCGGCTCCTGGCTGCTGGACTACCGGTACGCCGTTCTCGCCCAGGTGAGTGGTGCCCTCGCCCGCACGCACCCCGACGACTACGCCTCGGGCGAGGCGGCGCCGGTGCTGATCATCCCAGGGATCTACGAGAGCTGGCACTTCATGCGGCCGCTGATCCAGGCGCTGCATGACGCCGGGCATCCGGTGCACGTGGTGACGCCGCTGCACACCAACCGGCGGCCGGTGGTGCCGTCGGCCGAGATCGTGGCCGAGTACCTGCGTGATCGCGAGCTGAACCGCCTGGTCATCGTGGCGCACAGCAAGGGCGGCCTGATCGGCAAGTACCTGATGACGCAGCTTGACCCCGACGATCGTGTCGAGCGGATGGTGGCGGTGAGCACCCCGTTCTCCGGCTCGCGATACGCCAGGTACATGCCCACTCCCAGCCTGCGCGCGTTCGCCGGCACCGACCCGCAGCTCGCCGCCCTCGGCGCCGATGCCCGGCTGAACGACCGGATCGTGTCGGTGTTCGGGCGGTTCGATCCGCACATCCCGGATGGCAGCATCCTGACGGGCGCCGAGAACGTGCGAATCGACACCGGCGGGCACTTCCGCATCCTCAGCCACCCCGACACCGTTCGCCAGGTGCTCGCGGCGGCCGCCCGCCCCTGACCCGCGCGAGCGGTGGTGCCCGCGAGAGCGGCCGTGGTGCTGCCTCAGCGCGGGGTGGCAGCCACACGACCGCTTTCGCGGGGTGATGGCTCGGCGCGGGCGGCGGCCACGATCGACTGGATGCGGCCGGGCACGGTGTCGTCCTGCAGCGAGGTGACGTCGCCGAGCGGGCGGCCGTCGACGATGTCGCCGAGCAGCCGGCGCATGATCTTGCCGGAGCGGGTCTTGGGCAGGTCGGGCACCAGGAACACGTCCCGGGGCTTGGCCACCGCGCCGATCTCGTGGGTGATGTGCGCCCGCAACTGCGGGGCCAGCTCGGCCGCCAGCGCCAGCCAGGCGGCCGGGTCATCCGTTGCCGGGGCCACCGCGGGAATCACGAACGCGGCGATGCCCTCGCCGGTGGTGGCATCGGCTACGCCCACCACGCCGGACTCGCCGACCGCCGGGTGCGACACCAGTGCCGACTCGATCTCGATGGTGGACAGCCGGTGCCCGGACACGTTGATCACGTCGTCGACCCGGCCGAGCAGCCAGATGTCGCCGTCATCGTCGTACTTCGCGCCGTCGCCGGAGAAGAAGTAGCCCTGCTCGGCGAACCGTGCCCAGTAGGAGTCGCGGTAGCGCTCCGGGTTGCCCCACACCGTGCGGGCCATGCCCGGCCAGGTGCCGGCCAGCACCAGATAGCCGCCGGTGCCGTGCGGAACCGGCTGACCCGCGTCATCCACCACCAGGGCGCTCAGGCCCGGCAGGGCGCGCAGGGCCGAACCTGGCTTGAGCGTGCTCACTCCGGGCAGCGGCGCCATCACGGCGGCGCCGGTCTCTGACTGCCACCAGGTGTCCACGATCGGGGCGTGGCCGGCGCCGATGTTCTCCCGGAACCACACCCAGGCCTCGGGGTTGATCGCCTCGCCGACCGAGCCGAGCAGACGGATGCTGGACAGATCGTGTTCGCTCGGCAATCCAGTGGGGAACCAGGTCATGAACGTGCGGATCAGAGTGGGCGCCGTGTAATAGGTGGTGACGCCGTAGCGCTGGATGATCTCGAAGTGCCGGCCAGGGTGCGGAGTGTTCGGGGTGCCCTCGTAGATCACCGAGGTGGTGCCGTTGGAGAGCGGGCCGTAGTGCACGTAGCTGTGCGCGGTGACCCAGGCGAGGTCGGCGGTGCACCAGTGCACGTCGTCGTCCTTGGCGTCGAAGACGGCCCAGTGGCTCCAGGACGCGTGGGTGAGGTAACCGCCGCTGGTGTGCACCAGGCCCTTCGGCTTGCCGGTGGTGCCCGAGGTGTAGATGATGAACAGCGGCGTCTCGGCGTCGAAGAACTCCGGCTCATGGGTGGCGGACGCCGTGTCGACGGTGTCGTGCCACCACACGTCGCGACCGGTCGTCCAGGGGATGTCCGGGGTCAGGTCGCCGGTGCGGCGCACCACGAGCACGTGCTCGATCTGGTTTGTGCCCGACACGGCTTCGTCGGCGGCTTCCTTCACCGGCACGGCCTGGCCGCGGCGGAACTGGCCGTCGGTGGTGACGAGCAGCTTGGCGCCGGTGTCCTCCACCCGGAAGCGCAGTGCCTCGGCCGAAAAGCCGCCGAACACCAGGGAGTGGATGGCGCCGAGGCGGGCGACCGCGAGGGTGATGATGATCGTCTCGGGGATCACCGGAAGGTAGATGACGACCCTGTCGCCCTTTTCGATGCCGAGGGCGGTGAGCGCGTTCGCGGCGCGGGCGACCTCTCTTTCGAGGTCGGCGTAGGTGAGGGTGCGCCGGTCGCCGGGTTCGCCCTCGAAGTGGAACGCGACCTTGTCGCCGCGGCCGGCGGCCACGTGCCGGTCGACGCAGTTCACCGCCACGTTCAGTTTTCCGCCGGCGAACCACTCCGCTCGCGGCACGCTCAAGACGCCGTCGGCATCCGGGGCGGGCGGCTGCCAGGTGTGGTCGGTGTGCCAGGGCTCGGCCCAGTCCAGGCGCTTGGCCTGCTCGGTCCAGAAGGCGACCGGGTCGGCTGCGGCTTTTTCGTACCAGGAGGCGTCGACATTGGCCCGCGCGGCGAACGCGGCCGGCGCCGGGTAGCGGCGGTGCTCGGTGGAGAGGTTGCGGATGGTGGCGCTGGTGTCGGTCCAGTCCGCGGTGGCAGCGCGGGTGGCCGGGGGGTGGGTGTCCGTGTTGGCGTGAGTGCTGGTGCTGGTGCTGGTGTCGAGGTTCGGCATGGGCACACTCCGGCGGCTGGTTCTGATGGCGGACTATCGGGCGCTTTCGACGCTACGCAGCGCGGGCATCCATTGCAGGCAGCGGCGCAATGCGGCGTAACCTGCGCGGCCGGGCGGGTGGCCGCTCGCGGCAGGTCTTCGTCGCGGCGGCACAGGCTCTACCGCGTGCCGCGGCGCCTGATGCGTGCCGCGGCGCCTGCCGCGTGCCGCGGCGCCTGACGCGTGCCGCGGGCGCCGGTCAGGCCCACTTGGTGATGGCCCACTTTTCGAACACGCCCAGGATGGCGTCGGTGAGCTTGCCGAGCAGAGCGAGCAGGATGATGGCGAGCAGGATGCGGTCGATGCGGCCGTTCGTGCCCGAGATGGAGAGCAGATAGCCCAGCCCCATCGACGCGCCGAGCAACTCGGCGGCCACCAGGAACAGCCAGGCCTGGGCCAGCGCGAGCCGCAGCCCGGAGATCACCGACGGGATCACGGCGGGCAGCTGCACGGCGGTGAACAGCCGCACCCCGCGCAACCCGAAGGCGCGGCCGGCCTCAACGAGCTGGCGGTCCACGTGCCGCAGTGCCTGCGCGACCGTGGTGTAGACCGGGAAGAAGGCGCCGATGGCGACGAGAACGATCTTGGATTCCTCGCCGTACTTCAGCCAGATGATCAGCAGCGGCACCCAGGCCAGCGACGGCACGGCCCGGATGGCGCCGAGGGTGGGCGCGAAGAGCACATCGGCGGCGCGGGAGAGCCCCACCAGCGACCCGGCGGCCAGGCCCAGCGCGGCGCCGATGGCGAACCCGATGAGGACTCGCTGGGTGGAGATGGCCACGTAGAGGGTGAGTTCGCCGCGGTCGAAGAGGTCGACGGTGGCGATCCAGACCATGGCCGGAGATGGCAGTTGGGACACCGTGACCAGGCCGAGGGCGGTGCTGAGTTGCCACAGGATCAGGATCAGCACCGGCAGGAGCAGCCCGCCGAGGATGCGTGCGCTCCGCCGCGACGTCAACGGCCGGCGCACGACGGGCGCCGTGTCCGGGGCGAGGGTCTCGGTCATCGGTGGCCTTTCGTGCGGGATGGGTGTGGCGGTGAAACCGAGGCGGTGAGGCGGATGCCGCGGCGGCCTGCGTGCGGCCGGCGCGGCATCCACCGGGCTACTCGATGATCGTCGGGTCGGCCTTCGTGGCGAAGGTGTCGTTCACGATGCTGTCGAGGGCGTCGTCGACCTGGCTCTGCTCGAGCACGTCGCCGGTCTCGACGAAGATCGGGCCGATCGTGGTGAGGACGTCGATCTGGGCGTCGCCGGGGACGTTGTCGACGTCGAGGTTGGAGCGTTCGGTGATGACCTTCGTGGCGACCGCGAGGTCGAGTCCGGCGACGTCGGCGAGGATCTGTGCGGTCTCCTCCTCGTTCGCCAGCGCCCAGGCGCGGGCGTGCTCGTAGACGTCGACGACGGTCTGGGCCACATCCGGCTTCTCGGTGATGAAGGCCTCGGTGGCGTTGAGGAAGCCGTAGCTGTTGAAGTCGACGTTGCGGTAGATGAGCTCCGCACCGGCGGCTTCGGCACCGGCCATGATCGGGTCGAGTCCGGCCCAGGCGTCGACCGAGCCGTTCTGCAGGGCGGCCCAGCCGTCGGCGTGCTGCAGGTTCTGCACGGTGACGTCGTCCAGGCCGAGGCCGGCCTCTTCGAGCGCCTGCAGCAGGAAGAAGTACGGGTCGGTGCCCTGGGTGGCGGCGATCTGCTTGCCCTTGAGGTCTGCGACGGAGGTGATCTCGGAGCCGTCCGGGACGACGAGGGCGGCCCATTCGGGCTGCGAGTAGATGTCGATGACCTGGATGGGCGAGCCGTTCGAGCGGTGCAGCAGCGCGGCGGAGCCGGCCGTGGAGCCCACGTCGATGGCGTTGGCGCGGAGGGCCTCGTTGGCCTTGTTCGAACCGGCGGACTGCACCCAGTTGACGGTGATCTCCTGGTCGGCGAGGGCCTCTTCGAGCCAACCCTTCTCCTTGATCACCAGGCTGAGCGGGTTGTAGGTGGCGAAGTCGATGTTGAGCTCGCCGCCCTGGGTGACGATGCCGGCGTCGTCGTCGGTGCTGACGGCTGCCTCGGCGGCGGGCTGGTTCTCACCGGCGACGCAGCCGGTGAGCAGCAGGGCGGCGGCCGCGGCGGAGGCGATCAGGGCGGTGGCGGTGAAGCGTTTCTTCATGGCGAGTCTCTCGTTGGGTGCGGGCGGGGAACGGGCATCCATGCTGTGGATGTGGTGCGGTGGAACGTGGAGGGGGTCGGGCTGGTCAGTAGGGGAAGTGCGGGATGCCGGTGTTCGAGGCGACACCTCGGGCCTCGCCGTGCCGGTCGATGCCGAGGCCCGCGAGGAGGCGCCCGCGCAGCTCGGCGAGTTCCGCCGAGCCGCGGTCGCGGGGCCGGTTGCCGGGCACGGTGAGTTCCTGCACGATCGTGGCACCGGGTGTCGTGGCGCCGCCGACGGCCTGTGCGGCACCCGTCGAGGCCGGCTCCTGGCCGAGCAGGATGATCCGGTCGGCCAGCTGCAGAGCCTCGTCGACATCGTGGGTGACGAGCAGCACCGTGGTGGGGGCGGCGGCGTGCACGTCGAGTAGGAGGTCCTGCATCTTGAGCCGGGTGAGGGCATCCAGTGCGCCGAAGGGTTCGTCGAGCAGCAGTACGCCGGGGTTGCGGGCCAGGGCGCGGGCCAGCGACGCGCGCTGCGCCATGCCGCCGGAGATCGCGGCGGGCCGGTGCCCGGCGAAGGCCGTGAGGCCCACGAGTTCGAGCAGCTCGGCGACGCGGGCGCGGCCGGCCTCGCGTGCGGTGCCGCGCGGCAGGCCGAGGGACACATTGGCCGCCACCGTGCGCCAGGGCAGCAGGCGCGGCTCCTGGAACCCCACCGCGCAGCGGGTGTCGAAGGCGGTGCTTGGCGTGCCGTCGATCTGCACCGAGCCGGTGCTGGGGGAGTCCAGCCCGCCCGCGATGCGCAGCAGGGTGGACTTGCCGCAGCCGCTGGTGCCGAGGATCGCGAGGACCTCGCCGGGACGCACGGTGAGCGACACGTCGCGCAGCACCGGGCGGGCGGCACCGGATGCCACGGTGCCGCTGCTCGGCGCGAAGGTGCGCCCCAGCCCGGCGAACTCCACGGCGAGGGCCGCCTTGGTGGTCGCCGGCCGGACGGTCCGGTCGCGCTCCGACACGCCGCCGAGCCCCGCGGCGCGGCGGGCGGCGGTGCTCGTGGCGGTGCTGGCAGACATGGGCGTCCGATCGGTTGGGAGGTCGACGTTTTCTCGACGCTATCCAGCCGGCCGGGCCGGCGCACGCCCCTCTGCAACGCAACGTAGTAATCGGGTGTCGGGCGCGCGGGCGAGGACGCCGGCCTTCACGCCCAGGAGTTGGGATGATTGACCCATGACTCGAACCGTTTCCGGAGCCCGCGTGCTGATCACCGGCGCCGCCGTGGGCATGGGCCGCCTCTACGCCGAGCGGGCCGTCGCCGAGGGCGCACGGGCCGTGATCCTGTGGGACCGGGACGCCGCCGCGCTCACGGCGACCGCCGCCATCCTCACCGAACGTGCCGGCGGCAGCACCCAGATCGCCCCATACGTCGTCGACATCGCCGACCTCGGCGCGATCGCGCAGACCGCCCAGCGGGTGCGCACCGAGGTGGGCAACCCCGACATCGTGATCAACAACGCCGGCATCGTGCGCGGGTCGTTCTTCTGGGAGCACGACAACGGCGACGACACCCGCGCCACGATGCAGGTGAACGCCCTGGCCCCGATGTACATCACCCGGGAGTTCCTGCCCGCCATGATGCGCAACCCGTACCGCGAATCGCGCATCGTCAACATCGCCTCCGCCGCCGGGATGCTCTCCAACCCGCGAATGAGCGTCTACGCGGCCTCCAAGGCCGCCGTGATCACCTGGAGCGATTCGCTGCGCCTCGAGCTCGCCCAGCAGGGCTTCGACCACGTGCGGGTGAGCACCATCGCGCCCAGCTACATCTCCACGGGCATGTTCGACGGCGCCCGCGGCCCGTTGTTGACCCCCGTGATGACCCCGGAGTACGTGGTCAACCGGGTCTGGCGGGCGATGCTCGCAGGCTCGCCCCAGCTGCTGATGCCGTGGACCGTCGGCTTCTCCAAGAAACTGCGCGGCGTGCTGCCGCTGGCGGCCTGGGATGTCGTGGCCGGCCGGGTCTTCGGCGTGTACAGCTCGATGGACACCTTCGTCGGGCGCCGCTGACCGGATCTGCGCAGTCCACCCGGGTCGGATCAGCCGGCCCGGTTGACACGTCTTGTTCCGCGACGTACGATGGAAACGATTCCATGGAAACGATTCCACGGGTCGCCGGAGTCATCAGCAATACCAAGCACGCACACACAAGGGAGTGGCTGTGGAAGCCGTAACGATCAAGGACGTCGCCGCCCTCGCTGGCGTCTCGGTGGGCACGGCCTCCAGGGTCCTGTCGGGCAACCCGGCCACCTCGGCCGACACCCGCGAACGCGTCGCCGCCGCGGCCGCCGAGTTGGACTACCAGCCCAACGCCCAGGCCCAGGCCCTACGGTCCACCCGGTCCAACTCCCTCGGCCTGCTGGTACCGGATGTGCGCAACCCCTTCTTCGCCGACCTCGCGCACGCCGCCGAACAGGCCGCCCTCTCGGCCGGCTACGTCACCCTGCTCGGCAACGCCAACGAGCGTAACGACCAGCAGGACCGCTACCTCGACACCCTCATCTCCCGTCGGGTCGACGGAGTGATCGTCGCCCCCGTCGGCGACGACGGCGGCCGGCTGCGCGCCCTGATCGAGCGCGAGATTCCCACGGTGCTCGTGGACCGTACCGTTCCCGGCCTCGACCTGCCCAGCGTCACCACCGACAGCGAGACCGGCATCCGCCAGGCCGTGCGGCACCTCGCTGAACAGGGCCACACCCGGATCGGCTACATCTCGGGCCCACAGGCCACCTCTACCGGCCGGGACCGCTTCGCGTCCTTCACCCGCGCCGTCGCCGAGGCCGGCCTCAGCCAGGACCCGGAGCTGGTCTACTTCGGCGACTACCAGGCCGCCAGCGGCTCGGCCGGCGTGCACACCCTGATGGACCTCACCAACCCGCCCACCGCTCTGCTCGCCGCCGACAGCCTGATGGCCGTCGGCGCCATCAGCATCCTGCACAGGCTCGGTCTGCGAATCGGCACCGACATCGCCCTCGTCGCCTTCGACGACATCGAGTGGTTCGCGCTGCTCAACCCGGCGCTGAGCGTCATCGCGCACAGCGTCGAAGACATGGGCCGGATCGCCGTTGACCTTTTGTTGCAGGTGATCGCCGGGCACACCCCGGAGTCGGTGGTGCTACCCAGCGAACTGATTGTGCGGGCCTCCTCGGCCACGCCCATCCGCCCCACGACACAGCCTGAGCAAAGGAGCCAGCAATGACCGTGAAACCCCTGATCACCTTACAGAACGTGACAAAGACCTTCGGCCAGGTCACCGTCATCCAGGACGTGACCGTGAGTGTCTACCCCGGCCAGGTGCAGGTGCTGCTCGGCGAGAACGGCGCCGGCAAGTCCACCCTGATCAAAATGGTCGCCGGCGTCTACCAGCCCGACGGCGGCCAGATCCTCGTCGACGGCGCCGTGACCAGCCTTCCCAGCACCCGCGCCGCCGAAGAACACGGCATCGCCACCATCCACCAGGAACTCAACCTCGTGGCCACCATGAGCGTGGCCGAGAACGTGATGCTCGGCCGGATGCCCACCAAGCTCGGCATGGTCGACCGCAAGGAACTCCGCCGGCAGGCCCGCGCGGCACTGGCGCTGATCGGCCTCGAGATCGACGTGGACACCCCGGTCGGTCAGCTCGGCATCGCCCGGCAGCAGCTGGTGGAGATCGCCAAGGCCCTGAGCATCAACGCACGTGTGCTGATCCTCGACGAACCCACCGCCGCGCTCACCCGGCACGAGACCCAGGCCCTGTTCGCCGTGATGGCCGACCTCCGCCAGCGGGGCGTCGGCATGCTCTTCATCAGCCACCACCTCGACGAGATCGCCGAGGTCGGTGACACCGTCACCGTCATCCGCGACGGCCACTTCATCGCCGAGGTTCCCGCCTCCACTCCCGAAGACGAGCTGGTCAAGCTCATGGTCGGCCGCAGCATCGAGGACCAGTTCCCGCGCCGCGCCGACGAGACTCCCGCGCTCACCGAGGTGCTCACGGTGACCAACCTCACCAGCGTCGGCCACTTCGACGACATCAGCTTCACCGTGCGCGCCGGCGAGGTGCTCGGCATCGCGGGGCTCGTCGGGGCCGGCCGCACCGAACTGATCCGCGCCATCGCCGGCGCCGACAAATACGACACCGGCTCCGTCGCCGTACGCGGTGCGCAGCTGCCCAAGGGTGACATCCAGGCGGCCATCCGGGCCGGCATCGGCCACGTGCCCGAAGACCGCAAGGGCCAGGGCCTGGTGCTGGACGCCTCGGTCAACGACAACCTCGGCTACGCCACCCTGGCCTCCAGCGCCAAGCTCGGCCTGGCCGACTTCACCGGCCAGCGCCGCCGCGCCGAGGCCGTGGCCGAGAAGCTGCGCATCCGGATGCACACCATCGACCAGCCGATCCGCTCACTCTCCGGCGGCAACCAGCAGAAGGCCGTCTTCGGCCGGTGGATCATCGCCGCCTCGACGGTGCTGCTGCTGGACGAACCGACCCGCGGTGTGGACGTGGGCGCCAAGGTCGAAATCTACGAACTGATGAACTCGATCACCGCAGCCGGTGGAGCCATCGTCATGGTTTCCAGCGAACTGCCCGAGATCCTGGGCATGAGCGACCGCATCCTCGTCATGCGCGACGGCCGGCTGGCCGGCGAACTCAGCGCAGCGGATGCCACCCAAGACACCGTCATGACTCTTGCTGCCCGCGACGTCGCCGCGCAGCGCTGAAACCGAAGGAACTGAAACCATGTCCACGACCACGCTCGCGCCCACCCGACGCTCCTTCGACTACAAGACCTTCCTGGCCAACAACGGCGCCCTGGTCGGCCTGGTGGTGCTCTGCATCGCCCTGGTCATCGCCACGCCGGACTTCCTGACCGGCCAGAACCTGCTCAACATCGGCATCCAGGTGTCGACAGTGGCGGTGCTCGCCTTCGGCATGACCTTCGTCATCGTCGCCGGCGGCATCGACCTGTCTGTCGGCGCCGTCGCGGCCCTCTCGGCCATGGCCTCCGGCTGGTTCTTCGTCAGCGCCGGCCTGCCCGGCTGGATGGCGCTCGTCGGCGGCCTCGTCGTGGGCCTGCTCGCCGGCGTCATCAACGGCGCCGCGAACGCCTACGGCAAGCTGCCCTCCTTCATCGCCACCCTGGCCATGCTCAGCGTGGCCCGCGGCCTCACCCTGGTGATCTCCGACGGCCGGCCGATCAAGACCGCCCCTGAGGTGTCGTTCCTCGGCGGCAACATCGGCCCGGTGCCGATGCCCATCGTGATCCTGGTCCTGGCCGCGCTGGTGGCCTCCTTCATCCTCAACCGCACCGTGCTCGGGCGCTCCATGTACGCCGTCGGCGGCAACGCCGAGGCCGCCCGGCTCTCCGGCCTGCCGGTGAAGCGCATCATCGTCACGGTCTTCGCCCTCGCCGGCCTCTTCGCCGCGCTGGCCGGACTGCTCCTGGCCGGCCGGCTCGACTCCGCCCAGCCGCAGGCCGCCGCCGGCTACGAACTTGATGCCATCGCCGCCGTCGTCATCGGCGGAGCGTCGCTCTCCGGCGGGCTCGGCAAGATCTCCGGCACCTTCATCGGCGCCCTGGTGCTCGTCGTCATCCGCAACGGACTCAACCTGCTCAACGTGTCGTCGTTCTGGCAGCAGGTGGTCATCGGGCTGGTCATCGCCCTCGCGGTGGGCGCCGACGTGCTGCGCCGCAAGACCCGTAACAGCTGAGCCTTTTCCCTACTTACCTCACACCGACCCACCACAACAAAGGAAACACAATGAAGTCATCCTCCTTTCGCCGTATCGCCGCCGTCACCGCCACGGCAGCACTGATCCTCGCCGGCACCACCGCCTGCGGCCGCGGCGGCGGCGACGAGGCCAGCGGGCCGAAGATCGTGCTCGCGATCTCCACCCTGAACAACCCGTTCTTCGTCGAGCTGCGCGACGGCGCCCAGGCCGCCGCCGACGAGGCCGGCGTCGACCTCTACATCGTCGACGCCCAGAACGACTCCGCCACCCAGGCCAACCAGCTGGCCACGGCCACCGCCGGAAGCACCAAGGCCGTCATCGTCAACCCGGTCGACTCCGACGCCGCCAGCGCCTCGGTGAACGCGCTGATCGCCGCCGACATCCCGGTCATCGGCGTCGACCGCACGGTCAACGACGCCGACCTGACTTCCCTCGTCGCCAGTGACAACGTCGCCGGCGGCAAGCAGGCTGCCGACGAGCTCGCCGCAGCCATGGGGGAGAAGGGCACCGTCATCTCCCTGCAGGGCGTATCGGGCACCTCCGCCAGCCGCGACCGCGGCGCCGGCTTCGACGAGGGCATCGCCGCCTACCCCGACATCACCGTCGTCGCCGAGCAGACCGCGAACTTCGACCGGGCCTCCGCACTCGACGTCACCACCAACCTGCTGCAGGCCAACCCCGGTGTCACCGGCATCTTCGCCGAAAACGACGAGATGGCCCTCGGCGCCATCCAGGCTCTCGGCGCTCGCGCCGGCTCCGAGGTGTCCGTTGTGGGCTTCGACGGCACCGCGGATGGCCTGACCGCCATCTCGGACGGCTCGCTCTACGCCACCGTCGCCCAGCAGCCCGCCGAACTCGGCAAGCTCGCCATCGAACTGGCCGTCAAGGCCATCAACGGTGAGGATGTCGAAGCGACAGTCCCCGTCGACGTCGTTGCCGTCACGAAGACGAACGTGGGCGACTTCTCCAAGTGACCCCGCCAACCCCGCACCCAGACTCCGCGGCGACCCTGACCGGGGTTGTCGTGGTCGGCTCGATCAACGCCGACCAGGTCACCACCGTCGCGCGTCATCCGCTGCCGGGCGAGACTCTGATCGGCACCTCGATCACCGTTCTGCCCGGCGGTAAGGGCGCCAACCAGGCCGTCGCCGCGGCCCAGCTCGGCGCCCGGGTGAGCATGGTCGGCGCGGTCGGCCTGGACGCCCTGGCCTCCTCGGCCACGGCCATCCTCGAATCCGCGCAGGTCGACCTGTCCAGCGTGCGGGCCGTGGACGGGCCCACCGGCCTGGCCCTGATCACGGTGGCCGCCGACGGTGAGAACACCATCGTCGTCATCCCCGGGGCCAACGCCGCGGTGGATGCCGGTGTCGTCGGCCAGAGCGCCGGCCTCATCGCCGGGGCCGCCGTGGTGGTGCTGCAGGGCGAGATCCCCGCAGCAGGAAGCGCCGCCGCCGCCCGGCTGACCCGCGGGCGCCTGGTGCTCAACCTGGCCCCGGTGATCGAGCTCGACCCCGCCACGATCGCGGCCGCCGACCCCCTGATCGTGAACGAACACGAGGCCGCGCTGCTCCTGGCGCAGCTCACGCCCGGCACAGCGCCACCCGCGACGGACGCCGAGGCGGTGGCCCGGCTGCGCGAGTGGGGGGTGGCCTCTGTTGTGCTCACCCGCGGTGCGCTCGGCGCGATCGTCTCCGACGCCGAGGGCACCGAAACGGTGGCGTCCCCCGTCGTGGAGGCGGTCGACAGCTCCGGCGCTGGCGACGCCTTCGTGGGCGCTGTGAGCGCCCGGCTCGCCGCCGGCGACACCCTGCGCGAGGCGGCCCGGCTGGCCGTGCGGGTGGGGGCGTTCGCAGTGCAGTCCCGGGGAACGCAGCCGTCCTATCCGCACGAGGGCGACAGCCTTCCCGAGGTCCGTCCCGATGCAGCCGCCGATTCGGCGGTCGACTCCGCCACCGAGAAGAACGAGGCACACCCGTGAAACGCGCCGGCATCCTGAACGCCGACCTGAACGCGGCCCTCAGCCGCCTGGGTCACGGTGACATCGTCCTCGTCGCGGACTGCGGCATGCCCGCACCCGCCGGCGTGCCGGTGATCGACCTTGCCCTGGTGCACGGCGTGCCGCGCTTCGAGCAGGTTCTCGACGCGCTGCTGGGCGAACTCGTCGTCGAGCGTTGCGTGGCCGCGTCGGAGGCACAGGGCACGGAGGCCGGGGACTGGCTGAGCGGGCGCTTCACCGACATCGAGTACATCGGACACGGTGACCTCAAGGTGCTCTCGGCGTCTGCGCGGGTGTTCGTGCGCACCGGGGAAGCCACCGCGTTCGCCAATGCCGCGCTCGTGTGCGGAGTGCCGTTCTAGGCGGCAGCCGCAGACCACAGCTGGGCATTGCCGCCGATTAGGTTAGCCTTTCCATCCTCTGATCAGGGGGATTAGGCAAGGCTTTCCAGGCTGGCGGAGTCGGCGGGGGGTGCCTATGGTGACTCTATGGCCATCCTCTCGCCCCCGCTGTTCAGGCCCTTTCACGCCGCCCCGGATGCCGCACCGCGCGCCCAAACAGAGGGCGCTTCGCTGGGCGGCAGCCTGGCCACCCGGCTCAACTGGCTGCGCGCCGGCGTGCTCGGCGCCAACGACGGCATCGTGTCCGTGGCCGCGATCGTGGTCGGCGTCGCCGGTGCCGGCGCCTCCACGCCGGCCATCGTGGCGGCCGGCGCGGCAGGGCTCGTCGGCGGGGCCATCTCGATGGCGCTGGGCGAATACGTCTCGGTGAGCAGCCAGAGTGACAGCCAGCGCGCCATGATCGAGAAGCAGAAGCGCGAGCTGCGCGACGACCCGGCCGGCGAACTCGACGTGCTCACCACCCTTTACGAGGAGCGCGGGCTGGCCCCGGCCACCGCCCGCCAGGTGGCGCTCGAGCTCACCGAGAAGGATGCCCTCAAGGCGCACCTCTCGCTCGAACTCAACATCGTCGAAGAGGATGTGGCCAGCGCCTGGCACGCCGCCGCCGCCTCGGCCCTGGCCTTCACGCTCGGAGCGATCCTGCCGTTGCTGGCGATCCTGCTGCCGCCGGAGAACGTCCGGGTCCCGGTGACGTTCCTCGCCGTGCTGGTGGCCCTGGCCCTCACCGGCGCGCTCGGCGCCCGACTCGGCGGCAGTCGCCTCGCCCGCGCCACCGTGCGCGTGGTCACTGGCGGTGCCGCGGCACTCTTCGTCACCTGGCTGGTCGGCACCCTGCTCGGCACCAGCGTCTTCTAGCGGCGCACGCGCGCGGCCGGGAGTGCCCGTTCGTGAGTTGCCGCAAAGTGCCCCCTCCGGGCGTCTGAGGGGGCGTTTTGCGGTAAGTCGAGACGTTGCGGCTAGACCAGGCCGAGCAGTCTCGCCGCGCCGACGAGGCAGGCGCCGGCGACGGCGAAGAACACCAGCACCCAGAACGGGCCGGGCAGGTGGCTGAGCCGGGCCAGCTGGTCGGCGTCCGAGGCGCTGCCGCCGCGGCGCGACCGGGTGACCTGCAGCTCGACGACGGTGCGCAGGGCACCGAGCAGCAGGAACGCGGTGACCAGCACGGCGAAGATGCTCTGCACGGTGGGCGAGCCGAACCAGGTGACCGCGAAGACCACCGCCGCGGTGACCGCCACCGACCACAGCCCGAACCAGTTGCGGATCTGCACCAGCAGCAGCGCCAGCGCCGCAAGCAGCGCCCAGAGCAGGCCGATGTCATGGCCGCGGCTGAGCATCCACGCCGCCCCGAGCCCGAGCAGGGCCGGCGCCGTGTACCCGGCGAGCAGGGTGAAGACCATGCCGGGCCCGCGCGGCTTGCCGCGGCTCACGGTGAGGCCGGAGGTGTCGGAGTGCAGCCGGATGCCCTGCAGCCGGCGGCCGCCGAGAGCCGCGACGAGCCCGTGGCCGCCCTCGTGCACGATCGTGATGCCGTGCCGGGTCAGTTTCCAGGCCGGCGGCACCAGCACGAGCAGGGCGGCCGCGGCGATGGTCACCCACACCGTCAGAGCCGGCAGGGGAGCGTTCGTGGCCGAGACGCGGGTCCAGAATTCGAGGAGCAGGTCCATCTCAGCCCTTCGCGGCCAGGACCATTTCCAGGTGCCGCTCCGAAGTGCGGTGCGGGTCCGTGATGTAGTCGCCGGTGGGGCGGGCGCCGTTCTTCTCGTAGAAGCGGATGGCGCGGTGATTACTCTCGTGCACGTGCAGGTAGATCCGGTCGAGGTGCTGCTCGTCGGCGACCCAGGTGCGGACGGCGCCGAGCAGTCGCGTGGCCACTCCGGTGCGGCCGCGATAGGAGGGGTCGACCCAGACGCCCACCAGGTTGGCGCGAACCGGGCCGCCGATCGGCGGCTCGCCCGGCCGGTAGCTCGGCGGACCGGAGGACACAAAGGCGGCCATCGTGCCGACCCACTGTTCGCCGGGGGTGCGGGCGACAACCTGGAAGCTGGTGGGTTCGGTGTTCCGGGCGCCGCGCTGGCGCCAGTCAGTTTCGGTGAGCGCGAGGACGGCGGCGAATGATTCGAAGAAGCCCAACGGGAAGTTCGCGATGGACCGGAGACGGATATCGCGCAGGCCTGCCCAGTCGTCAGCGGTGGGACAGTAGAGCTCCACAGCGCGGGGCGCGGCGGGTGTTCGTGTTTCGGCCATCCATGGAGGCTAGTCGTGTTCTCTGACCAACGGGTCAATCGGGCCGACTGCGCCCGAATCGTCGGCGAGGGTTCGTGCCTGATGGACCCGCTTACCGCACCAGGATCGTCCCCATCATCCCGGCGTCCTCGTGGTCGAGGATGTGGCAGTGGTAGACGGCGCGTCCGGCGAAGTCGGCGAAACTGATGCGCACTGTGGTCTGCCCGCGGGCCGGCACGTTCACCACATCGCGCCACACGACTGCAGCCTCGGCGGTGCCGCCCCGGTCGACGATCTGCATCGGCCACACGTGCAGGTGCACCGGATGGTCCATCTCGCTCGTGTTGCGCAGCGTCCACTCCTCCACGCTGCCGGCCAGCACAGTCGTGTCGAGGCGCTCCGGGTCGAACTCCTGCCCGTTGATGGTGAAAGTCATCATCGAGCCGCCGCCCATACCCATTCCCATGTCGAAGCTGAGTTCGCGCCGGGCCGTCACGGTCGCACCGCGCAGGTCGAGCGGTGCCGGTTGGCGTGGCAGGGCCCCCGGCGCCGCCACCGGGTCCCCGGTCACCGTGACAGTCGCGAGGGCGACCTCGGTGCCCGTCGCGGCCTGACCGGAGCCGCCCATCATGCCGCCGGAGGTCGCGGTGCCTCGGTCGTAGGCCAGGGTGCGCAACTCGGTTCCGCCCTCCACCGCGGTGACGAGGATATCGGCCCGATTGCCCGGCGCGAGCAGGATCTCGTCCACCTCCGCCGGTCTTTCGAGGCGACCGGAGTCGATGCCGAGCAGCTGCAACCGTTGACCGTCGAGGCGCAGTCGGAGGTATCTGGAGACGCAGGCGTTCACGATCCGCCACCTCTCGCGCTCGCCGGGTCGTAGCGCCAGGACAGGCGCCAATTGACCGTTGACCAGCACTAGCTCGCCCTCCCGGCCCTGCATCCGGTCCGCGGCGGATGCGTCCGCGACCGCACCGACGCCGTCGAGCGTGACGTCCGAGATCACCAGGACCCGTTCCCGGCTGCTCTCGATGGGCACCGGGTCGTCGATGACGATGGTGCCGTACAGGCCGCCGAAGACCTGGTCGGCGACGGTGCCGTGGTGGTGCGGGTGGTACCAGTACACGCCGGGCGGGTGGTCGGCCGGGAGCCGGTACTCGTAGTGGAAGGACTCACCGGTCTTCACCATGACGGCCATGTTGTCGCCGTTTCCCTCCGGCGACACGTGCAGGCCGTGCACGTGCAGGTTGGTCGGGCCGGCCAGGCCGTTGACCAGCGTGACCCGCAGCCGGTCGCCGGGAACGAGCCGCAGCGTGGGGCCGGGCAGGCCGCCGTTGTAACCGAGCACCCTCGCGCTGCGCCCGCCGATCACGGTCGTGGCCGGTGTGGCGGAGAGGGTGACATCGAGCAGCCCGCCGCTGCTCGTCAGCTCGTCGGGCTGGTGCAGGTCGTCACCGCCGACGAACCCGGCTGTGCCCGACGGCCAGGTCGCCCAGAGCGCGGCCGCTCCGCCCGCCACGGCAATGACGCCCAGCCCGCCCAGGGCCAGAACGGTGCGCCGGCTGACGGGGCGGGCCAGGGCTGGCGGTTCCTGATTCCGGGGTGCTGCCGGAGGCGCCCGCATCAGGACACCGGTGTCGGCGTGGCGTCGGGGTGGCGGGCGCCGAGCACCCGGGCTGTGCTCACCTCGGGCCGCAGGTCGAGGCGGCGAAGCAGCTGCGCGTTCACGGCCACCACCACCGTCGAGGCCGACATCAGCAGCGCACCCACTTCCATCGGCAGCACAAAGCCGATCGGGGCGAGGACTCCGGCGGCCAGCGGCACCGCGAGCAGGTTGTAGCCGGCGGCCCACCACAGGTTCTGCGTCATCTTGCGGTAGCTGGCGCGGGAGAGCTCGATCACCGAGAGCACCGATCGGGGGTCGTCGCTGGCCAGGATGACGCCGGCGGAGGCGATCGCGACATCCGTGCCGGCGCCGATGGCGATGCCCACGTCGGCTTGGGCCAGAGCCGGGGCGTCGTTGACCCCGTCGCCCACCATGGCCACCCGGTGACCTTCCTGTTGCAGCTGCACCACGGCGGCGGCCTTTCGGTCGGGGTGCACGCCGGCGAAGACCCTGTCGATGCCGAGCTGGGCGGCCACATTGTGCGCCACGGCCTCGGCGTCGCCGGTGATCATCACCACCGCGATGCCCAGGGCGTGCAGGGCGGCGACGGCCTTCGTCGATTCCGGCCGCACCTCGTCGGCGAGGCCGATGGCGCCGATCACGCGGCCGTCTTGCAGCACGTGCAGAACGATGGCGCCCTCGGCGGCCCAGGCGTCGGTGTGCTCGAGCGGCTCGGCGTGATGGCGGCTGAGCAGGCTCGGCCCGCCCACCGCCACCTCGTGGCCGGCGACCGTGGCGCTCACCCCCACGGCGGTGGCCGCCCGGAACCCGGTGGCCGCTGGAACGGATCGGCCGCGGGCCGCGGCGACGATGGCCGTGGCCAGCGGATGCTCGCTGTCGGCCTCCACGGCGGCCGCCAGGGCGAGCACGTCCTCCTCGGTGTGACCGGCGGCGGCGTGCACGTGACTGACCACGGGTTCGCCCCGGGTGAGAGTGCCGGTTTTGTCGAACAGCACGGTGTCGACGGTACGCATGCTCTCCAGGGCGAGCCGGTCGGTCACGAGCACCCCGCCGCGGGCGGCCCGCTCGGTCGCGATCGACACCACCAGCGGAATCGCCAGGCCCAACGCGTGCGGGCAGGCGATCACCAGAACGGTGATGGTGCGCATCACGGCATCCTCCGGGCTGCCGAGCAGGGTCCACGCGATCGCGGTGAGCAGACCGACACCGAGCGCGAACCAGAACAGCCAGCCGGCCGCCCGATCGGCCAGGCGCTGCGCCCGCGACGACGAGGCTTGCGCCTCGGCGACGAGCCGGCGGATGCCCGCGAGCGCGGTGTCGTCGCCGACCGCGGTCACCCGCAGCCGCAGGGCCGTGTCGGTGGCGACGGTGCCGGCCACGACCGCGGCGCCGGGGCCGCGGCGCACCGGACGGGATTCGCCCGTGATCATCGACTCGTCCACATCGGCGGTGCCCTCGGTGACCTGCCCGTCGGCGGGGATCCGGGCGCCCGGTCGCACGATGACCAGGTCGCCCACCTCGAGGTCGGCGGGAGCGACAAGAGTGACGGTGCCGTCATCCACCCGCTCGGCCTCGTCGGGCAGCAGCGCCGCCAGCGATTCGAGCGCGGACGAGGACTGCGCCAGCGAGCGCATCTCGATCCAGTGGCCGAGCAGCATGATCACGATCAGCAGCGCGAGCTCCCACCAGAAATCGAGCTCCATGGCCAGGATGCCCAGGCTCGCGCCCCAGGAGGAGAGGAACGCCACGGTGATCGCCAGTGCGATCAGCAGCATCATGCCGGGGGAGCGCTGCCTGAGCTCGGCCACCGCGCCGGTGAGGAACGGGCGGCCGCCCCAGACGTACATCACCGTGCCCAGCAGCGGCGAGACCCAGACGACCCACGCGGCGTTGGGCAACTCATAGCCCAGGAGCATGGAAAACATGCCGCTGAAGACCACGACGGGAACGGCAAGCACCAGCATCAGCCAGAACAATTGGCGGAATCGGGCGACGTGATCGCCGTGCCCGGCATGTCCCATGGCTCCGTGGTCCATCGAGGTGTGGTTCATCGATTCGTGGTCCGTGTCGGCCTGATTCATCGCGGCCTGATCTGCCGGAGAGGCGCCGTCGGTGGGCTGGTCGATGTGGTGATCCGGGTGGGAAGGCATGCCCTCACGTTATACCCCCTAGGGGTACCAGGCAAGGGCAATGAGACTACCGTGGGGGGCACGATCACTTGTGCTCGTCAGGAAAGGAACCTGGATGATGTGGGGATACGGAATGAACCCGGCCTGGCTCTGGCTCTACGGGTTGCTATCGCTGGGCGCGGTCGTGCTGCTCATTGTGTGGACCGTGCGGGTGTTCCGCGACGACTCGCCCGGCCCGGTGGGCCCGCGCAGGAGCGACGCCCGACGGATCCTCGACGAGCGCTACGCACGCGGCGAGCTCACGGGCGAGCAGTACCGCCAACAGGTCACCGAGCTCGGCGAACAGCCCTGAGCGGGTTCCGGCGCGGCCGAGCGACTATCTAAAGGCGGAGAATTTCGGGACTCGCCGGGCCGGCGACCACGACACGCCGCAAGGTCGGAAGATCTCCGCCTGGACCGCAGGCGCGGACGGCAGGTCAGCCGAGATTGATGATCGCGGCCAGCAGATCGGGCTTGAGGGGCCGGTCCGCGAAGATGAGCCGTTCGAGCGCCGCGGTGGCGGGCTGGTCGGACGCCGTGCCGGCCACCCCCTGCCCGCGCCACACCAGGGTGAGCCCGATGCGCTCGAGCACCCGCACCGAGGCGGGGTTGCCGGCCAGAACGCGGGCGGTCACCGGATACGCCGAGGCCTGCGCCGCGGCGAGGGCCACCGTCGCGGCCTCGGTGGCCAGTCCGATTCCCCAGCTGGCCGGGGTCAGCCGGTAGCCGAAGTTGTGCGCCCCGCAGTCCATCAGCGTCGCCGAGGCCACCCCGATGAGGATTCCCGCCGCCAGGGTGGTGCCGGGCAGTGCAGTGCCGGGCAGTGCAGTGCCGGGCAGTGCAGTGCCGGGCAGGTCGTGCCGCAACCGAATCGCCCAGCGCCCCAAACCGGATGCCGCCCAGCTCTGCTCGCTCTCGTCGACCATCCGCTCGGCCTGTGCGAGGGCCGTGTGGCGGCCGGTCGGCAGGTGCAGCCAGGTTCCCGGGTCGGCGTAGATGGCGTGCACCTCGGCCACATCGGCCGCGGCGAGAGGTGCCAGTCGCAGGCGGGTCGTGCTGAGGAACTCGGGGGCGCTGGATTCGGGCACCTCCCCATGCTTCCATGATGCGCGGCGCCGGTCATCCCGCAGGAGTTGTGCACCCCGCACCCCGCGCCCCGCACCCGTTGTGACGGGCTGGGCGCGGGGCGCTCTGGGGAGCGGTTAGCGCAGCGCGGAGATCTTCAGCGCCGCCGTCTTGAAGTTCTGGATGCGCTGCTCGTACCGCGCGGCGAGCACGATCAGCAGCACGCCGCCGATACCGAGCCAGAGCCACCACTGCACCGAGACGTAGAGCAGGGCGATCCACGGCCAGAGCTGGGCGAGCGCGTGCAGCAACAGCACGGTGGCGCCGAGCACGAACGGAGCCTGCAACCGCCGCGCGGTGCCGAGCAGCAGCACCGCGATGGCGACCACGCCGAGGCCCACCACGCGCCAAACCGGGCTGAAGCTCAGGTCGAGCAGCAGCGACGGCACCAGCAGGAGGAGCAGGCCGGGGGCGAGCGCGGGCCAACTGCCCGCAGCGGGCACCCGCCGCAGGTGCACCAGCCCGGCCACCACGAGCGCCAGCGCCAGCGGCACGGTGACGATCTCGACGGGGTCCGGCACGTCGTGGAACAGGCCGGCAACGAGCATCCCGGCGGCACCCGCGAGGGCCGCCCCGGCGATGAGCCGGCCCAGCGGGCTACGGTCGCCCCAGAACGCGGCCAGGAACACCGCCGCGAAGACCCAGACCACCAGCACCACCCGCACCGTGGCCAGCGGTGGGTAGCCCAGGGCGACCACTTCGGCGAGCACGGTGCCGAGCAGGGCTGCGACGACGAGGCCATACCCACTGCGAAGCGGCAGGCTGGTGGCGTCGGCGGAATCGGTGCTGCGGGCCACCCAGACCAGGCAGGTTCCGGTGGCCACCAGGAGGGCGGCGGCCGGCAGCAGCCATGCCTCCAGCTGGCCGCTCGGTCCGGCCGAGGCTCCGGGCAGGGTGAGGATCCGCAGGCCCGCGGCGGTCAGGACGGTGAGGGTGCCCACCAGGCAGGCCGGCCAGGCGAGCAGGGTCCAGCGTGGGTGGGTTGTCTGCAGGGCGCCCAGGATGGCCAGGGCACCGCCGATCGCCAGGCTGAGCACCGCACGCACCGGGGTGCCTTCGGCGCCGAGGAGAGCGCTGGGCAGCACTAGCACCGCCAGGCCAACGACGAGACCGGACTGCACCAGACGGGCCGAGGGGACCGGGAACGCGGTACCCCGCGCCCGGCCGATGACCCGCGCCGAGATCAGCTGACCGACGACCAGGGCGATCCCCAGAGGCACGGTGCCCACCTCGACGGGGTCGAGCAGGTCCCGGCCGAGACCGGCGACCAGCACCAGGAAGCCGGCGGCCACGAGCAGCCAGGCCAGCAGGACGCCCGCGCGGCTGCGGTCGAACCAGCGCACGACGACCTGTAGCACGGCGAACAGCGCGATCAGGGCGATCACCCGGCCCGCGGCGAAGGCCGTATAGGGCAACGCGGCGGTTTCGGTCCCGAGGATGCCGGTGAGGGCGACGATGACGAGGCCGTAGCCGAGCAGACGGCGCGGACCGGCCGGGTCCACGGTCACCGCGACAGCGGCATCCATCACGGCAGCATCCGCATGAACCGGCCGTACCAGCGCCGGGGACCTGGCGATGATGGCGTAGCCCGCGCCGATCAGCAGCAGGGCGGCCGGCAGCAGCCAGGCCTCGAGCCGGCCGTCCGGGCCGGCCGGCGAGCCGAGCAGCGGCCGGATGCGTCCCGACGCGGCGACGGTGACGGCCACGGCACCGACCAGGACGCCGGGCCAGGCCACAACCCGCCAGCGCGGCCGGCTGATCAGCAAGGCTCCGCCGACCGTGAGGATGCCGCCGACGGTGAGCACCAGTACCGGTCGCAGCAGGGCGCCCTGGGCACCCTCGACCGCACTGGGCAGCAGTACCAGACCGAGCCCCAC
The DNA here is from genome assembly GCF_004402745.1 of Cryobacterium sp. TMN-39-2. Lineage (NCBI taxonomy): Bacteria > Bacillati > Actinomycetota > Actinomycetes > Micrococcales > Microbacteriaceae > Cryobacterium > Cryobacterium sp. TMN-39-2. The sequence goes on from NZ_SOFX01000042.1 coordinate 162,538, forward strand.
GGCCAGCCAGGCCTGCAGAACCGGACCGGCGGCAGACTCCCGCAGGGACGCCGGGTTCCGCGCCGGACCGAGAAGCCCGGCGGCCAGGAGCTGCCCGAGAATCAGGGAGAGCCCCAGCGGACCGGTGGTGAGTTCGAGCGGGGTGGGCAGGCCGAACCCGAGGCCGGCCACGAGCGCGACCAGGCCTGCGGCCCAGCTGAACCAGGCGAGCACGGTACCCGCGGGGCTGCGATCGAACCAGCGAAGGGCCACGTGCAGCACGGCGAACAGAGCGACCAGGGCGATCACGCGTCCCTCGGCGTACGGACCGAACGGCAGTGCCGCAGTTTCCGCGCCGAGGATGCCGAGCAGTGCCAGGCCGACGAGGCTGTAGCCGAAGCCCCGACGCACGGTGCGGGTACGGGTCGCCGTCGGAGCCGTCGCAACGGAGACGATGAACGGCGTGTGCCGGATGATGATGCCGCCGGTGACCACCAGCAGCAGCGCCGCGGGCAGCAGCCACGCCTCGAGGCGCCAGTCGGCGCCGGCCGCCGGCGCCGTCACCAGCGCCAGGATGCGCCCGGTCGCCGTGACCACGACGGCCGCGGTTCCCACGAGCAGGCCGGGCCAGGCGAGCAGGCTCCACCGGGGGCGGCCCAGTAGTACGGCGCCCGCGATGGCGAGCAGGCCGCCGAGGGTCAGGGTGACCAGTTGGCGCACGGCGTCGTCGGTGAGGCCGGCGGTACCGAGGGTCGTGGCGCCGGGTGTGGCCGCCACGACGGCGCTGGGCAGCAGCGCCAGCGCTAGTCCGGTGCCGGTCCAGGCCCACGCTCCGGCGGGCCGGGCGCCATCCGTGGCCCGGAGGCGGGCCGTGACGAGCTGACCGGCAACCAGAGCGAGTCCGACGGGCACCGTCACGAGCTCGAATGGCTCCACAGTGCCGGCGACGAGCGCGGCGCCGGCAGCGAAGCCGGCCAGGGCGGCACAGGTCCACGCCGCGATGGTGCCCAGTGGCACCTGCGGCCGCCAGAGCGCCAGCACATGCCCGATGGCCAGAACGCCCACGAGGGCGATCGCGCGGCCGGCCGCCAGAGCCGAGGTGTCGAACGAGGCCGTTTCCAGCACGGTGAGGGTGCCGAGGGCCACGACCAGGAGCACGACGGCGGCGCGGTCTCTGGCCAGGCGGGTGCGGGCATCCGGGTGGCGCACCAGCAGGAACGCCGCGGTGGCCGTGATGACCACGGTGGGCAGCAGCCACGCCTCGAGCAGCGGTCCCGTGGCGCCCGCGGTGTCGAGCAGGCGCAACGAGCGGGCGATGCCGGTGCTGAGCAGCCCGAGAGCGCCGGCCAGCGCGGTCGCGGCCAGGTAGGCCGAGCGCGGCGGCGCCCAGCGCACGAGCGTGGCGCCGATGAGCAGTACCGCGGATGCCGCGCCGACGATGACCGGACGCACCGGCGACCCGGTCTGCACGCTGAGGGCCAGGGGCAGCAGGGCCACCGAGAGCCCGGCCAGGGTGAGCAGCGCGGCGCCCGGGCTGGCGGTGACGGCGCGGTCGATGCGGCCGTAACGCCAGAGCAACGCGGCCAGCAGCAACAGTAGTCCGGCCAGGGGGAGCACGTAGGCCTCCACCGGGGTGGTGCCGGCGCGGGCCAGGCCCCACCAGAGCCCGGCGGTGGCCGCGACGAGCGAGAGCCAGCCGACATGGCGGCGCCAGGAGGCAGAGGCGAAGAGACCGTCGGCGTCGATCGCGGTGAGCAGCAGGGCCACCGCGGTGAGCAGCAGCACCAGCCAGCTCAGCTCGGCGAGTCCGGGCCGCAGGAAGACGGAGGCGAGCACCACGGCGGCGCCGATCTCCAGGCCGGCCGACGAACGCGCCCAGCTGCCGGTGGTGCCGCCGGTGGTGCGTGCGAGAGTGCGGAGGACCAGGGCCAGTGCCACCGTGAGCAGAGCGGCGATCGGCGCGGCGAGCACCGACACCGTGCCGGGCGCCTCGGTGAGGGAGATGAGGTTCACCGTGAGTGCGAGCACGGCGGGGGCCACGAGCAGCGCGCCGGTGAACCGCTCCCAGCGCAGGCCGCCGCCGCGGGTCAGGGTCCAGAGCAGCATCGCGGCCGCTGTCAGCGCGGCGGCCAGGATGCCGGCGACGGGGGCGGCAGGCAGCATCGTCGCCCGGTCGGCACCGCTCAGGCCGTCGATGATGCGCCCGGTGGGCAGTAGGAGGCCCAACAGAGTCGGGGCGAGCAGGGTCCAGAATCCTGCTCGGCGTTCTACGGCGGTGAATCCGCCGATCCGGCCCTGGGCCAGGAACAGCTGGAGCAGACCGGTGGCCGACGCCACGGCGAGGGCCACCAGCAGCCAGAGCACGGCCGGAGTGGGCGGCGCGGCCAGGGTGAGCGCTTCCGGAGCGGCGGCGGCGCCGACGAGGGTGAGCGCGATCGCTCCGGAGAGCAGAGCACCGCGGCTGCCGGCCTGAGACTCGCGGTTCAACAGAAGCCGGGCGACGAACACTGTCAGCACCGCCGACAGCGTGCCGAGCCACCAACTGGCGCTACTGGCCCAGCTCACGGTGTAACCGAGCGCTTCGCTGGCGATGAAGAATGTCACGACAATCGGCCGGTAGCCGCCCAGTGTCAGACGCCCGGCGCGGGCGAGCAGGAGCACGGTGAGGGCGGCGGCGCCCAGCAGCAGATACAGCGGAAGCACCAGCCAGAGCGCCTCGGTGAACGGCATGGCCAGCAGTACCATGACCAAACCGAACCAGGCGAGTATCCGCAGGCGTGGGGCGAGCACCGCACCGGCCCGCCAGAACCCGGCCACCAGCACGGCGACGCCGGTCAGCGTGGCCAGTGCCCAGACGCTCATCTCGTTCACCGAGACGAGCGGATCGCCCGACGTCGTGAACGTCGAGAGCAGGGTGGAGGCCAGTGGTGCGGCGGCTGTGGCCAGCGCAACCGCACCGATCGCGGCCACGAACGACGCGGCGGTGAGCGCGGCGGTGAGCAGGGCGATGCGGGCGGGGCCGGTCGCCCTGCGCCGCCAGGCGAGTTCGAGGCCCAGAGCGAGAGCGGCGATGGCCAGCAACGGCAGGGTCACGAGCAGGGTGTTGTCGTCGGTGCGCCAGACGAACACCTCGATGCCGAAGACCACCGCCAGCGTGGCCAGGCTGGCGGATGCGTAGGCGAAAGCCCGGTAGAGGGCACCCGGTGTGCGCCCGGTCAACGCGACGACGGTGTGAGCGAGAGCGCCGGCGGCGACGGCGCCGAAGGTGAGCAGGGGAATCAACGTCTCGGCGGGAGCCACGAATCCGGCGGTCAGCGTGGCGGTGGCCAGGGCGAGGGCGGCCAGCGCGAGCAGGGCGATCCTCTCGGCCGTGCGGTCCACGGCGGGCCAGAACGAGGCCGTTCCCGGCCGGGTGAACCTGTGCAGGAGCGCGCCGGCTGCGACGCCCAGCGCGGCCAGGAACACCCGGGTGACCGGCTCGGCATCCGCGGCCAACCCGGCCGCGAGAAGACCCACGGCCGGTGCGGCCGCGGCGAAACCGGCCACGCTGGCCACCCGCAACGACGACACCGCGTGCCAGAACAGGAACAGCGCGGTGCACACCGTCAGCGTCACGCCCCAATAGAGGAGGCCGTCGACGGCGCCGAAGCCGAACAGATTGTTCTCCCGCAACGCCCAGGCGTCCAGGAGCACCAGCACCACGGCGAGGGCGCCGATGCCCTCTGCCGTGCTGACCAGACCCTTGCGCCGCAGCAGCCCCGCCGTGATCAGCATGGCCACGGTGAAGAGCCCCACGATGGCCGAGCGTACGGCCAGGCCGGCGACGACGAAGGCCACGGTGAGGAAGACGATCGCCGCGACCGACACGAGGGTGACACCCACGAGCAGCAGCACGACCTGCACGCTCGAGCGCTTGTGCGGGGTCGGCCCCGTCGGCGTCGCCGGTGCGGGGGTGCTCGGCGGGGTCGGCGGCGTGTGGGCGGCCGGGCGAGCCGCCGGAGAAACACCGGGCAGAGCGAATGGGGGAACGGGCTGGGCGGACGGGGCGGGTTCTGCGGGCGCGGCGACGGTGGGCGAGGCCGGGGCCGCGGCGGCGACGCTGACCGGGGTCTGCGCGCC
>NZ_SOFX01000028.1:0-130878 GCF_004402745.1 Cryobacterium sp. TMN-39-2
GGCGAGAAGCGGCCCAGTACGTCCGTCGAAACCAAAGGGCTTGGGAGCGAGCGCTCTCGCAGTCGGAGTAGTCGACCCATCACTGTTTTTCTTGCGGAAAGCTTGTTCGGGAGGGACCGCTGAGCCGCCCTTGAGTCCCATTCCTGTGAGAGGTGTCTCGAAACGTCATAGTGTCGAAACACATGGGTTACGAGACGTCAAAGATCGCCTACTCGCGCGAACGAGCCGCACCTCACTTGTCTCGTATCTGGACCTGTCTCGCATCCGTAGGGTTTCGAGACACGAATCCGGGTTCGTGGAGTCATGCGCCTCGCATCTGACAGTCTCCGGTCGCTGGCTCGGCAGTGATCGGCGCCATCCCGCTCACTGCGTGCTGGCGCGCTACTCGTCGATGGGAGGAAGGACCTGCTCGGTGCCTACACCCATGGTGACTGGTGAGGTGTTTGTGGCATCAAACGCCACGCTGAAAGGCGGGTCGACGTCAATGGACTCGGCCAGCCCCGGGTCGATGGTCAGCGTCGGGTCGAGCGACTGGAAGCTAACTTCGATTAGGCCCGGCACATCCGAGGAGCTCTGGGAAACCTGCACCTGTCGTTCGGCAGAAACGTACTGGCGGGTCTGCCTGGTCACCTCGTTGGCCGCCGTTTGGTATTCAGCTGCGTTGAAACCCACAGACTCGACGATGACGAAGGGCAAGCCGGTGTTCTGTAAAAGTACGACGGCCTCGGCCGGAGCTGATCCCTTGAACGCGACATGCATAGTGGGGGTCTTGTCGAAGAATGCGTAGCCGAACTCTTCCGGAAATTGCTCCTCAATGGCTGCGGTGGCGGTTCCAAGCGGAGCGTAATTTGCTTCCCAGAACTCATCGTCGCCGGGAGTGGACGCGTCGGCGGGCGGAGTCTGTGGCAGGACCTGCTTGGTATCCACTCCCAATACAGCACCGGCCCCCGCAGCAGCAGCAGGTTCGGATACGGGAGGCGTAGCGCAACCGGACAACAACAGCGCGGCTAACCCGGCGGCAACGAAGTAGGAAGCGAGCTTGGTCATTTTGTTCCTTCAAAAGTTGTTGCCAGCATTGGCGGGAGCCAGTTGGTCGATCCGCGCCGAACGGATTCTCCCGTTCATTCAATAATGTCCGGAACATGCCGCTCGGGTCCCGCCTGCCCCGAACTGGGGTGTCCCCTGGACGCCTACGATGAATGGCCGAGCATTAATCCATGGCGGGTCCAACCGCATGCGACGCGGCAGCTGACTTGTCTCGAATCTGGACCCGTCTCGCATCCGTAGGGTTTCGAGACAGCACCGTTCGAAAAGGTCCACCAGCTCAGATCGTGCTCGTGCCAAGAAGGGGTGACAGACCGAGCGGCTCGAGGACTAATGTCCTCGAGCCGGCAGATATGTAGGTCTCTATCGATCGAGCATCTCTCGCACCGCGTAGGTAACGTCTATCCAATACGTCGCGGACGGCACCGATGCCGACTCTTGGTCCGTGATCATCCGCGTGTCTCTAGCCCTGCGGGGGCCGCACGGTGAAGGGACCAGTGGGGGCTTGATCAACCACCGTGGTTTCCAATGTCACGTTTCCACTCGTGCCAGCCGGTACGAATTGGCGGTCAATGAGTTGAACGCTTCTGGTCCCGATAAGTAGCCCTGTGGTTGGGTCGATGATGAGCTGGTGGGATTCCGAGTCGGAGTTGGTCTTGCGGCCGATTGCTACGCCGGTGCGGCCATCGACGGTCACTTCACCCTCCGCGACATAGACCCCCGGTATCTGGGCAAGAGCCTCATACATTGCAGCGCGTAGTTTCGCCGGCACCACACCCGTCGACAGGTGGTCACAGATGTCAACAAAGGCTTGTTCGTCTCGCGGGTTCTGGCCGGTGAGGTTGTTGTAGACGAACTCCAGCAGTTCGGTGGGATCTGTGGGCATGGATGCCATCTCCGGGTACGACCGGTCAGATCCGGCGAAGATACCGGCCGGCCCCTCGTAGAATTTCGCGTCACCGCGTCCCGGCGTGCTCCAGAAATCGTCGATCTCTGCTTGTGCCTTCACGGCATCACCGAAGATCTCGCCAGCGGGGAGCCACTGTATCTCTTCAATCCAGGTGTCTGCCCGGTCATAGGGGATGTACATAGCGCTGCGACGGTTGTCGATGTAGCCGTAGTCGTTGCCTCTCCCCAGGGCGCCTTCGGTGCGTTGGGTCATGAGGTATTGGCCTGGGCCGACGACCGGGTCGGCGGTGATGATGGTCGCGGCTGCGGCTGAACGGAGCACTTCCGCAGCCGTCGCGGTCGCTACGTTCGGGCTGAAGAGGTTGGCCCCCAACAGGGCCACGGTGATCGCTGCTGCTGCCACGGCCATGGCACCTGCCCACCGTCGCCGCGTCGTCTTCTTCGCAGGGTCGTGTATGGGCGTGACCGGAGCAATCAGATCGATTGATGGGGCGAGCTCGTCGGCGTCGATTCGTTCGAACAGGTCCTGCTTCATCCGGGTGAAAGCCTCGTCGTTCGGCAGGAGGTCGCTGCGCAGGTCAGTTGACTTGGTCATGAGGTTCCTTCCTCCAGGTGCAGTTCGTGGCGTAGTTGTGTGCGTGATCGGGCGAGTCGGTTTCGCACCGTGGCGTGAGTGATGCCGAGTTGGAGCGCGGCCTGTTCGTACGTAAGGCGGTCGACCAGGCACAGGTGCACAATGCTCTGTTCGAGAGGACCCAGATCGGCGATGATTTCTTCGAGCCGTTCGGTGAGCTGGCGTTCGGCGGCGATCGTCTCGGCGCTAGCCGAGGAATGGGTATCCACGTCGTCGTTGAGCGAGATCGTCGCCTCCCGGAAACGTGCCCGTTGGTGATTCATCGCGTGGTATCGGGCGGTCGCGATCAACCACGGTAAGGCCGATCCGTCGGTGAATCGCACCGTCGCCCGCTTCTTCCACAGCGTGAAGAACGTGTCTGAGGAAACTTCCTCAGCGTCGGCCGCGTTTCGCGTGGCCGTGATGGCGACGGCGTAGACGATTCGGCTATGTCGGTCGTGCAGGGTGCCGAAGGCTCGTCGGTCACCGTCAACGCTCTGCTGTAGGAGCTTCTCGTCTGTCACCGGCCCTGACGAGATCTCTGTCACGACCGCTGTTCGCATCTTTTTCTCACGCTGTCCCCCCAAAATTGTGGTCTTTCCAAAGAATGTCAGGAACGTTCGATTCGTCTCCGAAATTGCAGACCGTTCGAACAACTCGTCTGCCGGACGCAGCCATCATTTTCCGAACGTGGGCTGATGCCTGTTCTCGACTTCCTCGCTGACATCCATGTCGGACCACCGGTTCCCCCAACCACCTCGCGACTCAAAGCAGGAGTGTCTCGAAACCAAAGTGCCTCATATCCCATGCGATATGAGACTCGGTCGGGGCGACGAGCAAGAGGTGGCTTGTCTCGCATCCGGACGTGTCTCGCATCGGTAGGGTTTCGAGACAGATGTGGGCTATTCCAGCTCCGGTGGCAAGTGGGCCTTCAGAGTGGGCGCTAGCCGGTCCGACGGACATACATCAGGGGTGTGCCAACGACGAAGCACAGGATGCAGCTCCCGACCAGTGCCAGTACCAAGCCGCCTTGCGGGTGCCCCTGGATAGTGCCAATGAGAACTACAACCGCTCCAGCCAAGGCAAGAACGACGCCGCACAACACGAGCGCACCACCAAGACGAACTGATCGAGACAACCCCGATCGAGAGGTCCCCGCTGCAGTGATATCGCGGCCGGATCCGTCCGGCTCTCGCGGGAGCGTCGTCGGCGGTGTCAGTATCCGGTCACTGTGTCGTCTCGCAGTTTCGAAGGCCACAGGTGACGGGTGGGCGACGTAGCTGCCGGCCTGTGGGACGCCTGCGATAACCATGAAGTCATCGAATCGGTCCGGGCGAACCAGGTACATCGTGGGAACGGTTTTGTAAGTGGAGTACCGGCTCAAGCCAATGTGCTGTGCTGCGAGTGCTCCCGCACGCCGTTTCAAAACTGTTCCGACGACCATTGCACTCATCACGAGCGGGAGCACTCCCACGAAACCGACGACGAGTAGCGCAGCGCCGTACTGCTCCGGCGCAGACACCATACGGCCTACGAATGTAGCCAACATGATGGTTCCGATGCCCGCTGCCACCGCCCCAAACACGATCGGGTCGGCCTTACGGCGCACTCTCGCTGCTTCCGAGCCGATTCGCTGAACCCACGCGTCGGTTTCTTCGCCCTGAGGCATTGATTTCCTCGTTTCGGCGACTGTCGAGTGCGGAGTGGCAGGTGCTCGTATGCGCGACGATTGACACCTTAGGACATGGGACGGCAAACGCATGATCGATGTGCGTGACCAACGGCTCCGAGAGGTCGCATATGCTCGGGCCATGTCGCGAAGATTTTCGCTAGCCACCCGAACAACTCTTGGCTTGATAGGCGGGCTCGTTTCAGCGGGGCTGCTGGCGGGGTGCAGCCTCCTCGAGCTGAGGACGTCGTCTCCCGACGAGGTCGAGACAGCGAACCTGCGGATCTCAGCTGATCAGATCAGCTACTCCTTCGACGGCTACTGCGGAGTCGGAGTGAAAATCGAGAACCTCAGCCCCACGCCGATCAAGTTCAACGAAAGCGACCTTGCAGTCTTCGACGGCTCAAGCTCGACCGAGTGGGATCTTCCCTTCGGCGGTCGCGCCGGATCAGTGACGACGGAGCACCGAGGTTATGCGATCGGCGAGTTCCCCTCGATCATCGAGCCGGGCGCCACCGCTACGGATGCCTTCGTCGTGTACTGCAAGGAAGGCAACACGTACACAGTCACCGTCACTTCACTCGACGGCGACAGCGCCTCATTCGATTTCACCAGCGCGCCAGGCGGTTGACATGGGCGCAGCTACGATCGGGCACCTGCTGGTCGTCGGCCTGTTCATATGCGCCGGGTTGTTGTTCGGCGTATAGGTGCCGGGTTGTTGCGTACGGGTAGCCGCCTGCGGGTGCCGGCTCCTCCTCTGAGCCCAACCTCGGTGTCTCATAGCCTCGGTGTCTCGTATCCCATACGAACAGCGGCAGACGCTGCTACTGCGGCGTCCGCGGGAGCAATACCCACGAGACTTTACGCGTCGGTAGGGTTTCGAAACAGGCAAGCCCAACAGGCGTTGAGAAAGTTGCTTTGGGTCCGAGGGTCAAACCCCGAGCTGCGGGATTCCAACCAAATAGCCAGTGCAGCCGGGCTCTCGAACTTTCGCTTGGGGTGGGTGCGCTTCGCAGGATTGTGATCCGATCCCAACGGGCATGGACGGTTGCCGGTCATGGCAGGCCCTGGAGAATCTAGGCTGCCCGAATTGGGGGCAGAACGCGAGGAGTAGGGACCAGATAGATGGCGGAGCTTGCCTACACTGCCCACTACTCTCGCAAGAGGAGCCGTGTTGTTTTTTTCGGTCCGCCCGGACAGAAGAGAACGATCAGAGGGTCCGGTCCGTCGTTTCTACGCCGATGCAACTGCGGATAGGAACTGATGCGGATCGACTACGCGCGTTGGCCAGGCGACTAGGCATCTTCAGCGTCGTCGGCTAGAGACCCTAGATACACCTTCTGTCCGTTTCGTTCAAAGGATTCGCCGTATGCGCACGACCCGGACTGGCCGCATCGCCCTCACGCCGGCTGTTTTGCTCGCCATCGTGGTCCTCAGCGGATGCACTGCGGGGCCCCCGATAGAACCGTCAGCGTCCGTCGCACCAACACCAGCGGCAGCGAGCGTTTACACCTGCGACGACATTGCCGCCCTTGATGACGTGGCACCCGTTTTCGTCACCGCTGGCGGAACCGCGCCGACCCCGGTGGCCGCGATCCAGCCAGCGTTTAACCTCATTGACTACGTCGTGCCAGCCCTGGGCGGTCTGTCCTGCTCCTGGCGGGTCGGCCCCGCGGTCACCAACCCGTTGCTCGACCCGGTCGATTTCGACTGGGCTTACGTCAGCGTCAAGGTCGTTCCCGGCGGCGCCGACTCTTGGGCGCCCTACACGGTGGGCGACGACGCCTTATCGTTCGGCGACGGCCCTTCCGACACCGCGATGACCATCGGAGGCATTGAAGCGGCGACCGGGTGCGGCTACGACACCGGCTGCTTCATCAGCGCGCCGGTCGGCGATGCCTGGGTCGAAATCGTGTTGAGCACGAACTGGATCCAACGCGACGGTTGGTATTTCTCCGGGCTGACGCCCGGCGCGATTCTGGCGCAGATGCAGCCGCTCGCGGCATCCGTTTTCACCGCTCTGACGGATGCTCAGCCCGGCCAGTTCGTCTGGCCGACGGTCGATCTGGTCGAACACGAATCGGACTGCACCCGCGCGGTGGGGTCGGAGGGCATCGCCACGGCTCTCGGCGTCGACTCGCTCGAATACGAAGTCCGGTCCCCACCAAACGGCTTGACCTACTTTGAGAACTACGTGGCGCAGCGGGCCGGGGTATTCCAGTGTGATGTGGATGCCGCCGGCGTCCCGGTCGACTTGATCGCCGCCGGGGTTTTGGGTACGTCGGTCACGGTCGGTTACGACCTGGCCGGACTCGTCGACACGGTGGTCTCCACACCAGACAGCCAGGCCCTGCCGACGATTGCGCTGAAGGGCGCGGTCGAGGGTGAGCACGCCGTGCAGATGTGCTCCGACGTGACACCGTTCTGCGTCGTGATCTTCTCACTCGGCCAGTCGGCCTACCAGGTCGCGTCGAACAGCGACACGGTGGCTATCGCCGAAGCGATCATCGCCCACACCCGCTAGTGGTCATGTTTGTAAGTTCGTCGAGGGTTATTGACTGTCCGACAACGCGACACTGTCAATGGACGACAGCCTCCATCGTCTGGCTGGCAAAAGAGACCTTAGATGCACCTTCTGTCCGTTCATTCAAAGGATTCGCCGCATGCTCAAGACCCGGACTGACCGCATAGCCCTCATCGCGCTGCTGATGCTGCCCACTCTCGCGCTCGTAGGATGCGCCGAAGGGGCCGCCGAGGCTCCGGAGCCCACTGTGGCCAGCGCACCCGTGTCGAGCTCGACCCCGACTGCAACCCCCCAAGTCGAAGCGGCGGAACCTGTGTGGCCAAACGACCGGTGTCAGGACGAACAGCTCGCCGCTGAGCTTGTAGAGCGTCCCGACCTTTCTACAGCGACCCGGGAGGGGCTCGCGATCGTGCTCACGAACGTGTCGGAGCAATCCTGCTCCTACTACGGGGGACCAGGAGTGCTGTTGCTCGGCGCCGACGGCACTAATCTGGCCAGCCGTGACGACAAGATATTGGGCCCCATCGAGCCGGAGGCCGGGGCGCTCGCCCCGGGCGAGTCGGCCCAGGTGGAAGCGCTCCTCACGTACGTCGTCACGTACGACTGCACGCCGGCGAAAGTGACGACCATCCGGGTGCTCGTGACATCGGATGGTGCTGGCCCGGGCATCGACGCGCCAGCTGATCTGCAGGTCTGCGGCGACGCTTGGACCGACTTCACGGTCGGGTCACTCGTTCCTGCATCCTGACTCCGCCGGATGCCGCGCTGCGCTCGGCAGGCCGTCGTCCTGTTGAGACTGCACATCTGAAGCACTGTCTCGTTACTTATGTGTGTCATATCCCATGGGATACGAGACATGGAGATCGCTCCCGTCCACGAGATGAGCGGCAGACGACTTGTCTCGTATCCTGGCCTGTCTCGCATCGGTAGGGTTTCGAGACAGAATTACCGTCGTCGTCTGCTCTACGACCGCTTCTGCAGGCTCCACACACCGTGGATGGGAATCGGCATTCCCCGCGTTGGCGAAGCCTGAGCTGATTTGGGAGCCGGGGTAACGCGATTCGTGCGCCATCCTGGTGACCCTGCCGATTTGCGACGGGCCAGTGGTCGGTTCACCAGAGGTCGAGCATCCGTATTCGGTGTTCTGTTTGGTGCATCTTGCTTCCAGGGATCCATTTGACTCGTGGCTTCGCGATGAACGGTCGTAGTGGGCCGCGCTGGAGCGCAACGCAGAAATTCAGATCGAGCCAACCCAGGAATTGTCCGAGCGAGACATGTTTGAGCAGGAACCACGGCGACCCGAGCACCCAGGCGGCGAATCCGAGCGGGATGAGTATCCAGAGCAGAAGTGCTCGAGAAAACAGCATGAGGAGCGCGGGTAGGGGTTCTAGTGGTTGCCGACCTGTCTGGAGTGCGTGCTCGGTTCGCCAATCCGGTCGGAACTGATTCCCTCGCCATGATCTCCCCATGAAGAGATCGTATTGCTCCGGAGGCGGCATCGCGGCGCGGTCTTCGCAGACTTTGCCGTCTCGGCAGAAACGCAAAGAGAGCCTCAAACGATCCTTCCGCCGGGTGCGACCGTGACGCGATGAAATGTCTCGCAACCGAAGTGCCTCATATGCCATGGGATACGAGACTTGGGAAATCGCAGCTCAAACGACGATGCAAAGGAACTCGCTGAACGGCTACCGCCGTGGCCAAGGTCTCGCATTCGATAGGTTTAGCAAAGCCGCCCGCAGGTGAAGGACAAGGTCATCTCGGTTTCCTGAATCCACTCAGGCCGGTCGAGGATCTCCCGGACCGAATTTGAATAGCGGAATTTGTAAGTGGAGAACTTGTCGAGCGAGGGACAGGAGAGTCACCGTGGGAGCGAATGATGGCAAAAGTTCTGGCGCAGGATATGAAGATCCCCTGAGGGGACTTAGCGAGCAGGACCTGATCCTGGGCAAAAGAGCCGTGAAATTCAAAACGATTCTTTGTGTGGTTACTTTTGTAGTCTCTGCCGGGATCGCTGTTTTCGTATTTGTGAATGTGCCATGGGACACCCGAATGCCGTATGACGGGAAGTACAACCGGAGCGGCAATGGGATTCCGATGCAGATTGCACTGCTTCCCGTTTTGATACTTCTCTTTCGTCTGTGGCGCACAGGGAAGAAGCCTGATGCGCATCATATGGGCAAAGGATCCCGAGTCGGCTACTACATCCTTGCGCCGGCGATGATCTTGGCGTGTGGCGTTGCCCAGTGGGTTATGGGCCAAACGATTCTGACCAACGGTGGATATTTCGCTGGTTAGTGCACGTCGGGCTCGTTGAGTAACCCATCTTGGGGTTACCGGATCACAGTGTCTTGAAACCTCATTGTCTTGAAACCCATGGGATACGAGACAAAGGAGATCGCCTGTTCAGCGACGAGCGGCAGCTGACATGTCTCGCATCTGGACCTTTCTCGCATCCGTACGGCTTCGAGGCACATCACAGGCTTCGTTCGTGGGACCATACCGTCGGCGATAGGCGGCATCTCGATAACGACGGGTCGAAATCAGAGGGAACCCGTTATGGTTCGAAATACGTACGAGCCAAGGGGACGGGCCAAGCGATGCGAACGAAGACTGTCCAGATCGACTACTCGGGAGGCACATGCAGATGACCGACACCGAATATCGCCGCTCTTTGAAACGACGATTGTCCGTTCTGTTCTCGCCTATCCGTCTCGCCCTCTTCCTGGGGTCTGTGGTGTGGCTCATCGTGCTGAACTTGATCTACATCAGCAACTCCGGCAATCCGTCATGGGCTGGTCCCGCCTCGGCCTTTTCGATCCTGGTATGGGTGACGGTCATGCTGATCACGGACAGCCGTTATCGGAGGGCGGAGAAAACCTAGCTCGAGCATTTCGGTCAACCCTGAAAACGTCGAGCAATGCCATGGTCACCTTGGATGAGTTGAAGAGCTCCCTTCCTCCCTGAGCTGCCCCCTTCACGTGTCTGGCCAATCTGCCTCATATCCCATGGATGCGAGACATCGGGCACCTGCCGGCACTGAGTCCATGGGCCCTGAGCTCCTATTTCCGGACACGGACTATCCAGCCGACAAGTACACCGTGATGTACGCGCGGACTTTGCAGGCTCAAGACGCTGTGCTGCATGGCACCACCAGTTTCTGCCACCCTCACTCCGCGTTCCGCTGGGTCTTCCGACGGGTGAAAGCGCACGGAGATCTGGTCGATTCGAGTCACGCGACCGGTGAGGTGAGTCCAAACCAAAGTCTCCGTTGGGTGCCGCCGCGCTTCGGCGTAAGTGTCCAGCTGTAGAGAGATTGTTCGGCGGCCTGCAAACAACTGGGTCGCCCAGTCGTCGTCCATCGGCACGAGTTGCCAGTCGACGTAGTGATCGAGTGCGACGCCGAAGCCCTCCTCAGCGACCTGCCATTCGGTCAGCCACACATCGGTCTCGTGTGGACCGCTGCTCGGCTCGATGTCCTCCGCGTCGACCGCTCCTACATCTTCTTTGACGAGTGGGCGGAAGGAGAAGACGCCGAGACGCTCACCACTGCTCGCGCCGGGGGAATCATCACGTTGACTCCGCGCACGCATCGCCAAACGCCGCTCACTGCTCGGGACCGTCATTCAGCCAGAATACGAACCCCAGCAGCTGAGCACTACTTCTCTGCGGGAGGCCCGCCTACGTCACGAAGGTTGCGGACAATGCGAGGGGTTCGAGGCGTCTCATTACCTATGTGTCTGGTATCCCGTGGGATACGAGACATAGGGATGCGTTCTGGAGGCTGGACGAGCCGCGAATGAGATGTCTGCCTAAGGTTTCGAGGCACCGCCGGCCAGGCATTTCGAGCTGAGCGCCACGCTGGCTTGGGACACCTGGATGCGGCGGAGGCTGCGCTCGTCAGCCCGCTCGAATTAGGTCGACGATCTCCTTGGCGATGACATCCGGCGAGAGACCGATTTGTGCGTGATCGCCTTTCAACGCTTCCATCACCAGGACCGCAGCCTGCAGCTCGCCCCCGATCTTTATGACTAGGCGCGCCGAATCTCCGGCTCCGACGGCCTTCTCCGTGAGCGCGTGAAAGACCTCGGCCCCATCTTTGTCGAACGTCACATCAACCGTGTTCTGCCCGTCTTCGGAGACACTGGAATCCCTGACCCCGGCTTCTTCGAATCCAGACGGGAGCAGGACACTCGTACCGTTGACAGATACACACTGGGCATCCGACCCATCAGTGCACGCTTCCGAAATCGCCATCTCTATCATTTCCCCCGGTGCCCGGCGATGCCTCGTCGGCGCCAGCAGCAGCGGAGCAGGCGCTGAGCGCCAACACGGCGAGTACAGCCAAAGAGAGCCTGGGCGTTCGAGAAGTCATGAGGTCCTTCCTCGAGGCGGGAGCTGGACACTGACACCGACCCCGCTTGCGACCCTAGGTGACGGGACAGACAAGCACCAGCATCCAGTGGTTTGCGGGCTCCAGCTGTCACTCCGGTGTCAGCAACGTGTCTCGTTATGTATCTGGCCCGACCTGCTGACAGGCCGCCCCCACTTCGGGCAGCCCCAGAAGCGCACGGACCAATAACCACGGTCATGATTCCCACGGCCGGTATCGAAAACCGCCAAGCGCAATGTCGAGTGTCTCGAAACCTAGCGCCTCATTAGCCACGGGATATTAGGCACGGGAAACCCACTGAACGCATGATTCGCATCGTGCGGTGCCTGTGCCGTGCACGCGAGTGTGAGGACTCGTGCAGACGAGTGCGAGAAGCGACAATGGTCGTCAATTTCCGTGCATTGTCCAACGAGCAAGTCACTTGCCGTCATGGAAAGAAATCGTTACGCTTTCCAATATGGAAAATCACTTTCGAGATCCCTCACGAGCGGAAGCCGCGGCTGCCCTGAACGCGCTGTCGTCCGACCGGGAGCACCTCGCGGCGAGCGTGCACGCGCCCTGGACATTGTTAGCCGCCTTCGGAGGTGTCGGTGCGTGGTGGGTTTCGGCAGCAGCGGCCACCAACCCAGGTGCGAACTACGAACCGCCCTCATCGAGTTGGTTAGCCCTCGTCGGAACGCTCATCGTCCTGTATCTGATCCAACGTGAGACCGGCGTCCGCTTTCGAAGGATGGGCGCGCGTGCAGGCTGGGCGATAGTCGGAATCATCGCCGCTTGTCTCCTACTCTTTAGCGTGTCACTCGGCTTCGTATCGTTCGGAATGCACTGGGCCGTCGCGCCCACCAGTTTGGTCGCCTTTGCGACGACGACCTGGCTGGCCAATGTCGCTTATCGATCAGCGGTGGAGCACCTGCGCCATGGCTGAGACGCGGTTCGACGAAATCATCCACGCACCCGTACGACTTCGGATCTGCGGGCTCCTGCGACCGGTCGACCATCTCGACTTCGCCGTGCTCCGCGACACACTAAGTGTGTCCGACGCCACACTCTCCAAACACCTGAAGACCCTCGCCACAAGCGGATACGTCACCTCGCGCAAGGCCGTATCGGCAGGTCGCGACGACGCGCGCCGAATCACTTGGTTGGCCCTCACCCGTGCGGGACGAACTGCGTTCGACGCACACGTCCGCGCTCTTCAGGAGATCGCGACACCCTCCATCTGACATCGAATGTTGAAATTGGGCACCGCCGCCTGTACCCGCCAATACCAGGTAACCCGCGATGGATCATGGGAGTTCTCCGGAGCCAACGAACGCGCAACGATCGACTTCAGCGAAGACGGGCGCGTCCAGTGCGACCGAACACCCGTAAGCCCATGGTTCATCGAGTCGATCGGTACCTTGCCGACGCTGCCGGCCCACTTAGGGCGCCGGCGCCGCCGCCGCGCCGAGTTGCACCGCCAGCTCCATGCTTCGCAGGCGGGCCGGGGAGAAGTCGTAGGGCATGCTCCGGATGATCTCCGCCGCGCTCCTCCCGCGGGAGCCCTCTGCCGGGCCGGGGTCGGGCGCCGGGTCAGCGCCCTCGGGTGGGTGCAGCTCGTCCCAGGCGTCGAAGATGGCGTCGTCTTCCTCCAGCTGACCGGACTCCTCGATGACGCGCATCAGCGCGGTCTCGAAGGCGTGCCGCTCGGCCGCCACCTCCACCACCCGGGGGTCGTCGACGGCGACCGTGTCGTCCAGGGCCTCCTCGGCGGCGTCGACGCGGTCGGACTCCGCTCGCAGTGCCGGATCGGCGGCCAGAGCGAGGAAGCGGCCGGCCTGGACGGCGGCGCCGAGCGGACCGAAGATCCGCTCGGTGACCAGCAGGACGTCCAGGTCGTCCGGGCGCAGCGAGCCCTCGGGTGCGCCCTCGAGGCGGCCGGAGACGAGATCGTCGAGCAATCCCAGTCGGCTGCCGAGGGTCCGCATGCGCTGCACCGAGGCGCGCTTCCGCCGCAGCTCGGCCTCCTGCGCTGCGAGGGTGTCCTCCAGTCGCGCGAGGACGCCTGCGATCTCGTCCTCGCCGTCGGCACCGCTCGGTGCGGCGCCGTGGAAGGCGTCGCGGATGTCGTCGAGGGCGATCCCGGCGTCGGCCATGCGGCGGATCCAGAGCAGCCGGATGATCTCCGCGTAGCCGTACCGGCGGCGGCCGTCGCCGCCCCGCTCCCGCTCGGGCAGCAGGCCGACCTGGTGGTAGTGGCGGATCGTCCGCGGAGTGACGCCGACGAACGCCGCGGCGTCGCCGATCAGGACCTCTCGGGGCGGGGTCGGGAACGGGCGCATGGCAAACCTCTCGGATTGGGACGGGATGTGTTTCCAGCAGACCACATGACGCTACGGCAGGAGCAACCCCCTCTGACACAAAACGCCGACTCCAGGCGCGAGGGCCCGCAGTGCAACCCGCGTCAGCCTGCGCCTCGTACTCGCGAGCTTGCAGCTCGAGCACAACCGCCTGATCCACGCGCCCCGACCGTGCTGCGCAGCGCCGGGACTTCGAGGATGCGGATGATTACTCGACAACGACCATGTAGGCGTCGTGCGATTCGGCCCAGTCGGTAACCGCGGCCACCATCGCCTCTTGGTCGCTGGTGCCTGCTAGCCCGGTCCCGCCTGAAGCGTCGACGGAGGAGATCGAGCCCCAATAGCCGAAGTCGTCCCGGTAGACGATGACGACGATGCGACCAAGCTCGTTCGCGTATGAGCTTGCGACCTCGCGGATGCTTCTCATGCCCGCAATGGGCGCAAACTCGTCGGCGGTCTGTGCCTGGGCCGCGCCGGGCGCCGCATCGGCGGCTATCTGGTCGATGACCGGCTGCGGGAGGGGCTGACCGGGTGTTACGACGACGACGGTGCCATCGTGGAGGGTGATGTCGCGGGGAGCGTTCATCGTGAGCACCTGCTTCTCGAACTCGGAGAGCTTGCCGTCCCCGTTCGAGTCCCCTTCGATTGGCGCGGAGGCCGCGGCAGTCGCCTGCGGGGTCCTGTCGGTGTCGGGCAGAAACGAGGCGTCCCCAGTGGTACAGCCGGTGAGCACGGCGAGCACGAGCAGGCCAGCGCCGGCTGCTGTGGCGGCGCGGATGGTAGTCACTCGGTGGTCCCCCTCTAGCTGCACTGACCTGGAGGGTTGACTACGCGGGCCGCTGGGGGCTTGCCTCCGAGGCGTGTGGCGATCGGTGGCGATTGTAGTCGTGGAGCCAGGGTCCGGATGCAGCTGGCCATGCCGGTGAGGGATCCTCATACGGATACCCGCCCTCACTCCAATCAGTGGGCCGTACTCAAAGCCCGGCGGCGCGGCTGACCTCGGCCAGGCGCTGCTCCAGGAAGGCGCGCTCCGCGGCGTTCGCCGTGAGCTCCATCGCGCGCCGGTACGACTGAGCCGCGCCGGCGGCGTCGCCGAGGCGGCGCAGCAGGTCGGCGCGGGTGGCGGGAAGGTAGGGGTAGTCGGCGAGCCGGGGATCGGTCGCCAGCTCGTCGAGGAGCGGCAGGGCGGCGGCCGGACCGTCGGCGAACGCCACGGCGGCGGCCCGGTTGAGCGCGACCACCGGGGTGTTCCACACCGCCAGCAGCCGGTCGTAGAGGTGCACGACGCGCGGCCAGTCGGTCTGCTCCAGGGACGGCGCCATCGCGTGCACGCCGGCGATCGCCGCCTGCAGGGTGAACCGCCCCGGTGGGCCGGACGCCAGCGCCCCGGCCGTCATCGTGAGCCCCTCCAGAATCGCGCGCTGGTCCCAGCGCGTCCGGTCCTGGTCGGCGAGCAGGAGCAGCCGGCCCTGCTCGTCGGTCCGGGTGGCCCGGCGCGCGTCGGTGAGGAGCAGCAGGCCCAGCAGGCCGCGGGTCTCGGCCTGCTCGGGGAGCAGCGCAGCGAGGGTGCGCGCGAGGTGCACGGCCCGGTCGCAGAGCTCCTCACGGACGAGCGCGTCCCCCTCGCCGGCCGTGTGGCCGGTGCTGAAGAGCAGGTGGACGGCGGTGAGCACGCTGTCCAGGCGCTCGGGCAGCTCCGCCCGGCCCGGAACCCGGTAGGGGATCCGCGCCGCGGAGATCTTCTTCTTGGCCCGGGTGATCCGTGCCGCCATCGTCGGCTCGGACACCAGGAAGGCCCGGGCGACGTCGGGCGTGGGAACGCCGCAGACCAGGCGCAGGGTGAGGGCGACGCGGGCCTCGGGGGCGAGGGTGGGGTGGCAGCAGGTGAACACCAGCCGGAGCCGGTCGTCCGGCACCGCGGCGTCGGGCCAGTCCAGGTCGGCCGGGTCGTGCGGATCGACGGTCGCCGGCTCCACGAGCAGCGGGAGCTTGCGCCGGAGGGTGACCTCCCGACGCAACCGGTCCAGCGCGTGGTTCCGCGCCGCCGTGGTCAGCCACGCGCCGGGCCGCTCCGGGACGCCGTCCCGGGTCCAGGCCTGCAGCGCGCTGACGTACGCCTCCTGCGCGCACTCCTCCGCGACGTCCAGGTCGCCCGCGACGCGCACCGTGGCGGACAGCACGAAGGCCCACTCGGAGCGGTGGGCCTGCGCCAGCGCGGCAGCGACCGCGTCCGCCTGCATGGCGGACGCGGTCGGCTCGTCGCTGGGTGCGATCAGAACGGGTTCGTCGACGCGTCCACGAGCGGGCGAACCTCGACGCCGCCGCCGGGGGCCGGGCACAGCTTGGCGATCTCGACGGCGTGGTCGAGGTCGCGCGCCTCGACGATGTAGTAGCCGCCGAAGGCCTCCTTGGTCTCGACGAACGGGCCGTCCGTCACCGTGCCGCCACCCTTGATCGTGGTGGCCGTCGTCGTGGGCGCGAGCGCCCCGCCGCCCGCGAGGGACCCACCGAGCTCGGAGACCTGCTTGGTGAACGTGTTGTGCGCGTCGATCACCGCGCCCCACGCCTCGGGCGACGCGTTTGCGTAGAACGCCGGGTCTTCGTAGATGAGGATTGCGTACTGGGACATGGAGCTGCCTCCTGTATTAGGTCGCGGGCCGGCCTGTCCGGCTCCGTCATTAACTACGACGAACATCCTGCCGCCGGATCGACAGCTAGACCTGGATTTTCTTCAAGATTTTTCCGGCGCCGCCGCCGCCGTGCGTGCCGGAGTCGGCTTTGCGTGCTGAAGTGCACTCTAGCGGCCCCACCTGACGCTCCGTCTCGCCGCGGAGCGGCGCGACGGGATGCCGCCCGCTGACGCCTAGATGTACTCGCCTGACACTTTCATGACAGTCGGCTGATCGGGGGAAGGCCTCTGATGGATGAGCGGCGTCGTCCAAAACCTGCAGATACCGCTCGTAAGTCTCGACGGTCACGTGGGGCCAGGGTGAGTTGGTGCCGTTGCTCGATGGAGCGACCCCATGCCGTTCCCGCGAGGATGAGGGCGACACCTAAATATCCAGTGACGGTCACGAAGTCACGAGCAATCGTAATTCCGATGATCACGGCCCAGACGGGCTCAGTTCCCAGGAGGAGGCTCACTCTCGATGGCGATGTTCGCCGGACCGCCCAGGTTTGCACCAGGAAGGCGAAGACTGTGCAAGCGACGACGAGGTAGAGGAACATGACCGCGCGTCGCGGGTCGAGGTCGGTCAGGAAGTGTGGGATTGGGTCGCCGTAGAACAGTGACGCCACCGAAAAGACTGTCGCGCAGGTAACGAGTTGAACCGTGGTGAGGTGAAGCGAGTCCATCGGTTTGTTGCCGGTGAGTTTAGACATCGACGTGACGTGGATGGTGCGCACGATTGCCGCAATGAGGATAAGTAAGTCGCCAAGGCTTGGCGTCTGAAAAGTGCCGTTGCTGGCGAGAAGCGCAACACCGATGACGGCGATCATTGCGGCAAAGAAGAAACTGCCGGGCAGAGGTCGACCGGATACCGCGGAATCGAGAAGAGGAGTGAACACGATTGTCAGGCTGATGATGAGGCCGGCATTCGTTGCTGACGTGTGGGCGATCCCGAAAGTCTCGAATGCGAACACTGAAGCCAACACCATCCCGAGGATCACACCCGCTCGCAGTTCGGCTGCAGTTACACGGTGCCGCCGGGCGGCCACGATTGCCGCCATGAGGGCCCCGGCGAGCAGCATGCGCAGCGCGAGGAGTGCCACTACGGAATCGAGCGTGACTAGCTCTTTGGCCACGAGGTACGTCGATCCCCACGAGGCGGCGACTAAGAGCAGGAGTAGGTCGACACGGAATCGGCTGAGTGGAGCGGTCATTCCACCATCGTCCGGTTTGCTTTCACGTAAGACAAGAGAGAAGTTTCGTCATGGATGGTTTAGTTTGAACTTATGGAACTGGGTCAGCTTCGCGCCCTAAGAGAGTTGGGTGACCGGGGCAGTATTACCGCCGTCGCTGCGGCGCTGTACGTCACGCCGTCGTCGGTCTCGCAACAGATCAGCGCCTTGCAACGTCACTCGGCCGCACCGTTGACTTACAGGGACGGACGGCGGACAGCGCTCACCGACGCAGGGCGCGCCCTGGCGATGGCGGCGATCGACGTGGAAGTGGCGCTCGAACGTGCCCAGCAGGCAGTGGCCCGCTTCCAAGACGATCGCTTGGGCGCCGTTTCAGTGGCGGCTTTCCATAGCGTGGGCCTTGCGGTCTTTGGCGCCCTGATCGCCGCATGTGGCAGTCCAGATCAGCCCGATGTACGGCTGAGTGATTTCGACGTAGCCCAGGAGGATTTTCCACCTCTCACGGCCGATCACGATCTTGTCCTTGCGCACAGGCTGGTCGGTAGCCCGTCGTGGCCGGGGTCGGTGCGTGTGGAACCGCTCCTGTACGAGCCTCTGGATATCGCTATCCGACAAGATCACCCCCTCGCAGCGAAAGCCGCGATCCAACCGGCAGACCTTCAGGACGAAGCATGGATCGCTGTACATGAAGGATTCCCGCTCAAGCAGGCTCTCTCAGTAATCTCAGGAATCGGTGGGAGTGAGGCGCGCATCCTGCACCGGATCAACGAGTTCTCCGTAGCTGCCGCAGTTGTCGAAGCGAGCGGTTGCATCGCGCTCATGCCCCGATACACAACCAACATCCGCGACCACCCGGATCTGGTTCTTCGTCCGCTCGCCCACCCTGGGCTGGGCCGGCACATCGACTGCCTTGCTCGACCGGAAACTCTGGAGCGAAACAACGCAAAGGCGGTCCTTTCACAGGTCAGGGCCATAGCAACGGCCCTCACCCAACGACCGCCCGGCGTCTAGAACCGGTGTCGCGTGGGGAGTTCCTCTTGTGGGGAACGTCACGACAGTGGCCAATTCACTCTTGTCTCGTAACCTCCGTGTGACCGCCTGTTCGAGCGTCGAACATCAGGCGACTTGTCTCGTATCTGGACCTGTCTCGCATCCGGTGGGGTTACAAGACACGAAATCATGTCGCAGATAATGCACCCTTACATCCCGACCGATTACCGACCGCCCATTGGGCAAGGTCGGTGGTCCGAATTCGGCCGCAGAACTGGCTCTGCGCGACTGTGCCCCAGTTCACACCCGTACCGTAGCCTCGAATCGTGATTGAGGAGCACCCTGTAAGTGGAAGTGACGGCCGGTACCGCCGCGTGGTTGACCCGGGGACGCAGATTGAGATACTCGTGCCCGCGGAAATCCCAGACGATCGCGCCGTCGACCATGCCCGGCGGGAGCAAGCAGGCGAGCTGCACCGGATCCGGTTCTTCCTGGACTGGGGCCATGACTATCCGTTATGGGAGAGCTTCACTGACAAGTACGCCATGGAGCCGGACGATTATGGCATCTCCTCTGAACTGGGCCGACGCCTCAACGACTGGTCGCTTTTCTGGCAACGTCACTTTGACCCGTTTGACGGCTGGGACGAATCCAGGAATCAGACTCGATGGTTGGCGACGGGAGATGAGTTAGTGCGTCTGCTTGAGGTTGAGGTCTACGACATCGCGGTGGTTTTGCCCCAATTCCGCCCCAGCTGAAGAAATCGNGGATCGCTATTTGCGGAATCTTAACTCGAGCACACGAGACGCCTCACAAGCCATCGGATGCGGTACAGCCGAGCAACACGGCATGCTGAGGCCATGCCCAGTCGCACGCAGGGTGCACGCTCATCGACAACCAAAGCGCGCTCACCGTCGAGGCAGTGGTGAATGCTGAGTACCAACCGGATGCCACGACCAATCCTCAGGATGTCACCGCGGATAAATGCGGAGCAACCGTTGACTGAGTCGAGGCCTTCGCGGGTCATGACGCCCCCATAGAAAGTCAACGGTGGGCGATGGAAGCGCTCGCTGGGACTTGGCAAGACTACGAGGGAACCTTCCCCGCACGGTAGACGCCCGAAGCCGCGGGGTGTCGCGTAACTTCTGTGTCGCGTGTCCCATCGGATACGAGACATCAGAGGTCGGCCGCCAAGGTCCTTGCCGGCGTCGCGGTGTTTGCACGTTCTGGGTCGTTTGGCCCAGCCGGTCCAGAGTCGCGATTACGAGAGTGAATCGCCGGGCACAGCCACTTACCGCGATCCACTCTCGCCGTCATTGCGCAGAGAGTGGATCATGCTCCGCAGGATTCTGTGCGCACCGGACTGCTCTTCTTGGGTCATGCCGCCCAGCATCCTGACCTCGACGGATCGGACCGCAACGGTCGCCTTCTCGAGGCTCCGTCGACCGCGTGGCGTGAGCTGCGCGGGAAGGACTTTACCAACGCGGGCCTCCGCCGGCCGGGTCACGTCTCCGTCTCGTTCCAAGGCTTGCAGCAGCACATTCATCGATTGCCGCGTCACGAACGCTCCTCGCGCGAGCTCGGAATTGGACAGGCCAGGGCGCTGTGCGAGCAATTCGAGGCAGGAGTAGTGCGTCACGCTCATTCCGAGCGGGCGCAGTACTGCCTCCATGGCGGCGCGGAGGCCGCTCGAGGCCTCTTTCAGCAGGTAGCCCAGTGACGTCTCCAGGTCTATACCGTCTTGACTCATGTCAGTATTTTGACATACATTGGTCTGTGTCAGATAACTGACACTGTCACAACTGAAAGTAGCATCCCCATGCCCGTAACCGGCCCTGACTTCATCTCCCTTCAAGCTCGCGATCTCGCCGCGTCGCAGGCGTTCTACGAGCAGTACCTCGGCCTCGTTCGCTCGCAGACGGGCCCACCCCATGCTGTCGTCTTTGAGACGACCCCGATCGCGTTTGCGCTTCGAGACATCGTTCCCGGCACCGATCTCGCGTCCGTTGCTCAGCCCGGTATCGGGGCCGCGATCTGGCTCCACGCCACCGACGTCCAAGCCATCCACGACGCTCTCGTCGCCGACGGCCACACGATCGTCTCGGCCCCGATCGACGGCCCTTTCGGTCGAACCTTCACCTTCTCCGACCCCGACGGCTACCAGGTCACCCTCCACGACCGGCCCTAAGGCGCCGAACGCCGCCGCACGGCTGGTGAGCCGCAAACTAGGCGGGGACAGCGCCTCAGCATTTGGAGCGCTCGCTGAGCGTGCGGCGTGAGTGTCACCAACGTCATGCCTCAGTACACCTAAACGGCACTCCAGCCGGATCGACGAGCGGCACTTCACTTGTCTCGTATCTGGACTTGGCTCGCATCCGTAGGGGTTGCGGACAACGGATGACGTGCTCAAGCTCGTGCGTATGGTGTCCCGCCATCTGGCTTATTCTCGGGACGGTCAAAACTTGTACCGTCGTAATCCGGCAGGCGCGGAACCGCCTGGCTCCGGGCGATGAGTTGAAAGTCAGTTACGTGGCGAGCCACGAGGG
Organism: Cryobacterium sp. TMN-39-2; assembly: GCF_004402745.1. NCBI lineage: Bacteria > Bacillati > Actinomycetota > Actinomycetes > Micrococcales > Microbacteriaceae > Cryobacterium > Cryobacterium sp. TMN-39-2. The sequence continues at coordinate 20,886 of NZ_SOFX01000028.1, forward strand.
GTCGGAAAACAGTTCTTGCAGCTCGTGGACAAGGCGAGCGGTGTGGAAACCGTCAGCGGCCGCATGGTGCACCTGAATGGCGACGGGCATCGTGGTTCGCCCCCCAGACTCCCTGTACCGACCCAGGGTGAATATCGGCAGAAGATGCTTCCAACCGTCGCGTATCTGCAGGCTGAACCCAGTGAACGACGTCCACGGAACGCTTGATATATCAAACACATTTGCGGGCATGTCTGGTTGCGGCTGAAACGACGTGGAGGTGCGGTATCTGGCCAAGACGTCGGCCGCGTGTTCATGGAAGGTAAAGAAGTCGGCGTGAAAGGGAGACCAGACGTTGGAGAACGTCTCTCGCTCGGGATTGAAGACGGTGAATGCAGGGTGAACGATGTCCCAGGTCGCCGGGCCGTTCCCCTCAGTGAGGGTCATCCGGAATTCAACGTGACTATTCACTACTGACGCGATGGCCCACATCTGCGCGATATAGCTCTTCCATGGACGGACACGAAGCGCCGCTACCAACTCTGTGACATCGAGTTCGACCGTGATGGCATAAGTGCACTCGACGCGGGTGAGGTAGTGCTCGAAGTGCTCCCGCCGAGGCCAATTGTCCATATCGATCGCACGTGTATGTGTCATGCTCTCGAGCCTAAGTCGGGTAGGCAGCTCCACCGGTCGGCTACGTGGTCGGCAGCGTCGGGCTGGCTTTCGTCTGGCTGTTGGGGGCTCTCTCTTTCTCCGCACCCGGCGGCCAACGCCGCGCGTGGGGAGTGTGTGCCGGCCCGCAGCACTCTGGGCAGGTGACGCCAGGGCGCAATAGGGTGGGCGGATGAACTGTGATGGTGTTGTTGGCGGGGCGACATGAGCAGGACGCCTTGAGTCCGAGGGGCAGAGCGCTTCTGAGTCTGAGCGTCGGCTTCGTTGCATCCGTTTTTGCGGGAAGTGGCTTTCTGCTGGGACTTGTGCGGGAGGACCTACATTTCCAGTGCAGTTTCCATCAAATGGGCAGCGATGATCCTGGCTCGTTCTATTGCGCAGACGGCATCAGTTACATCGGCGTTGGAGTGGCCACGTATGGTGTGTATGGCGTTATTCTGCTGATCGCTCTCGGTATTGCCATGGCGGACTTGAAGTCGTCGGGAATGCAGTCGCGGCTCCTGGCAGGCATCTCGATTCTGCCCATCGCCATGTTCAGCTGGTCCACCTGGTACGCGACGAGTTCCCGTCCTATCGATCAGGCGCCGGGTGCCAACTACTGGATCCAGCCCCTTCTCCCCGTGACGGCAGTCTTGGTCACTGCCGTGATCGTCATCCTGGCAGCCGGGCTTATTCCTCGACCACGGTTACGCACCGCTGGATTCCGGCTGGCAATGGCACTGTTCGTCGCGGCTGCGCTCATTCAGCCTGGCAGTCTCTCGGCCGTCGCCGTCACCCTCGGGACATTGGCTGCGGCAGTGTGTCTCGAGTGGCGAGTGCCAGACGAGGTCGAAACCCCCACGGTCACGTCCGCCAGGAAACCCCTCTAAGACAAACCGCAGCATCCGACGGCAAAGGCATAGCCCGTGTGATGTCTCGCAACCTGCTCCCAGATGTCGGATGATCCCCCGCTACTCATTGCACGGAAGGGCGGTTCATCCCCGTGCACCCAAGGACTCAGACCAGCGGAGCCAGCAGTAGCGCTGCCCGCCTCAGTCTGGCCACGTTAGCGGATGCCCCCTCGTTTTGTGACTCCCAGTAGTACGACCCGACGTAACGCGCGAAAGAGAGAGCTTGAGCCCAGGTGTAGTCGACTCCTGCCGTCTCGGTAAAGCGTCGAGTCCAGTCGGCCAGGACTGCGACAGGGGCGTCAGCGCTCATGGCGGTACTCAAGTGGCTTCTAACCACTGTGTGTGCTTCGTTGGCCGAGGTCCCGATCAGCAGGAGGGGGTCGATGGCGACCCAGCGATCAGAATCCGCCTGAAGGATGTTGGAGAGACTGAGATCTCCATGGGTAAGGGTCGATGTGCCGTCTGACGCGAGCTGCTGAACAATCCGGACAGCCAGCTGCAGGTGCTCGTCTGACATCGCAGAACCAGATTGTTGTGCGACCTCGTGCTGTTCGCGCAGTTGGGCCAACCAACCACACGCCTGTCCGGCGAGGCCAGGCGCACCGGCCGGTGAAGTCGCAGTGGCCAACTCGTGACTGAGCTGGCCGGCAATCGCCATCGCGGCACCTTTGTCCGCCATCTCGCTAAGCGCTGGGCCGTCTATCCACTCAAGCAACATCGCTTGACGCGTGGTGTCCGCATCCAGCAAAATCACCGCCCCCAGACCCCCAAACGCGGATAGCGCTGACACCTCGGCCTCGATACGGACCACCGGACTCACGAGCTTCACCGCGGCGCGGATGCCAGTCCGTGTGACCACTGGAACGACGAGTGAGGTTGCGCCGGTCCGTGGGGATCCGACAACGTCCAAGCCCCATGCCGCCGCCAGGCTTCGCCAAAGTCCAGGTAGACCCTCAAGCCACTGGGCCGCTAAGGCATCACGGCGGGTAACCTCCGCTCTGAAAGCAGAACTGATCTCTGGGAAGGTATCCATTCCCCCCATCTTCTCGTCATTCAGCTGCACTGACCCGCTTTTGGTGTGAGGCTATAGCCAACAACTCTGTTTGAAGGCCACGAAGGGAACTCCTATGACCGCCGGCGCTCTCATGATTGTGCTCATCGCCGGGGGTGGTCTAGGTCTCGCGCTCGTCATTCTGGCGGCCTTCTACCTGCTGTCTTCGCGGCGGCGACTCAACCCATCGGCAGCTCGGGATCTTCGAGGTTCTGACCCGGAGTTGGCTCAAGCCTTGTCGGACGTTCGAGCAGACATCGAGAGAGGCCAGCGCGGGTTCTAGGGGTTTAGGCGGTCAAGAGTGCGGGTCTGAGCATCAAGAATGCTTCGTCGAGCAATTGCCGAGATGACACGTCGCCGCCGCGGTGCACCCACTCGGCTGAGCAGACGTCCAGGCAAGTCAGGGCGCACAGGGTGACCGCCCGCGCCTGGTAGTGCCGATCCGCCTCGGGACCAGTCAGGGCGTCAGCGACCAGCGGCTCGAGGCCGGTCATCCAAGCCAGGTGCTTCTCCGTGTCATCGATTCCAGGCCTTGCGCCAGGCGGGAACGTCGCTGTCACCAACCGCCACGCGTCGGCGTATGGCCCTGTCGGGCGTCGTCGGGCATCGCCATCTCGGCTCGCAGGCCTAGGAGCCGGATCGGACGGCCCGCTTCGATCCCGGCCGCGAGATCCAGGGCCCCCGCGAGGATTTCGCTCCGGTCAGATGTGTCGGGGATCTTTCTCGCGCGTGTCGTGGTGACGAACGGCGCATAGCGAATCTTGAGGGTCAGCCCGATGACGGGCCGCCCTTCGGCCAGGACATCCTCGAGCACCCGCGCCGTCAGCTCACGCACGGCGTCGTCCACCTGGGCGGGGTCGGTCAGGTCGCGTTGGAAGGTGGTCTCCCGGCTATGCCCGCGGGCGACCCACGGGGTGTCATCCACAACACTGGCACCGTCCCCGCGTCCGAGTTCCGCGTACCACGGCCCCATCTTGGGCCCGAACTCCGGGATCAGGTGCTGGGGGTCGGTCGAAGCGAGTTCGGCGACGGTTTTGATACCGAGTTTCGCCAGCCGGCCAGACACTTTGCTTCCCACGCCCCACAGATCCTTGGTGGGCCGGCTGCCCAAGACACCGAGCCAGTTCCCGGCCGTGAGACGGAAGACGCCGGCCGGCTTGGCAAAACCGGTGGCGACCTTGGCGCGGACCAGAGTGTCGCCGATGCCCACACTGCACTGCAGCAGAGTCCGCTCCAGAACGGCAGCCTGCACCTGCCGGGCGTAGCTTTCCGGATTCTCGGTCTCTATGCCGACAAAGGCTTCATCCCAACCCAACACCTGCACGGTGGCTCCGGGCTGCGCACGCAGGGCAGCCATCACAGTTTCCGACGCCGCGAGGTACGCCTCCTGATCAACCGGCAGGATCACGGCGTCGGGCACCTTGCGGGCCGCAATGCGCAGGGGCATCCCGGAGCCCACGCCAAACGCCCTGGCTTCGTAAGAGGCGGTCGACACCACCGCTCGTTCCGTGGGGTCACCCCGACCGCCGACGATGACCGGCCGGCCGGCAAGTTCCGGTCGTCGGAGCACTTCGACCGCCGCAATGAACTGGTCAAGATCGACGTGCAGTATCCAGGGGATTCCGCTCACGCCGCCAGTCTGCCCCGACCTCGTCGAGAGTGTCACTCTTCACGGACGAACTCGATCGAATCGAAGACGGCGCGCGCCTCTTCCGTCAACTCGTCAGTGACCGATTGGAACTCACCCACCGCGAAGAGAGCGAGCTCGCCATTCAGGTCGAGCACCCGCTCGGTCTCGCGTTCGGTCACCATTGAGTACCCGCGTGTGCAGTCGGTGGCCTGTTCCGACCAGAGGCAGACGTGTTCCTTGCCGCAGTCGTTGATGTTGATGCCGCTCTCGACGGAGTAGTCGAACTCGAAGCCTGAATAGTCGCCCATCACGACCTCAACCGGCGGTGTGGTCTCCGTTGAAGCCTGCGCGGTCATCGCAGCGACAAAGGCCTCAGGCGACGGGTCCACGGCGACGAGCGCGTTCTGCCAGGCGCAGGCATCCGTCGGCACATAGCCGGGGCTCAGGAAATTCACGAAGACCTCCCAATCCTTCAGGACACCCCAGCCGAAGGATTCCCAGCCGTCTGGAACGGTGACCTCGAAGGGTGCTGTGAAGCCGTAGACGACGTACGTGCCGGCGTCGATGGCACCGGTCGCCGGCAGCGGTTTGGTCGTTTCAGTCTCCGCGGTCGGTGCGGGGGCGGGCGTCTCGGCCGCTGCGGTGCAGGCCGCGAAACCGGCGCACGCCAGCAGGGCGACCACGACACCCGCCAGCGGCGAGCGCGTCCGATGAGTGGCGCCGGAGCGCCGGGATGATGTCCACATGTCTGATCCTTCCGTTCGGACCGTGCAGCGAGATGGCTGCAAAGTCAGTAAAGGACGCGCCGATATCAGCTGCATACCGGAAGCCCAGCCGGCCGGTATCAGCCCGGTATCGGCCGTCTTGACTGATGTCGGAGGCGAGCGCACAGTGGCGTCATGGAGATACGCGTCCTTGGATCGCTGACTCTTGACGACGGTCGGATTCCTCTTGCTCCGCGCGATCGTGCGGTGATGAGTGCGCTCACGGTCCGCCTCGGTGAATCCCTGTCGGTCGAGTCCCTCGCGGCGGCGCTCTGGGGCGACAACTTGCCCGCGTCGTGGTCGCACGTCATTCCTGGATGCATCATGCGGTTGCGCCGGCTGATCGCACCGGCGCAGATCGAGACCACCGCACTCGGATACCGGCTGTCCGCGGAGCACCTCACGGTCGACGCCGATCAGTTCGAGCGACTCGTTGCGCGGGGCACTCAGCAACTGGAGCTCGGTGAACCCGAGCGTGCCACGCATACGTTTTCGGAGGCGCTCGCGCTGTGGCGAGGTGAGCCCTTCGTCGACCTCATTGACTGGGCGCCGGCAGAGATCGAGTCCGGTCGTCTCGAGGAGATGCGGTTGGGGGTCGAGGAGCTTCTCCTCGACGCACGGCTCCAGGCCGGCGAGGTTCAGGAGGTCGCCGCATTGGCGCGCGCCCGCGTCGCCGAAGCTCCACTGCGGGAGCGACGATGGGTGGTGCTGAGCGTGGCGCAATATCGCCAGGGGCGGCAGGCGGAGGCCATCGCCACCGTACGCAGGGCGCGAGGGCTTCTCGCTTCCGAGCTGGGGCTGGATCCGTGCACGGAGCTCGCTGAGCTGGAACAAGCTATCCTCCGGCAAGATCCATCCCTGCTGTCCGACCGAGTGTTCCGGCCCGGGAGTACCGAGTGTCCGTACTTCGGTCTGCCTCACGCGCGCGTGGAGGACGCCGAGCGGTACTTCGGTCGCGAGCGGGAGCTGTCCGGGGCGCTGCGAGCGCTCGACGAACACGGCGTGCTGCTCGTCACCGGCTCATCGGGTGTCGGCAAATCCTCGTTCGTCAGGGCGGGGATCGGCGCGGAGATGATCGCCCGCGGCAGAGAAGTCGCCATCGTGACGCCCGGCGAGCATCCGATCGATGCACTGCGCGATGTTGGTCTCACGCCCGGAAACTCACTGCTCATCGTTGATCAATGCGAGCACGCGTTCGCCGCGGACGACCCCGCCGAGATTCGGGAGTTCTTCGGCGCCCTGCAGCGCATGGTCTACCGTGGCCTGCTCGTCATCGCGATCCGCGCAGACCGTCTCGGCGACTTGGCCGATCACGACGGCTTTGCCGGGATCATTCAGTCGCACATGCTCATGCTCACCGCGCTCGGCCCCGACGGGCTCCGGGCCGTGATCGAAAAGCCCGGGGAGCAGGCCGGGCTCATCCTGGAGCCGGGCCTCGTCGAGATCCTCGTCCGCGACGCCGATGGGCGAAACCTTCCGCTGCTGTCCCACGCCCTGCGCCAGGTGTGGGCACGGCGTGAGGGCCGCGTCCTGACCGTCGACGCCTATCGGGCATCCGGTGAGATCAAGGGCGCCGTCGCGAAGACGGCTGAAGAGGTCATCGCCGCGCTCCCGGCTGAGGACAGGCATTTGCTGCGCGACATCCTCCTCCGACTCGTCGAAGCGTCCGCGGACGGTGCGGTCGTAGCTCGTCGGATTGAACGCTCACGGATTTCGATCGACGACGCCCACGCGAGGATTGTCGATCGGTTGGTCGATGCGCGCCTGCTCACCACCGACGAGGAATCGGTGCAGTTGTCGCACGAAGCACTCGCACGGGAATGGCCCCGGTTGAAGGACTGGCTAGCGGACGATGTCGAGGGCCAGCGGATCATGCGACACCTTGGAGCCGCGGCCGCCGCCTGGGATGCGATGGGACGACCCGAAAGCGAGCTCTATCGCGGCGGCCGGCTGACGGCGACCCAGCATTGGAGGGATGCGGCCGATCCCGCACTCACGCCGGTCGAGCGAGACTTCCTCAACGCGGCGGCTGAGCAGGAGTCCGCCGGACTCGAGGCCGCCCAAAGGCAGCTGCGGAAAGAGCGCCGGATGGTGCGACGTCTGAAATGGGTGTCGGCCGGCGCGGCGGGTCTCGCGATCCTCGCTGTCACGGCGGGCCTCATCGCGGGCTTCCAGACGAACCTCGCGGGCGAGCGTGCGACGGTTGGGGAGGCACGCCGCGTCGCCGCGTCGGCGCTCGAGGAGCCGCACTTCGATCGCGCGCTGCTGCTCGCGGTCGAGGCCATCCAGCTCTGGGACAGTTCCGAAACACGTGTCAATCTTGTGCGGGTCTTCGCGCGCGCGCCCCGCTTGACGAGCATCATTCGAATCCAGGAAGACGGTGTGGCTGCGAAGAGCATGTCGGTCGCGGAGAACGGGACTCGAGCAGCGGTGATCGATAGCGATGACGATGTGCGCCTCTTCGATCTTGACAGCCGCTCGCAGCTCGGCGAGTACGGCCCCTTCGGCGGGAATGTGGTGTCATCGGCCGTCGACCCCGCTTCGGGCACCGTCGCGTACAGCGCCACCTCGGACCTGTGTAGCGTCCTCCCCTGTCCTAGTGGGCGAACGGGAACGGTGGATCTCGCGGACGGAGGACGCTCGTCCGTGACGACCTTTGCGGGCCTGGCTGGGACAGCGGCGGATGTCGAGTACTCCGCCGACGGATCCCTGTTCGCTGCGCTCGCGGCGACACGCCCGTTCGAGCCGTCCGGGAGGGTCGCCCTGTGGCGAGGCGGAGGGGAGAACCCGTCCGGCCCGACAATCCTGAGTTTGGACGTGAGCGGTTCAGAGCTCGCCGCCCCAATCGGGTGGGTCGGCCAGTTCGGCGCGGTGAAGTTCTCGCCGGACGGTTCGCGGCTGTACGCCAGCCGATTCGGACCGACCGTGGTGTACGAGACGACATCGGGTGCCGTGCTGGATCGGATCGCCGGCGCCGGGATTCTGGCCGTCAGCCCGGACGGCCGTCGGATCGCGGTCCGCGATGGCTTACTCGCGGCGCGCATCGTCGACTCGTCCGGGGGCGCAGCGCCCGTCACCGTCCCGCTGACTGACTTTCCATCGGTGGCCGATTTCAGCCCTGACGGCAGTCACCTCGCTGTCGCCGCCGGCACCGGCGTCGTGGTGTTCAACACCGAGACCGGAGACGTTGCGGAGTCGCTTCGTAATCACGAAGGCGCGGTCACCGCGATCGAGTACCGGCCGACCGGTGAGCTGGTGGCCGCCGGGGAGGACGGCGCGATCATCACGTGGGACCTCGGCGACTGGTCGGCGGGTTTTCGCACCGACCAGTTCGTCGTGCGGAGGTCGGCCGGCGCGGAGAGCAGCGAACGTACCCTGGCTCTTGAACGATCCGATGGGAGTACGCAGGTGGTCATCGCCGACCCGGCGGCCTGGGAGGAACGCGCGTGTCAGGTCGCGGGACGGGTACTGACCGAACAGGAGTGGGGGGAGCTCCTGGGCGCTCGGCCCTACTCGCCGGCCTGCCGCGATTGATCCCCGCCGTCAGCCGATTCGCGCGTAGGTTGGAAACGGATTGGGGGCCTCATGACCGGTGAACCGATACCGTTCGAAGCGCACGAAACGGGTGCGCTGTTCCACGGCACGAAAGCCGACCTGGCGGCGGGTGAACTCCTGATTCCGGGCCGTCGTTCGAACTTCGGCGGCGGACGGAGCGCGAACCACGTCTACGTGACCGCCACACTGGATGCGGCAACCTGGGGCGCCGAACTGGCCGCCGGCGAGGGCCGTGGTCACATCTACATCGTGCAACCGCTGGGCCCTCTCGAAGACGATCCCAATGTGACCGACAAGAAGTTCCCCGGCAATCCGACCCGGTCATACCGCACCCGGGAGCCGGTGAAGGTCATCGGTGAGCTCACGGACTGGGTCGGACACACACCCGAACAGCTGCAAGCCATGCGGGACGGCCTTGCTGAGCTGGAGCGTCAGGGTATTGCCGTCATCTACGACTAACCGCGCCGGAATGCAATGGGTTGGCTAGCCGATCTCTGCCGCGTACTCTGGCTAAAAACAGGAGGAATAGCAGTGATGGCGAATGATCCGTTCCTGATGGCATCGGATGCCCTGTCCGATAGCGGAGCCCGGATCTCCGAGCTTGCCCGTCCATTCCTGCGGTTTCTGCCCATTTCTGGCGCCTCGATCTCGACCTTCGGATCGTTTCTTGGCGCCGAAACGATTTCAGCCACGGATGCCCGCGCCGGGCGTGTGGATGAACTGCAATTCGACCTCGGTGAAGGTCCGTGCTGGGACGCATTGGTCAACCGGGAACCTGTTCTCGAACCCGACCTTGCCTCCACGACCAGCGTCTCCTGGCCGACCTTCCTGGACGCCATTCGTGAGGAGGAGATCGGGGCGATCTTCGCCTTTCCGCTTCTCTTCGGCCCGCTGGAGATCGGCGCCGTCGACCTGTACTCCATAGCCCCGGTCTCCCTCACCCCCGAGCAACAGGGGCAGACGCTCGCCCTCTCAGCCCTGGTCAGCCGGATTATCCTGCGCCACGCCATCAGCACCGACAGCATCCCCGACGATACGACGACATTCTCACGGCGACTCATCCATCAGGCGACGGGCATGGTCCTCGCCCAACTCGGAACGACCGCCGAGGACGCACACCTGATCATCCAGGCGCGGGCCTTCGCCGAGAATCGTCCGATGCGCCAGATCGCCCAGGACGTCATCGAACGGCGGATCCGCTTCACCGCGCTGACCAACACGGGCCGATCTCATGAATGAAACGACCCGCCTCGAATTGCTCTTTGATGCCTTCGCCACCTTCGCGGACACCCTCGTTGTCGGATATGACGTCCTCGAGCTCTTGCAAACCCTGGTGGAGACCTGCCGCGATCTCCTCGACGTCGATTCCGCCGGAATTCTCCTGGCCAATGCCGCAGACAAGCTCGAGGTCGTCGCCTCCACCAGCGAGGCGAACACCCTCGTGGAAGTGATGCAAATCGACGCTGACGCGGGGCCCTGCCTGGAGTGCTTCCGCACCCGTGCCGTGGTGTCCTTGCCGGACATCGACGTCGGTTCCTCCCGCTGGGCAGCGTTCTGCGAAACCGCCCGCTCGCAGGGCATCCACTCGGTCTATGCCATCCCCCTGCGACTCCGGGAGACGACAATCGGCACGTTGAATCTCATGCGGAACGAGCGAGGAGAGCTCAATCAGTACGATATCCGGGCCGCACAGGCCCTCGCCGACGTGGCGACCATCGGCATCCTGCAGGAGCGCACCATCCGTGATGCCTCAACGCTTCGCGATCAGCTGCAGAAAGCCCTCTCAAGCCGGATCATCATCGAGCAGGCCAAGGGCGTCGTCGCGGAAACCGCCAACGTGTCGATTGAGGCGGCTTTTGACCTCATTCGCCGACACGCCCGTTCGCACCAGACGTCCCTGACCCTGGTCGCACAAAGTCTCGTCACCCGGGAGCTCAGCCTCTGATCCAACTGCGCGAGACTGGGCACATGTCTGATCTCACTCTGCGCGGCGGCCTCGGCAGCCATGTTGAGGCCGAAATCGACGTCAAACGATCCAGATTCCTCTGCAGTCTCGTCAGAATCGACACCGAGGATGCCGCGCGTGCGGCGATCGACGAAGCGCGCAAGAAGCACTGGGGCGCCCGCCACCACTGCTCGGCATTCGTGATCGGGCCGTGGGGCACACCCGATCAGGTGCGCCGCTCGAATGACGACGGGGAACCCTCCGGAACCGCGGGGCGACCGATGTTGGAGGCGCTGTCCGGACGCGGATTGGTCGACTGCCTGGCTGTCGTCACTCGGTACTTCGGTGGCACGCTCCTCGGTGCCGGCGGTCTTGTGCGCGCCTACTCGGAGGCCGTGACCACCACGATCGATCGGGCCCAGGCCCTCGGGGTGCTCGTGGGACGCGAGCGCCGTGAGTTGTTCACGCTCACCCTCCCCCATGCGGATGCGGGCCGCATCGAGGCCGAGTTGCGCCAGCGGGGTGTGCTCCTCCTGGGCACGGACTATGGGCGGGACGCGGTGATGCACATCACCGATACTGACGCCGAGCGGCTCGCCGCGATCGTCGCCCACGTCACGGCCGGAAGCGCGCACCTGAAGGCCCTCGGCCACGAATGGGTCGACGTCGAACCCGCCTGACGCCCCGCCGGGGCAACAGAGGCCTACAGTGGGCTGCATCGCGCCGAAGGGAGATCATATGTCCGGTCGGATTCACATCGACCACTTCACCACCCTCGACGGGGTCGCCCAGGCTCCCGGCGGTCCCGACGAAGACACGGATAGCGAATTCGCGTTCGGCGGGTGGCAGGCCCCTCTGCTCGATGAGACCGTTGGCGACCAGGTCGACGCGGGCATCCGGGCCATGGACGCGTTGCTGCTGGGACGGCGCACCTACGACATCTTCGCCGCGTATTGGCCCCATCAGCTCGACGGGCCCGCCGCCGGCATCGCCCGCAAGTTCGACACGATCCCCAAGTACGTCGCGTCACGGGGTAGGCCGGAACTCGGCTGGCGCGACTCGCACCTGCTTGTGGGTGATCTCGTCGCGGAGCTGACCGCCCTGCGCGAGCGGCACCGGGAGATCCACGTGATCGGCAGCATCGATTTCGCCCGCACCCTCGTCGCCGGTGGCCTGTTCGACCAGCTGAACCTCTGGGTCTACCCGATCGTGCTCGGGGCGGGCAAACGCCTGTTCCCCGACGACGGTCCGCCTGCCGCCCTGCACCTGCTCGCCGCCGAGCCCGTCTCGGAGAAGGGAGCCGTTCTCCTCCGATACGCCTCGACGGGTTTGGTGCCGACGACGGGCGACATGACCCGAGCCGACCCGTGAACCTCGGAAAAAGCTGAGCATCCTCGCTCCCGGGACCTTGGTCACTGGGACCGGCGACCGGCCGGCATCACGCTGGAGGAATGTTCCGTTCACGATCTGCAGCGAGCCTCGGCACGCTAGTCCTCCTCTTCTCCATCTCAGCGTGCGCCGGCGGCGGTGCGACGAGCCCCACATCCACTGCGGGCTCGATCGGCCTGGGGGCGGATGCCGATGCCATGCTCGCCGAGTTCGACATCGCGGCGCCCACAGACGTGAAAGATCTCATTGAGCAACTCCAGTCACAGCCGCTGGCCGAGCGCCCGGCCGGCTTGATGGCCTCGGTCCGTGTCGACGAGCTCCTCCTCAGCAGCGGGGACGACGAGGTCGGCGTCCCCCTCCCGACCGACGACTTCCACCTCTCCGTCGCGCCCTATCTGAACGACACCCACGACTGCTACTTCCACTCGCTGACGACCTGCGTCGGGGAACTCGCCGACGAGGAGCTGCAGGTGACGATCACCGACGACGCCAACAACGAGGTGTTCCTCGACGAGACCGTCACCACGTTTGAGAACGGATTCTTCGATGTGTGGCTCCCGGCCGGGCGCGAGCTCACGATGCGCATCGACGACGGTGAGAACACCGCAGAGGTGCCGGTCGGCACCGGCACGGACGATCCCACCTGTGTCACCACCGTGCAACTGAGTTGACCGACCGCGGGCGCTCCGAGTTGCTCTCGCCGCACCACGCGCACCAGACTGGAACCACCGGATCGCTATTGAGTTTTCCGCCTGTGGCTAAGGAGCTCACCATGACCGAACCGAACGACGCACGCGTAGGCCTGTACATCGACTTCGACAACATCGTCATCTCGCGCTATCAGCAGCTGCACGGCCGCAACGCCTTCCAGCGCGACGGCATCCGCAACTTCGACAAGACGAGCCGGGATGCCGACCCCGAGGTCGCCGCCCGGCTGGCCGCCGCGACGGTCGACTTCAACGCCATCATCGACTTCGCCGCATCCTTCGGCACGCTGGTCGTCAACCGCGCATACGCCGACTGGTCGGTGCCCGTGAACGCTAGCTACCAGCGCCAGCTGATGTCCCGCGCGGTGGACCTCACTCAGCTGTTCACCACCACCACCCGGGGAACGAAGAACGGCGCCGACATCCGTCTGGCCGTCGACGTGGTCGAAGACCTCTTTCGGCTGCCCGATCTCACCCATGTCATCATCATCGCCGGTGACTCCGACTACATCGCCCTCGCCCAGAAGTCGAAGCGGCTGGGCCGCTTCGTCGTCGGCATCGGTGTCGCCGGGTCCACCAGCACCTCTCTCGCGGCCGCGTGCGACGAGTTCGAGGACTACGACTCGCTGCCCGGAATCGTGAAGGTCACCGCGAACGCCGACGCCGACACCGCCCGTGCGGACAAGCCCAAGGGTGGCCGCCGAGCTGCCGAACCCGTTGAGGTGGAGCCCGCACCGCCGGCCAGCACGACCCGCAAGCTCACGACAATCCCGATGTTCTCGCACACCGACGATTCCCCCTACGACGAGCCGGAAACGGCCGAAGACATCGACCCGCAGTCGCTCGCGACGGAGCTCCTCGTTCGTGCGCTGCAGATCGGTCACGCCAAGGGCGATGACGACGAGTGGCTGAACACGGGCACGGTCAAGAACCAAATGCGTCGGATGGACCCGTCTTTCAACGAGAAGCCGCTCGGCTTCCGCTCCTTCACCGACTTCCTCTCCTCACGCAGCGACCTGGCCGAGCTGGCCGAGGACGGCTCGCAGCGCCTCATCCGGCTGCGCCCGGAGGCGAACGCCGGACACTGAGCCGTCGGCGTTTCGGGCCCCGCGGCGGGCCCATACCCCCACCTTGCGGGACTAACGACCCAGCGCGGGCCGCGCTGAGCGTGTAAATTCAACTGTTGTGTGAAATTTAACAGGAGAAACTCAGTCGGCTAACCCGGTTCGACTGAGCTGTGTACCAAGCGGGAACCACGCGTTTGGCATCCACACCGTAAGGAGATTCAGGTGGCGTCCTCGCCCGCTAAAGACATTATTGAGAGCATCGGAGGGGCCGCGAATGTCGTCGCGCTCACTCACTGTGCCACCCGACTGCGCTTCACACTGAAGGACGCATCGGGAATCGACCTGCCGACTGTTGAGGGTATCCCCGCAGTCCTGGGTGCCGTTCCCCAGTCCGGAGACCGCTTCCAGGTCGTCATCGGCGGCGCGGTCGAGACCGTGTACAACGAGATCCTGGCTCTGCCCGAGATGAAGAAGGTCGGAACGGGCGAAAGCGCCGACGACATCAAGGCCGCCGAGCGCGCCAAGGGCCCCCGCGGCAAGTTCGCCGGGCTCGACACCTTCTTCGAGGTCCTCTCCGACTCCTTCCGCCCGATCCTGGGCGCGCTGCTGGGCGCTTCACTGTTCATCACCTTCATGGCGCTGATGGCCACCCTCGGTGTCATCCCCGCATGGAACGCGCCGGGCGTCACCTTGGAACCGGGCTGGGCGTTCATCAACCTGATGTGGCAGGGCGTGTTCGTCTTCCTGCCCCTCATGGTCGCCTACAACGCCTCCAAGCGCCTCGGCGCCGACCCGTGGGTCGGCTTCGGCATCATGGCCGTCGTCATGCTGCCGGGCTTCTCCGCCCTGGCCGCCTCTGACGGAGCCCAGACCGTCTTCGACGGCAAGGCCGCCATCGTCTCGATCTTCGGCCTGCCGCTGACCGTCACCGACTACAGCTCGCAGGTCTTCCCGCCGCTGCTGATGGCTGCCGCTCTCGGTCTCCTCACCAAGGGCCTGAAGAAGATCATCCCGGCCAGCGTCCAGCTGATCTTCGTGCCGTTCCTGAGCATGCTCGTCATGATCCCCGTCACGGCCTTCCTCATCGGCCCGATCGGCGTCTTCGGCGGAGCGGCCATCGGCGAGTTCCTCAAGTCCATCAACGACTTCTCACCGCTCATCTTCGCCATTGTCATCCCACTGGCCTACCCGTTCATGGTTCCGCTGGGCCTGCACTGGCCGCTGAACGCCGTCATGCTGCTGAACATCCAGTCCTTGGGCTATGACTTCATCCAGGGCCCGATGGGCGCCTGGAACTTCGCCTGCTTCGGTGCCACGGCCGGCGTACTCTTCCTCGCCATCCGCGCCAAGAACAGCCAGATGAAGCAGACCGCGACGGGTGCTCTTGCCGCCGGTCTCCTCGGTGGTATCTCCGAACCGTCGCTGTACGGCATCCACCTGCGGTTCAAGCGCATCTACCCGCGCATGCTCGTCGGTTGCCTCGTCGGTGGTGTCATCATCGGTCTCGGCGGTGGCGTCACGACCAACGCGTTCGTGTTCACCTCGCTGCTGACCATCCCGGCGTTCAACAACATCCCGTTGTACGCACTGGCCGTTGCCGCGTCGTTCTTCACCGCGATGATCCTCGTGATCCTCTCCGGCTACCTCTCGCCCGAGCAGAAGGCCGAAGCGGCCGCTCAGCTCGCCGCAGACACGGCTGCTGAAGAAGCCAAGCACGCGCCCGTCGCCCCGGTTGCCGCACCGGTTGCCGCTGCAGCTACCGCCGCACCTGCCGCCGGCGGCACGGCGACCATGGTCGCCACCGTCCTGGCCACGATCGGTTCGCCGGTCGCCGGCATCGTCGTCCCGCTCGCCGACGTTCCCGACCCCGTGTTCAGCAAGGGCATCGTCGGACTCGGCGTGGGCGTCGACCCGACCGAGAACACCGTGTACGCACCCGCCGCAGGCAAGGTCCTGGTCGCTCAGCCGACCGGACACGCCTTCGGACTGATGCTGGACGGCGGCATCGAAATGCTCATTCACGTGGGCATCGACACCGTCAACCTCGCCGGTAAGGGCTTCGACGTCAAGGTCAAGGCCGGCGACAGGGTCGAGGCGGGTACCCCGCTGGTGACCTTCGACCGCGCCGTGATCGAGGAAGCCGGCTACTCGCTGGTCACCCCGGTCCTGGTGACCAACCCGAAGAAGTTCGGCTCGATCGACCAGGCCGCTTCCGGCCAGGTGAGCGTCGGAAGCCCGCTTCTCACGGTGACCGCCAAGTAACACCCCGCACGAACAAAGGTGGGCAGAGAGTTCTCTGCCCACCTTTGGTGTACCCGCCGGCGCCGGTCGCCGCCGCCCATGGAATACCGGGGAGGTGCCCACGGTTGTAACCAATTCGTCCGCGACAACCTCAGCAAGGAGACCTACATGAGCACCCTCGACGTGACCGAGACCACATTCGGCGAGACCCTGTCAGCCAACGACATTGTTCTGGTGGACTTCTGGGCCGACTGGTGCGGCCCGTGCAAGCAGTTCGCGCCGACCTATGCGGCGTCCTCCGAGCAGCACCCCGACGTGGTGTTCGCCAAGGTCGACACCGAAGCCGAGCAGCAGCTGTCCGCGGCCGCCGGCATCCAGTCGATCCCCACGCTGATGGCCTTCCGTGAGGGCGTCCTGGTGTTCTCCCAGCCCGGAGCGCTGCCGCCGGCGGCACTCGAGCAGGTCGTGACCGCGGTCAAGGCGTTGGACATGAACGATGTGCACCGTCAGGTGGCGGAGCAGAAGGCCGCCCAGCAGACCGCACAGGCCTGACCCCGCGGGCTGGACTGGTACGCGGCGCGAGCCGCCGGGTCACCGCCCAGGTCTGTCATGACCGCCTCACATCCATGCCGAAGATGATCGCCGCATCGTGCACGGCAATGTTGAGGACCGGCCGGCGCCCGCTCAGGTAGCCCAGCGGGCCGTTTTCGGGAAAATGCCATGCCGCACGCAAACCCGCCATCCGGCCGATGACCCGGTTGTGTGACAGCGTCACCCGGCCGTCGAGGTCTTGCAGGACCGGCAGCGTGAGCTGGCGCATCCCGGGCAGCAAGGGCAGCCCGCGGCGAGCGCGCAGGCCCGCGACCGCGGCACCGTCGACCGACATGGTCATACTCGTGACACCCCTGCGGTCGCTCTGCCGAAACACGGCCAGGTGTTTGGGGATGCCCCAGAGGTCGCGCCCGCCGCGCACCGACGTGGGGCTATCGACCCAGATCTGCGGGATGGTCACGCGCAGGCCACCGCGCCCGAGACTCGGCACCGCCACCAGCAGCTCGTCGTAATCGAGCACCCCGCCGGGCAGATAACGCACAGCGGCGACCCCCACGACGACCCGTGAACCCAGACGCAGCGCGCGCCGCCCGCTCGGCAGCTCGAACCCGGCAGGCAGGCCGGCCGCCGGCACGAGGAACACCGACACGTTCAGGGAACCGCCGAGATACCAGGGCTCGGGCGGGTACCCGGTGCTGTCGGTCATGGGAGGTCCCTTCGCCTGGTGCAGGTCTCGTTTTCAGTGTGGCATGCAGAATGGATGGCATGGTCACCGTTCCGAGCAGCCTCATCGCCCCCGCTCTGCGTCTCATGCGCGCGAACCGCGTGTTCGCCACGGCCGACGGGGCGCGCCGCCGGGTGCGCGAGCTCGAACTCCGGCCGACCCCATACGGGCCACCGAGCAGAATGCGCCGAGATGTACGGATAGACGTTTCCAATCGGAGCTGGCCGGTCTACACCATCACCCCCTTCGGCAGCACCCCGACCGGAAGCGTGGTGTACGTGCACGGCGGCGGCTGGCTGAATCAGATCGCTGGGCAGCACTGGCATCTGGCCGCCCAGATCGCCGCGGAGGCGAACACCGTCGTCACGGTGCCGATCTACCCACTCGTGCCCTTCGGGACCGCAGCCGTCGTGGCCGCCGGAATCGTCGACCTCGTGCTGGATAACCTGCAGTGGTACGGCGCCACCTGCATCGCCGGGGATTCCGCCGGCGGCCAGATTGCCCTGTCCACCGCGCTCGCACTGCGGGATGAGCACGGCATCACGCTCCCCCAGACCGTCTTGGTCTCACCCGCCCTCGATCTCAGCTGGAGCAACCCGCGCATACCGGCCGTGCAGCCGAGCGACCCCTGGCTCGCCACTCCCGGCGGAGAGGTTCTGGCCCGCCTCTGGAAGGGCGACCGGGACATCCTGGACCCCGTGGTGAGTCCGTTGATGGGCGACCTGGCCGGGCTGGGACCGCTCACCCTGTTCAGCGGCTCCAGGGACGTGCTGAATCCGGATGCGCACCTACTCGTCGGCAAGGCCGCAGCAGCGGGGGTTGACCTGGATTTCCACGAGGCCGTGGGGCAGCTGCATGTGTACCCGTTGCTCCCCACGACGATCGGCGGCGATGCCCGTGCGACGATCGTGCACGCGCTGCGCCGGGGAGTGACCACACCGCTCAGCGTCGGCGAGACGCCACCTGCGCCCCGATAGCCAGGGTGAATGCGCCAAGCGCGGGGAGGAGGCCCAGCGCAGCGATCTCTCCGATCACGACAAAGCCCACCATCGACACGACAAAGAGCACTGCGGCGAGGAGCAGGCTGGCGATGGCAAGAATGCGCATGCGCCCATCCTGCTACATCGCCGTGAACTACACCCGGCCCGGCAGTTAACGGCGGATCAGTTGGGCCAGAGACCCGGCACGACGATCGCGAGCTTGCAACGCGGGCAGCGGTGGCAGGACTCGAGACCCTCGGCCGTGTCGACGCCGTCGGGGCTCATCTCGATGCCGCAGGCCGGGCAGAGCGGGCCGGGCTCGTCGAAATCGAATCCGTCGTCGTCCATAGGTGAGCTAAGCCTCGCATGCCTACCGTCGCCAGTCGACCAGGCCGATCAGGAGTTCCGGGCGATCCGGAAACCGACGTCGTCGATCTGGAGGCCCGGGTAGCTGCCCCGCCGCACGGAAGCACGGCAACTCCAGTGCTGGTCGAACCAGCCGCCGCCGCGCAGCACGCGGTAGGTGCCGTACCGCTCGGGGTCGGCGAAGTCCCAGCACCACTCCCAGACACTGCCCAACGTGTCGTACAGACCCCAGGCGTTCGGCTGCTTGCCGCCGACGTCGTGCGGGTGTTCGTCTGAGTTGCCGCGGTACCAGGCGATCTCGTCGAGGTCCCCGTAGCGAGGTCCGGCGGTTCCGGCACGGCAGGAGTGCTCCCATTCCGCCTCGGTCGGCAGCCTGTAGCCCTCCGCTGCGGGGTCCCAAACGATGGCTTCGTCGGCGCCCAGCCGATACGCCGGGGTGAGGCCGGCCCGCTCCGATAGGGCATTGCAGAAGCGGATCGCGTCCCACCACGACACTCCCTCGACGGGCAGCCGTGCGCCCAGGGTCGCGGCAGGCCGAAGACCGGTGACCTGGGCGTACTCCTCCTGGGTCAGCGGATACGCTGCGATCTCGATCGCGGCGACATCGGCGCTCCAGCTGCGGCGGGTGCGCGCATCCGTCATGGTCACGGTCCCCGAAGGAACGGCGACCAGGCTGGGGGCGGCATCCGTCGGCATACCTGCACGGTACCGGCCCGCGCGCCAGGGCACCGCTGTGTTACGCCGGGGTGGCGACAAGGACCAGGGCGCGCAGGGTGGGCTGATCCGACCACGTTCCGGCGAGCACCTCATGGGCCGAATCCGGAGCCTGGTTCGCCAGGACGTCGTCGTCGCCGAGCACACGTGCCACGATTATCCGCAGCGTTCCGGCAGTCACGACGGTGGCGCCGGGCTCCTGCCGGATGCTGATCTCGGCCACCGCGGGCGGTGTCACGGCGGCACCGCCGGGCGTGCCGCTGCCTGCGACGACGGCGGTGGGCTCACGCACCACCATCTGCCGGTCGATCTCGATGGTGAGCTCGGCCTGGTGGCCTCCGGTGAGCGCGGCGGTAGCGACGGCCGCGAGGTAGGCCGGGTCGCCGGTAGCGTCGTAGACCCACCGCTCCCCCAGCACCGAGTGCTGCATGGTGGTGATGAGTGACGCGTCAGCGCCGGCGAGCGGGGCGTCCCGGTACGTGACGGGAATCTGCAGTACCGGGCCGGCGCCGGCCGTGATGAGGATGGTCTCGATGCCGACCTGTCCGTCCGGATCGTCGAACCTGTAGGCGGCGAGGTTCGTCACGCTCACGCCGGCATCGCCGACGAACCAGGGCTGGGTGGGCGCCCAGCGGCTGAGCATGTCGATCTTGGTCGGGGTGATGTCAGCTTGGTGAAGGAGGGCCATGAACCGATCCTACGGCGGCCGGATGATCACTCGGCGTCAGTCAGGGCGGACTGCACGGCGACCACGCCCGCACCCCACTGGTCGTCGAAGAACCGCTGGATCGAGCCGTCGTCGTAGATGACCGAAATCCAGAGGTAGCCGTTTTGGGTCCAGTTGGAGAGGATCGGCATCTCGGACCAGTCCGAGGCCGTGGCCGGGCTGTAGTCGGCGGCGTTCAACTCGTCCTGCAGGCGCAGCAGGGTACTCTCCTCGCTCGGGCCGGGCGTGGCCTCGTCGAGCCGCGGATCGATCTGGGCGAGCGGGTCGTAGAGCGATAGCGGGATGGGCGGCCGGGTCACCGTGAACGCGGCGGCGTCCCAGGTTCCGGTGACGGCGTAGCTGCCCCAGGTGACGCCGGACTGCGTCTCGGACTGGTCAACAGTCGCCCAGTCCCAGCCGAGGATGGGTGGTCCGCCGCACTGGGGCGGGAGTGACTGAGCGACTGCGCCCAAGCAGAGTTGCGGGGCCTCGCCGTCCTTCTGCAGAACCGTGGCCTGCGCGAGGACCTCACCGGCGGCCGCGGGGCGGGGAAACTGCCCCGGGACCGCGGAGGACCGAGGCCCCCGCGCGTCACTGCCGGCGCATCCGCTGACGGTGAGCAGGGTGACGGTGACGCCGGCGAGCACGAGGAGCCCCGAGATTCTCATAACCGCAGTGTGGCAGGCGGGCGCGACAGCCGCCAGCAATCATTTATTGTCGAGGAATGACTTTTAACGACGACGCCAAGTACTCCGGCCAGGGTGTGCGCAAATCGGGCCGCCGCACCGGCCTCGCCGTCGGCGGTGGAGGCCTGGGCCTCGTCGCCATCGTGCTGCTCTCCCAGCTGCTGGGGGTCGACCTGTCCGGCCTGCTGGGCGGCGGCACAGCCGGTGGCGGCGACGAGGGCGACACCACTGCGCTGACGAATTGTGAATTCGGCGCCGACGCCAACGCGGACGTGGAATGCCGGGTGGGTTTCACCCGCGACTCACTCGAGGACTACTGGGCCGAGCAGGCGCCGGCAATGGGCATCAGCTATTCCTCGCCCCTCATTCAACTTTTCACCGACGGGGTGGACACCGGCTGCGGCGCAGCCACGAGCGCCGTCGGGCCGTTCTACTGCCCGGCCGACCAGCAGATCTACCTCGACACCGCGTTCTACGACACACTGCGCACCGAGTTCGACGCCACGGCGGGTCCGCTGTCCCAGCTCTACGTCGTCGGACACGAGTGGGGCCACCATATCCAGAACCGCGCCGGCACGTTCGCCAGCACTGACACGTCCGAGGCCGGCCCCAGCTCCGACGCCGTCCGCGTCGAGGTGCAGGCCGACTGCTTCGCGGGCGCCTGGCTCGGCTCAGCGGCCGAGACCACGGATGCCGACGGCACCCGCCTGCTCGAACCGATCACCGACGCCCAGATCGCGGATGCGCTCAACGCGGCGTCCGCCATCGGAGACGACCGCATCCAGGAGAAGGCCCAGGGCCAGGTGAACCCGGAGACCTGGACGCACGGCTCCAGCGAGATGCGCCAGAGGTGGTTCCAGACGGGCTACACAAATGGGGCAGAGGCCTGCGACACCTTCGCCGTGGCCGACGCTGAGCTGTGAGGCGAGCTGTTACTTGGGCTCGGTCAGATCGACGACGCGGCCCTTGGCGTCGGCCTTGACGACTTCAATGCCCTTGAGCGCCGCTGCTTTGGTCTGGTAGCTCTCCGAGGTCATCAGCACTTCACCGCTGTGGGTCTTGAGCCTGAAGACATAGCCACCGGATCGGTCTGCAGTCAATTCATACTTGCCGGACATGACACGCTCTCTTCGTCGAGATGGAACTCCGCCGGCTACGAGGCCGGTGGCGCAACCTTACCGCGCCCAGCCAGGGCGGTATCGCCGCGCAGGCCGAGCGCCGGCAGCAGCACCCCGTCGATGAGCGTGATGAGGAAGTCCCGGTCAACGGGCTTGCGTTCGATGAGGGTGCGGTAGGCGGCCATCGACGGGGTGACCAGGCAGAGGGTGTCGATGTCGCACTCGGGCGAGATCTCGCCGCGGTCGATTGCCCGCTGCATGAGGAATCGGTTGGCCGCCGCCCGCGGTTTGACGATGGCGTTGTTCGCCGCGTCGGCCATCTCGGGCGTCGCCGAGAGCATCGACATCAGCCCGGCCATGATCTGCATCTTCTTCTCGCCGTCTTCGATGGAGCGTGGCTTGATCATCGCCACGAAGTCTCCGCGCAGGGTTCCGGTGTCGGGCAGGCTGGCCTGATCCAGGTCGCCCTGCTTCATGCAGGCGACGGCGTCGATGACGAGTTCGTTTTTCGAGGGCCAGCGCCGGTACAGCGTGGCCTTGCCGGCCTTGGCCCTGGTGGCGACCATGTCGATGGTCATGCCGTCGAAGCCGGTCTCGGCGAGCACCTCGAGCGCCGCGGCCAAGATCTCCGGGTCACGGGTGTGGTCACGCTTGCGACCCAGTTTGGTCTCGGCCGCGGTGGTCTCGGCCGCCCCGGCGGGTTCGAGCTGCGTCATTGCGTCGACCTCCTTTTCGGTGACGGATCAATCCTGTATGCCTCCACATGTTACCGGGGCGTAAATTCAGGAACTGTTAAGATCCGGAACTCCACAGTATCGTATAGAGTCGCGTTTATGTCTGAAACGATGCCAGCTTCGTCTGTCGCGACGAGCACCCCCGTGCCACACTCCCGCCGGTGGTGGACCCTCAGCGTGGTCGCCCTCGCCCAGCTCATGGTCGTGCTCGACTCCACGGTCGTGAACATTGCCCTCCCCTCCGCCCAGGCCGACCTCGGCTTCTCCAACGGCGACCGCCAGTGGATCGTCACCGCGTACTCGCTCGCCTTCGCCAGCCTGCTGCTGCTGGGTGGCCGGCTCTCCGACCTGATCGGGCGCAAGCGCACCTTCATCATCGGCCTGATCGGCTTCGCGATCGCCTCCGCGCTCGGCGGCGCGGCCGGAACCTTCGGCTGGCTGGTCGCCGCCCGGGCCCTGCAGGGCGCATTCGGCGCACTGCTGGCCCCGACGGCCCTGGCCGTGCTCACCACGACCTTCACCATCCCCAAGGAGCGGGCGCGGGCCTTCGGCGTCTTCGGCGCGATCGCCGGTGCGGGCGGTGCCGTCGGACTGCTGCTCGGTGGCTTTCTCACCGAGTACTTCGACTGGCGCTGGAACCTCTACATCAACGTGGTCATCGCCATTGTCGGGGTCATCGGCGCCGCGATCTTCGTCGACCACCTGCAGCGCACCGGCCCCCGGCCCAAGCTCGACATCCCCGGCACGATCCTAGTCTCGGCCGCGCTGTTCGGCCTGGTCTTCGGCTTTTCCAACGCCGAGACGGATGGCTGGGACTCGCCGCTGACCTGGGGCATGCTCGCGGGCGCCGTGGTGCTGCTCGTCGCGTTTGTGCTCTGGCAGCGCAAGGCCGCGCATCCGCTGCTGCCGCTGCAGATCGTGCTCGACCGCAACCGCGGTGCCGCCTACCTCTCGGTGATGATCGCCGGTGCGGGCATGTTCGGCATCTTCCTGTTCGTCACGTATTACCTGCAGACGTCGCTCGGCTTCACACCAATGCAGACCGGTTTCTCGTTCCTGCCGATGATCGCGATGCTCGTGCTCGCTGCGCAGCTGTCGACGAACATCTTCGTGCCGCGGTTCGGCCCCAAGGTCATGGTGCCGTTCGGCATGGCGCTGGGTGCGACCGGCATGATCCTGCTCACCAATCTCAACCTCGACAGCACCTATGCGGCCAATGTGTTGCCGCCGCTGATGATTCTCGGCTTCGCGATGGGCTCGATCATGCCCGCCTCGATGCAGACCGCCACCCTCGGCGTCGACCGCCAGTTCGCCGGCGTCGCGTCGGCGATGGTGAACACCAGCCAGCAGGTCGGCGGCTCGATCGGCACGGCCCTGCTGAACACCCTGGCGGCCACCGCGGCGGCCGACTATGTGGCCTCGCACCTGCCCGCCACGGCCGAGGTGGCCGCACAGGCCGCGGTGACCAGCTACGCCGTCGCGTACTGGTGGGGCGCCGGTTTCTTCGCCGTCGGCGGCATCATCGCGGCGCTGCTCTTCCGCCGGATGGGCCACGGCCTGTCCCTGTCCAACGCGCACCTCGCCGCCGAGACCGAGCCGGTGGTCGCCCGCTAGGGTCGGTTGCTCTCAAGCAGGGGAACGGACGCCGGCTCGAGCGCGGCATCCGTCTTCTCGGAGCGCACGAAGCCGATACCGATCAGGATCAGCAGCCCGCCGACCAACTGCGGACCGGTGAGCTGTTCGCCCAGCAGGAGCCAGGCGTAGAAGGTGGCGGCCACCACCTCGAGTAGACCTACGAACGAGGCGAGCCTGGAGCCGAGCATTTCGCTCGCGGCGATGCTGGTGGAGTAGGCGATGGCCGTGGCCACCACGCCGATGATGATGAGCGGCAGCCACCACGGCACCGTTCCGCCGAACATCGCCACATCCGCGGTGGAGGTGGTGAAGGGCACCAAGCCGCTCAGCCCCACGGCACCCAGCAGCACGCCGCCGAGCAGCAGACCGAATCCGGCCAGCGCCACGGCCGGCAACCCCTCGCTGGGCTGCGCCGCCACGAGGTAGTAGATGGCGCAGCCCACCATGGCGGTCAGCGCCAGAGTGAGGCCGAGCACGTCCAGCCGCACCGACCCGGTCGGGTTCACCACGAGGATCAGGCCGGCCAGCGCCACGATCGAGCCGACGAGCACGACGCGCTTGGGCATCCGCCGGCTGCGCGCCCAGGCCCAGACGACGAGCAGCAGCGGGGCCATGTATTCGATGAGCACCGCGGTGCCGACCGGGATACGTTCGATCGCAGCGAAATAGGCGAGCTGGGTGCCGGCCACGCCGATGACCGCCATCGCGGGCACCCGCCACCGGGCACGCCAGAGCGTCGCCCAGCGGCCGTGTAGCGCGATGACGGCCACCGGGGCGAGCACGATGCCGCCGATGAGCACCCGCAGGGTCACGGCCGCGGCGGGACTCCAGCCACTCTCGAGCAGCGGCTTGGCCAGGGCGCCGGAGAGGCCGAACGTGGCCGCGGCGATGAGGGCGATGACCAGGCCGAGCGAGGTGGACGGGCGAGTCATGGGGCTCCACACAGACAGACAGACGACGGAATTGAAGGGGTGTTGATCATGAAGATAGTGTGGTCGTGAGTAAGGAGTCAATGTGCATTTTGCCCCTGACACCGAGGCGAGTCTGGCGTTCACGGTCGACCTCGCCAACACCGTCGCCGGCGCCACCAAAAGCGGTCTCGACGAGCTCGTCACGCCCGTCCAATTGACGGCGCTCTTTGTGGCCCACCGGTTCTCCGGCCGCCTCGATGGGACCGAGGCCGAACCGGCCGAGGTGCGCGCCACCCGTGAGCTGTTGCGCCACATCTGGCTCCTCGGCCGCGACGACGCGGCCGTGGAGCTGAACGCCATGTTGCGAAACGCCAGGGCCCTGCCCCGGTTGATGCGCCACGACGGACTCGACTGGCACCTGCACGCCACCGACCCGGCTGCTCCGCTGGCCGAACGCATCCGGGTGGAGGTGGCCCTGGCCCTGGTCGATGTGATCCGCACCGACGAGACCGGCCGGCTGCGCGCCTGCGCGGCCCAGGACTGCGCCGGCGTTCTGGTGGATCTCTCCCGCAACGGCTCGAAGCGGTTCTGCAGCATCCGCTGCGGCAACCGGATGAATACCATCGCATTCCGGCAGCGCGCCGCGGGCTAGGTCAGGGGTGCGGCCGGCGCAGGAACAGCTGGCGCAGGGCTCGGATGAGCAGGATGAAGCCGACGAGGCCGATCGAGGCACCGAGGAAAGCGAACAGCCGCACCCCCGCCACGAGGTCAGGACCGGTGTCGGAGACCACCAGCACGATGCCCAGGCTGACGGCGGTGATGCCGATCAGTACTCCAATGGCTTCGGTGACGACCGAGCCGATCCACCACCTGTCATCGGGCTCGGCGAAGGCGCGGATGCGCAGGCTGAAGGTGCCCTTGGCCAGGGAAGAGCTGATGGTCTCCAGCCGACGTGGCAGCCGACGCGCCGTGGCCTGCAACACGGCGGCCTGCGCCTGGAGCGAACCGAGAAGGCTCTTGGGAGTGACGAGCCGCCGCAGAAAATGCGGCACCCTGGCCAGCGCCGTTTCCACCATGTCGAAGTCGGGGTCGAGGATGTCCAGGCAGCGTTCCAGGGTGATCAGGGACCGCAGCGCCTGGCCCAGCGAGGTCGGCACGGCCAGGTGGTGGTCGCGGATGGTGTCGAGCATCGCGGCGAAGATCGAGCCGTTGGCGCTGTGCCGGTTCAACGTCAGCACGCGGCCCAGGTCGCGTTGCAGCGAGAGGATGTCGGCATCCGGCGGCGCCTCCACCACCAGCAGCAGGGCATCCGTCGTGGCGATATCGTCGTCGTTCGTCGCCGCGAGCAGCAGCGTCACCAGGCCCTCCCGCATGCTGCGCTCCAGCACGCCCACGTTGCCGAAGTCGATCATGCCCAGCATGCCGTCGGCCCGCAGCATCAGATTGCCGGGGTGCAGGTCGGCGTGGAAGATGCCCGTCACGATCACCTGCTCGAGAACCGCATCCAGCAGGGCCGCGGCGAGCGCCCCACGATCCTCGGGGTCCATCCGGCTCAGCCGCTCGCCCGCGGCGTTCAGCGGGAGACCGTCGATGAGGTCCATGGTCAGCAACCGGCGGGAGCTGGCCTCGGCGTACACGCGGGGCACCACGAGAACCTCGTTCTCCGCCGACGACGCCACCACGCTGCCGATCTGTTGGGTGCTGCTGAACTCGATGCGGTAGTCCAGCTCGTCTCGCAGCGACCGGCCGAAGCCCTCGGCCAGGGTCACCACGCCGAAGTCGCGCCCCCAGCTGGTCTGGTTCTCAATGCGCTGCGCGAGCCTGACGATGATGTCGATGTCCGCGGCGACCTGAGCCGCCGCGGCCGGTCGTTGCACCTTGAGCACCACTCGGGTGCCGTCCAGCAGGGTTCCGGCGTGTACCTGAGCGACGGATGCCGCCGCGAGCGGCAGTGCGTCGACCTGACTGAACACGGTCTCCAGCGGGCCGCCGATCTCGGCCTCGATCACCTGACGGATAGCCGGCCACGGCAGCGTCGCCGCGCCGGACTGTAGCGAGGCGAGCGCCCGGGTGTAGCTGGCCGGCAACAGATCGCGCCGGGTGGAGAGCAACTGGCCGAGTTTCACGAAGGTGACACCGGCCTCGTTGATGGCCGAGACGAGGGCATCCGGGGTGCGCCCGCCCTTCTTACCTTCGCGGGGAGCGCCGCCCGGCCTCTCGTTGAGGATCCAGCCGATGCCGTGTTTGGAGAGCAGCGTGAGGATCTGCAGGTAACGCTTGGTGCGCCGGCGCCGGTGCAGGGCCGCCCGGAAGGCGTCGATCGGGTTGGCGGCCGTGGTGGGCCAGAGCGCCTCGGTGGCCACCAGCATGGCCATGCCGAGCGCGAAGACCCAGCCGAACGCGAGGGCCACGAAGAGCAGC
This sequence comes from Cryobacterium sp. TMN-39-2, assembly GCF_004402745.1. NCBI lineage: Bacteria > Bacillati > Actinomycetota > Actinomycetes > Micrococcales > Microbacteriaceae > Cryobacterium > Cryobacterium sp. TMN-39-2. The sequence goes on from NZ_SOFX01000028.1 coordinate 48,326, forward strand.
ACGACCACGATCGGCACCGTGGGCGTGCCGTCGGCGGCGATCACCTGGGCCTGAATCGAGACGAAGTAGGCGAACGGCCAGCACCCGACGAAGACCAGCAGGCCCACCAGGAAGGTGCGCAGCCAGCCCACCGTGGTGCCGAGCAGGGAGCGGGTGGCGAATCCGATGGCGACGGAAAAAACGAGGGCGACCAGGATGATGACGACCCACGTCCAAAACGATTCCAACAACCCGTGCCCCGCAATCTCTCGCCGTTGGGGCTCAGGCTACCGCGCTGTTGAAGTCAGTGCAGCAGGAGTGCATACCGCACCATGTCCCGGGGTGTTCCGCCCACAGACCGCCAGGCCGGCATCAGCTCGGCGCGCTCGAAACCGGCGCGCTCGGCGGTGCGGGCGGAGCCCATGTTCCAGGGCTCCACGTAGAGTTCGAGCCGCGCCAGCGCCGGCAGGGTGCCGGCCCAGTCGACCAGCGCTCCGAGCGCCGCGGCCGCGTGGCCCTGACGGCGAGCGGTGGGGCGGATCCAGTAGCCCACGCTGGCGGAGCCGGGGTCGGCGCGCGGCCAGAGTCCGATCTGGCCGACGGCCCGGTCGGCCGGATCGGCGATGGCGAACGAGTAGCCCTCCCCGGTGCGGGACCGTTCGTGCTGCCGGTCGATGAAGGCCAGCGCGGCAGCGTGATCATTGGTGGCAGGCACGCTGGTGATCAGCGGAATCAGCTCGTCCCTCGATGCCTCTTGGATCAGCGGCGCATCCGTGGCCCTGAAGGCACGGAGGGTGACGCCGTCGCCGGGCACAACGGGCAGCCGCAGCGTCACGCGGCGCTCCGGGCCAGCAGGGTGAACGCCGCGGTGGCACGCGGGTTGTCGGCCGGGCACTCACTGCGGAAGCGGCGGGTGGCCACCCCGGCCTCGTAGGATGCGAACTCGATGTCGAAACCCGACCCCAGCTGCACGGCCAACCGCATCGCCAGGCGGATGCCGGTGGCGGTGAACTCGGCGGCCAGCTCCGGGGTGCGCCAGCCGAAGTCCTCGGTCAGCGCGTCGTAGTAGTCGATCTCCCAGCGGATCAGATCGGTGACCAGGGCGGCATCGAGCTGCGTGGCAGCGTACACGACGGGGTGCGGGCACCAGAGCACCGTGCCGGCGTAGTCGGGCAGGAGGCGCACGAGCACCGCCGACGATGACGTGGACTCACTGACGCAGTCGTCGATCGACCGGCCAGCCCTCTTCTCACGTTGCATGATCGCGCTCCCCCCAGCGTGCTGCCGTCTCTCACATTCCCCGGTACCTACGATTTCAGGTGTCGATGATCTGCGCAATTCGCGGCGGGTGCGCTGCTAGATTGCAGCGGGGGTTGATGATGACGATCAAAACAGGCCGGGTCGCGGCTGCGCTGCTGACCGTGGCGATGTTGAGCGGATGCACGGCAGTCGGTGTGCGCGAGCTGACCGCCACTCCCACGCCCGGTGCCGCTGCCGATCGGCGCGGCCTGGCCCCCGGCATCGTCGTCGCGACGGGCACCTTCACAGGGTTCGTCGACGGTAGCGGCACCACCGCGCCCCGCCCCGAGGTGCAGGGCACGATCGAGGTGTCCACGCACAACGGTCGGTTGATGGTGAGCCTGCTCGACCTCGACGTCGGCCCGGTGGCGAACACCACCATCCTCGAGCTGAATGCCCTCGACGGCAACGCGACCAGCGGTGACTTCAGGGTCGCGACGAGCTACCTGGGCGACAGCGAGGTCACCACGGCCACGACGCAGACCTTCGACCTCGGCTACGACACCGAGATGGTGACCACGGACCCCAGCTGGATGCGCACGGCCGTGATCTGGGAACGGGTCGACGGCATCGGCACTCTCGGTCGTGCGCTGGCCACTGCCCCGCTCACCTGGACTCTGCCCGACCAAGACCCCGACCTGACCGTGACGGACGCCGGCGCTGGGGACCTGGCCAGGGGCGAGGTGCACTACGACAGCGCCGGCAACCCGTCGGCCTACGTCGTGGCACCCCTCGACGCGCTGGAGACCATCGCCATCCGGTTCGGCATCACCGAGCACGACATTCTCTGGCTGAACCCGATGCGAGGCTATGGAATGGCACGGGCCGGGGAGACCCTCAATCTGAGCCTGTATGAACGCGGCCGTTGAGCGCCGGCTAGCTAGCGTCCGCTGGTGCTGACCACCGGGGCTCCGCCGCAGGAGGAGGTCTGCGCCTCGGCGACTCGAGGGTCGTCCTCTGGCAGGGCGCCCGACACGGCGGTGTATCCATTGATGGCGGTGAGCCCGTCTGTCGACACCGTGATGCCCGTGGCCATCAGGGAATAGCTGTCGTCGCGGTTTTGGGTGACCTGGAGACCGTTCAACTCGACACCGCCTTCGACGTCGAGGCATCCCACCCCGGTGCCGTTGTCGTGGGTATTCTGCATGTCGAAGGTGTACGGCCGGGCGTCCACACCGATGGGGGTCACGAACTCGCAGTCCACCAACGCGTGCAGGGTGGCACTGCGGCTGTCGTCGAGCACCGTCACGACCACACCATTGTGCAGTGTCGCCGTCCAACCGTTGTGCCCGCCGGGGCCGGCCAGGTCGTCGGCGAGGGTGACGGTGGCGCCGGAGGCCGTGCTGATGCCGAAGGTGAACGGCGAGGTCGTCTCGTCGTACCACTCGGTGTCGTTCTCGCCGTCGCCGTCGACGTCGGCGATCTCAGCGCTGACCGCCTCGGCCGGCATCGACTCGGCCGTGGCGGGACAGCCCGTGGGCATGGCGACGGCGGGGTCGACCGACGAATCTGGTGTCGCATCCGCGGAGTCGCCGGGCTCGGCCGGCGTCACGGCGCTGGTCTGGGCCGCGCCGGATGCCGCGCACCCTGAGAGAGCAAGGGCCAGGAACCCGGCGACGACGAAATACCGACCGGCGGTCCTGGTTTTCGAGTGAACGGTTGACATCAGGATGATGCTACCGACGTTGTCTGGGGGGCCTCCGTGTTTCGGGCCCGCTTTCGGAGGCGATTGCCAGCGTGGACTGCGGGCGGTGCCTGGAGAGCCCGACAACACCGTAGGCCGCGATCGCGCCGGCGATGACAAAGGCGATCAGGGCGTACGGCGGGGCCTCGGACGCCTCACCGAGCACGACGATGCCGATGCCGACCGCCACCAAGGGATCCACCACCGTGAGACCGGCGATCACCAGGTTGGGCGGACCCGTGGAGTACGCGACCTGCACGAACACACCGCCCACGACCGCCGCCGTGAGAATGCCGCCGACACACAGCAGGGTGAGCAGCGACAGGTCGCCGGCCACCAGCTGGGTGATGGTGAGTTTGGCCAGGGTGGCGACGAAGGCGTAGAGCACCCCGGCACCGAGCACGTAGGCCACGGCGGTGAGGCGGGCGCGGAGCAGCGTGAAGATCAGGCCGCAGACGATCAGGACGACGCCGAGCAGAATCAGGATGATCACCACCTGGGGCGGCTGGATGGGCCGATCGGTGGCGTACACGGCAGCGATGGAGACGAAGATCACGATGCCGCCCACGGACAGGGCCACCGAGCGCAACACGGTTCCGTCAAGCCTGGTGTGCGCGAGCCGGGAGTCCACCACGGTGGACAGCACCAGGGCGGCGACCCCGAGCGGCTGCACAACGAGCAGCGGAGCCAGGCCGAGGCTGGTCAGCTGCAGCAAAATGGCGAAGCCCAGCAGCAGCGTGCCGAGCAGCCAGGACGGTCGTCGCAACAGGGCCAGCAGCTGGCCGATACTCATCTTCTGCTGGTCGCCGGGGCGCATCCTGGAAGTCTTGCCCACGCCTCGGTGCTGCAGCTGAGCGCCGAGGGCCAGGAACACCGTGCCGGCGAGCGCGACGGCGATGCCGAGGTTCTTGCGGGCGACCGGGTCGAGAAACGACACCATCGCATCGGTGGCTTCGGTGGGCATTACGGGCACGAGCACATCCAGACCTTATTTCAGTGCGGCTGCCGCCGACGATTCGGGCGGGTCTCCGCCTGGTCGGCGGTAGGTGTTAGCGTGCCCCCATGAAGCAGAGAGAGCTCTTCCTCCAGGCGGATGCCGCGTTGCGCTCCGTCATCGACCGGATCACCCCTGACGAGCTGATGCGGCCCGCACCGGCCGACTGGGCGGTGACGTCAAACCCCACCGTACGCGACGTTGTGGCCGCGCACGCCCGCGACGAGGCCTGGGTGCCCGATGTGCTGCTCGGCAGAACAATCGAGGATGCCGGCGGCACCTACGACGGCGACCTGCTCGGCGGCGACCCGATCGCCGCCTACGACCGGCTCAACGACACGGCCACCGCGGCCGTGCAGGAAGACCTCAACCCGGAGAAGGTCGTGCACCTGAGCTATGGCGACTTCACTCTTCGGGAGTATCTCGAGCACATCAGCATCTACCGGGCGTTCCAGGCCTGGTCCATCGCCCGCCACCTCGGCTGGGACTTCGCGTTGCCGGCCGCGTTGGTGGAGACCCTCGAAGAGGTCATCGGCCCGCAGATCGACGGTTTCCGAGAAATGGGGGTGTTCCCGCCCGCGGTGCCGGTGCCCGAAGATGCGGACCGGGAGACCCGGCTGCTGGGGGCGGTGGGCTACTGGGTGCCGAAGGACTGACCGGCCTCGGCGGCCGACCGGGACCGGCGCGCCCGGTCGGCCAGGGTGATTGCTACTACGAGCACGCAGACTGTCGCGACCAGGACCACCACCACGGTGACTCCCGTGACCGAGGCGAGCAGCGGCACCAGCAGCACCAGCGCCGCCGCGGGCAGGATCACCAGGGGCTGGATCTGCGACCTGGACACCAGCACCGCGTGCACGGCCCACAGCAGCACCAGGAAGACGCCCGCCGGCAGGGCCACCGCATAGCCCAGCGCCACCGGTGACACCTCCAGGTGATGACCGGCCTCGGCCACCGCCACCTCGAGTCCGGCACCGAGGGCCGCGAGCGCGGCGAACACGCCGTAGTGGCCGTACCCCCACAGGAAGGAACGGCTGCGTTTGACGGAGAGCCCCTCCCCCGCGGGCTCGAGGAAGTAGAGCCACCAGATCGCGAACAGTGTCACCAGTGCCGCAGCGGACACGAGAACCAGGTCGCCGCTCACGCCGCCCTCGCTCAGGGCGTCCTGGACGCCGTAGGTGGCCGCCAGCACGCTCTCGCCGAGCAGGATGATGGTGAACAAGCCGTATCGCTCACTGATGTGGTGCGGGTGCCAGAAGGTCATGCCGGTGCGTTCCGCCCAGAGCGGCACGGCCAGGTCGAGCGCCGCGAAGACGAGGAACGAGAGCACGCCAACCTCTTCAGGCAGGGCCAACCGGGCCAACCAGCCCAGTTGCACGAGGCTGACCCCCGCCGCATATCGCCAGGCCGTCACCCGGCTCGCCGGATGCTCGAAGCCGGCGCGCAGCCACTGGGCCACCAGGCCGATGCGCATGATGAGGTAGCCCAGCGTGATCGCGCGAAAGTCCTGCTCGGTGAACGCTGCGGGCACCCCGGCGGCGAGCACGAGTACCCCACCCATCTGCAGCATGGTGAGCAGCCGGTAGGGCACATCGTCGGTGTCGTAGGCCGACGCGAACCAGGTGAAGTTCATCCAGGCCCACCAAATGGCGAAGAACACCATCAGGAACGGGCCGACCTCTTCGAAGCCGTGGCCGCCCTCGATGCCGTGCGCGAGCTGCACCACAAGCTGAGCCACCGCAACGACGAAGGTGAGGTCGAAGAGCAGCTCGAGCGGGCTCGCCGCCCGGTGTGCCTCGCCGGTGTCGCGGGCGCTCATGCGCCGGTGGAGTCTGAAGCCGCCCGCATCCGTCATGCGCACAGCATATTGACTGGGCGTTACGAACGCACGAGCCGGGCGATGGCGTCGCCGGCTTCCTTGAGCTTGGCCTGGGCCTCGTCGCCGCCGACGGCCACGGCGTCGACGACGCAGTGGCTGAGGTGGTCGTTGAGCAGGCCCAGGGCCACCGACTGCAGGGCGCTGGTCATGGCCGAGACCTGGGTGAGGATGTCGATGCAGTACTTGTCGTCGGTGACCATGCCCTGCAGCCCGCGGGCCTGGCCCTCGATACGGCGCAGGCGCTTGAGGTAGTCGTCCTTGTTGGAGATATAGCCGTGCGGGCCGTCGTGGGTGTGGTCTGCGGGGTGGTCTGCGGTCGTCATTGTGCGCTCCTGGCTGTCGGCTGACCTTATACCCCCTCACGGTATCACGATGGTGCGCTAGAGTACCCATAGGGGGTATCCCCATTCCGCAACATCCGTACGCAACATCCGTATCGTAAGAGAAGGTTCGCATCATGGCTCAGACAGAAACCGTCACCGACTACCTCGTCACCGGCATGACCTGCGGCCACTGCGTCGCCAGTGTCATCGAAGAGGTGTCCCTGGTGCCGGGGGTCAGCGCGGTGACCGTTGACCTCGCCGTAGGCGCCGCCAGCACCGTGCACGTCACGAGCGCAACCGCCCCCGCTCGGTCCGACATCCGCGCCGCCATCGATGAGGCCGGCTACGAACTGCAGACCACCGCGGGCGCCGCCGCGTGAACGAGCCCGTCGACCTCGTGGTCGGCGGCATGACCTGCGCGTCCTGCGCCGCCCGCATCGAGAAGAAGCTCAACCGGCTGCCCGGCGTGGTGGCCACCGTGAACTACGCCACCGACAAGGCCACCGTGCGCCTGCCGCAGGGCACCAGCATCGACGACGCCATCGCCACGATCGTGGCCACCGGCTACACGGCGCGGCTGCCCGCACCGCCCGTCGCCGCCCCGGCCGCCGAGCCGATCGAGCTGGATGCCGACACCCTCGCCCTCCGCCAACGCCTGCTGATCTCGACGATCCTGGCGATCCCGGTGGCGGTGCTCTCGATGGTGCCGGCCCTGCAGTTCACCAACTGGCAGTGGCTTGCGCTCACGCTTGCCGCCCCGGTGGCCGTCTGGGGCGCCTGGCCGTTCCACCGTGCCGCCGCACTCAACGCCCGGCACGGTGCCGCGAGCATGGACACCCTGATCAGCGTGGGTGTGCTCGCCGCGTTCGGCTGGTCGCTCTATGCCCTGTTCCTCGGCGATGCCGGAATGGCCGGCATGACCATGCAGATGGACCTGAGCATGACGGGGTCAGGGTCCGCCGAGATCTACCTCGAGGTCGCCGCCGCCGTGACGGTGTTCATCCTCGCCGGGCGCTACGTCGAGGCCCGCGCCAAGACCCGCTCCGGCGCGGCCCTGACGGCGCTGGTGAACCTGGGCGCCAAGGACGTCGCGGTGCTCCGCGGAACGCTGGAACAGCGCATCCCGATAGCCGAACTCGTCGTCGGCGACGTGTTCGTGGTGCGCCCCGGCGAGAAGGTCGCCACCGACGGCATCGTCGTCGACGGCGCCTCGGCCATCGACACCAGCCTGCTCACCGGCGAGACCGTGCCCGTGGAGGTGGGCCAGGGCGACACCGTGGTGGGTGCCACGGTCAACGCCGGCGGCCGTCTCACGGTGCGCGCCACCCGGGTCGGCGCCGACACCGAACTGGCCCGCATCGGCCGCCTGGTCGAGCAGGCCCAGACCGGCAAGGCGCCGGTGCAGCGGCTCGCCGACAGGGTGTCGGCGGTGTTCGTGCCCATCGTATTCGTCATCGCGCTAGGCACCCTGGCCACCTGGTTGGCTCTCGGCGCCACCGCCGAGCAGGCCTTCACGGCCGCCGTGGCCACCCTGATCATCGCCTGCCCGTGCGCGTTGGGCCTGGCCACTCCCACGGCGTTGCTGGTGGGCACCGGCCGGGGCGCCCAGCTGGGCATCCTCATCCGCGGGCCGCAGATCCTGGAGTCCACCCGCCAGGTGGACACCATCGTGCTTGACAAGACCGGCACCGTCACGACGGGGCGAATGTCGCTGCTCGGCGTGCACGTCACGGCGGCGGTGTCCGCCGACGCCGGCGAGACCGAACTCCTGCGGTTCGCGGGCGCGGCCGAGGCCGGCTCCGAGCATCCGATCGGCGTTGCCGTCGTGACCGGAGCCGCAGCTCGGGTCGGCGTGCTGCCGGCGGCCACCGACTTCGCCTCGGCGCAGGGCTTCGGCGTGCAGGCCGTCGTCGACGGGCACCTGGTGCTCGTGGGGCGGCCACGCTGGCTCGCCCACGAGTGGCAGATCACCCTGCCGAACGATCTGCAAGCCACGCTCGACACCGTCGAGGGTGCCGGCCAGACGGCCGTGGTCGTGGCTTGGGATGGCGAGGCCCGGGGCATCCTGACCGTCGCCGACGAGGTCAAGCCCTCCAGCGCCGCGGCCGTCGCACAGCTGGTGGACCTGGGCCTCAGCCCGGTGCTGCTCACCGGGGACAATCCCACCGTGGCACGTTCCGTGGCCGACCAGGTGGGAATCGGCGAGGTCTTCGCGGGAGTGCTGCCCGCGGAGAAGGTGGAACGGGTGCGTGCCCTGCAAGCCGCCGGCCACGTTGTGGCGATGGTCGGGGACGGGGTGAACGACGCCGCGGCTCTGGCCGCCGCCGACCTCGGCATCGCGATGGGTACCGGCACCGACGTGGCCATCGAGGCCAGCGACATCACCCTCGTGCGGGCCGACCTGCTCGCCGTGGTCGACGCCATCCGGCTCTCGCGGCGCACCCTGGGCACCATCAAGGCCAACCTGTTCTGGGCGTTCGCCTACAACGTGGCCGCGATCCCGCTCGCCGCGCTCGGTCTGCTCAACCCGCTCATCGCGGGCGCGGCGATGGCACTGTCGTCGGTGTTCGTGGTCACCAACAGCCTGCGCCTGCGCGGGTTCCGGGCGTCGAGCTAGCGCCCTCCGCCGGCCGTGCCGTGCCGGGCGGCCGGCAGTCGCCAGGCCAGCACGGCCGTGACCAGACCGACGATGCCGAACACGACCTGCAGCGGGTGGAAGCCGATCAGCGAGAACTGCACGATCTCGAAGAGCACCAGGCCCACTCCGGCGGCCAGCGAGAGAAGGCGGGCGTAGGGGCCGCGGCGCCACTGCCAGACGGCGGTGACCACGAAACCGAGCCCAACTAACAACGCCAGGGCGGCGCCGGGCAGCAGCCAGGTCTCGAACGCGGTGCCCTCGAGGGCCGCGGAATCGGCCATCAGGAGCGAACCGTCAGGGGCCAGCATCAGCAGCACCCCGCCGGCCAGCGCGGTCACGCCGGTGGCGGCCTCCAGCACGATCAAGGTTCTTTCTGATCCGGTGCGGGTGGGGGTCGGGTTTCGATGGGGGGCCTGGATGCGGTGCGTGCCGGTTGCCGTCATTCCCCGAGTATCGTCCGGCGGCCGGTTGAGCGCGAGGGGCGGCGAGCACGGTACGGCACGGCGGCACAGCACGCATCCGGCGCCCCCTAGCCGCGGGGACGGCGGGTGCGCATGCTCAGCTGCACCGCCACCGCGGCGATCAGCATCAGCACCACGGCAATGATCGACGTGACACCCACCCCGCTGTCGAACGCGGCCTTGGCCGATTCGGTGAGCGCGTGAGCGTCGGCGGCGGGCAGCTCGCCGGCCACGCCGAGCGCACCACCGAGGGTCTCGCCGGCCTGGGCGGCCGCGCCCCGGCCGAGCCCGTCGGGCAGCACCACGCTGGCCCGGTAGGACGCCGCGAGGATCGCGCCGAGCACGGCCGTGCCGAGCACGGCACCCAGCTCGTAGGCGGTCTCGGAGACCCCGGCCGCGGCACCGGCCTTGTCCGGCGGCACCGAGCTGAGGATGGTGTCGTTGGAGATCGTCTCCGCCGCGCCGACGCCCACCGAAAGGATGCCGAAGGCCAGAACCACGACGCCGGCGGTGAGGTTCTCCCGCAGCAGCACGATCAGGCCGAAGCCCACCGCGGAGAGCAGGATGCCGCCCACGATCACCAGGCGCGGCGGCACCCGCCGCACCACGTAGGCCGAGGCCAGGCCGGCCACGACCGACAACACGGCCCCGGGCAACAGCAGCAGGCCGGCGGCGAGTGGGTCGAGGCCGAGCACCAGCTGCAGGTGCTGCGACACGAAGAACAGGAAGCCGACCAGGCTGAACACGGCGAGGAAGTTGGCCAGCACCGACCCGGCGAACGGGGCGTGCTGGAACAGGGTGAGGTCCAGCAGCGGGTTGTCGATCCGCAGCTGGCGGCGCAGGAACATCGCCCCGGCCAGCAGGCCCAGCAGCAGCGCGCCGACACCGAGCACCCCGACACCGTCGTGGGTGAGGGTCTTGATCGCGAAGACCAGCGGGGCGAGGGTGAGCAGCGACAGGGCCACGCTGAACAGGTCGATGCGGAGCGGCGCCGGGTCCTTCGACTCGGGGATGAGCACCCCGGCGAGGGCGACGAGCGGCAGCAGGAACGGTACCGCGATGAGGAACACCGCACCCCAGTGGAAGTGCTGGAGCACCACGCCGCCGACGATGGGGCCGAGGCTGGAGCCGGCCGCGAAGGCGCCGGCCCACACCGCGATCGCCAGAGTGCGCTGACGGGCATCCAGGAACAGGCTGCGCAGCAGCGACAGCGTGGAGGGCATGATCATGGCGCCGAAGAAGCCCATCACCGCGCGGGCCACGATGAGCATCTCGGCGGTGGGCGCGAACGCGGCCAGGGCCGAGACCACGCCGAACCCGGTCGCGCCGATCAGCAGCAGCTTGCGGCGGCCGACCCTGTCGCCGAGGGTGCCCATGGCCACCAGCAGCCCGGCGAGCACCAAGGGGTAGATGTCGACGATCCAGAGCAGAGTCGTGCTGCTCGGGCGCAGGTCCAGGCTGATAGCCGGCAGGGCGAAGCTGAGCACGGTGTTGTCCACCGAGATCAACAGCACCGGCAGCATCAGCAGCACCAGGCCCGCCCATTCGCGGCGGCCGGCGCGGGGTACGGCGGTGGAGAGGTCGGAGGTGCGGATGTCGTCTGTGGTGCTCATGTCTACCTGGCTGAAGATTCGGGGTTCCGGGGAACGGCGAGTTTTACTGCACCATCGGGTACAGCAGATTTAGACTATACCACCAAGTACAGTAAAGTGGCGGTCATGGCCCAACACCGCGACAGCGCCCGCGAGAGCATCCTCACCGCGTTCCAGGAACTGCTCATCGACACCAGCGGGTCCGGCGCATCGCTGGACGCCGTCGCCCGTGCAGCCGGCGTCACCAAAGGCGGGCTGCTCTACCACTTCGGTTCCCGCGACGGCCTCGAGACGGCGCTCATCGACCGGCTCGAGAGGCTGGCCGACGCCGAATACGAACGGATGCGCGCCGCCCCGGCCGGCGCCGCCGCGTCCTACGTGGCGATGGCTGAGTACGTGAACAGCCCGCTGGACCGGGCGACCCTGGCCGGCGGATCCCTGGCCCGCCGCAACCCGCGCGCCCACGCCGTGATCGTGGACATGCGGCGACGCTACTTCGACATCCTCAACGAGGATCTGCGCGACCCCGACCTGGCCCGGGCCACGATGCTTCTGGCCGACGGGCTCTACTACGACGCCACGACGATCGGCGAGCCCTTCGAACATGAGCTGGATATCCCCGCGTTCCTGGCCCGCCTCACCCCGCGAACTGTGAGCTAAGCACCAGAAACCGCTGGTTTTCGGGGGTCAAGTCTCAGCTCGCGAGCGGATTAGGCGGCCTCGGCGACCTCGGCGGCGGCGACCGCCCGATAGAGGGACGCCAGCAGCAGGGGCAGCTGGCTGGCTGGCGCATCCGGTGCCTCGGGGTGCCACTGCACGCCGGTGATCGGGAGGGTGCGGTGCTCGACGGCCTCGACCAGACCGTCGGGGGCGGTCGCCACGGGAGTGAGGCCGGCGCCCAGCCGGCCGACGCTCTGGTGGTGGGCGCTCTGCACCGAGATGCGGGTGTCGCCGAGCGCCGCGGCGAGGGTGCTGGTGGAGCGGAGGACGACGGCGTGGGTGGAGAGAATCTCGTCGATGGGCACGCCGATGTTGCGGTGGATGCCGTCGTCGATGTGCTGGACGAGGTCGCCACCGAGGGCGACGTTGATGATCTGCAGTCCGCGGCAGATGCCGAGCACCGGGGTGCCCCGGTCGGCGGCGCGCTGCACGAGCGCGATCTGGCCCTCGTCGGCGTCGATGAAGTGCGGCGTCTCGCCCGGGTAGCCGGCCCGTGCACCGTAGAAGCGCGGGTCGATGTCTTCGCCGCCGACGATCACGACGGCATCGGCCGAGTCGGTGAGGTCCAGCAGCGCGGGGGCGTCGAGGTCGGCGGCGGCCAGGCGTACGACGGTCCAGCCGCCGTCGGTGCCGGCGTCGACGACCGTGGCGTTGAGGGTCTGCACCTTGGCGTGGTACTCCGGGCGATCGGGCCGGCTGCGGGTGACCTCGATGACGGCGAGGGTGGGCCGTTCGGGCAGCGACGGCGCGGGCAGGGCGGTCATGGTGGCGAGCTGGGTGGTGGTCATGACTCGCCTCCGTGACGGGATCGGGTGGTGGGGTGCGGATGGTGCGGGTTCCAGTGTGCCTGAGCCGCGCCATCGGCATCCGGTTCGCGGTAACAGGGCGCAACAGTGCCGGGGGTTCTATGCTCGACACGTCACCGCATCCGAGGGAGATCATCCATGCAGCCCAGCCGTACGCGCATACGACCGGCACTCCCCCGGATAGGCGCGGCCGTGCTGCTCGGGGCCGTCCTCGCCGTGCTCGGGGTAGGAGTCGGCGAACCGCAACCCGCCAGGGCGGATGACCCGGTGACGTTCGATCAGAGTCACATCGTCGACACCGTCGGAGCGCTCGGCGACCGGGAGCCCGAGGTGGTCGCCGCCCTCGATGAGCTCTTCGCCGGCACCCAGATCGACCTGTTCGTGGCCTACGTGTCGAGCTTCGACGGGGTGGACGACACGTCGACCTGGGCCGACCAGACCGCCGTGGACAACGGGTTCGGCGACAACGATGTGCTGCTGGCCGTGGCCACGGATGACCGGCAGTACCAGCTGTCGGTCGCCACCGACTTCGTGCTCGACGAGGCCCAGCTCGCCGAGGTGCAGAACACCGCCATCGAACCGTCGCTGCGGGAGAACGATTGGGCCGGCGCCGCCATCAACGGTGCCGCAGCCATGGAGCAGAGTGTGGCCGGCGAGCCCCTCAGCGCCCCCGTCATCACTCCTGGCGAGGCCAGCCCGAGTTCCGGCGGCTCCGGCGGCGGTTTTCCGCTCTGGATCGCCGTGTTGCTGGTGCTCGCCGTGGTTGGTGGCATCGTCGCGATCGTGATCGTGGTGCTGCGGCGGCGCGGCACCGCCCCCGTCACCGGCCAGGGCAAGCCCACTGACGAGGTGCCGACGGCCGAGCTGAAACGGGAGGCGTCGAGCGCGCTGATCGAGACTGACGACGCCATCAAGACCAGCGGCCAAGAGGTGGGCTTCGCGCTCGCCTCGTACGGGGCTGCCGCCGCGGAACCCTTCCAGGCCGCCGTGAGCGGCGCGGCCGGCAAGCTCAGTCAGGCGTTCACTTTGCAGCAGCGCCTCGACGACGCCGAACCCGACACCGAGGAGCAGGTGCGGGCCTGGTTCCGCCAGATTATCGCCCTGTGCGCCGAGGCCAACCGTGCCCTCGACGAGCAGGCCGCCGCCTTCGACGAGTTGCGCCAGCTGGAGGCTAACGCCCCGGCCGCCGCGGCCGAGCTCGACACCGAGCTGGCTGCCGTCGATGCCCTCCTCGACCAGGCCGAGGCCCGTGTGGTGGAACTCGCCACTCGGTACGCCCCCGCCGCGATCGACACCGTCGCCGACAACCCCGAGCAGGCCGCCGAACGGCTCACCTTCGCCATCAACGCGCTGGCCGAAGCCCGCACCCAGCTCGCCGCCGGCGAACCGGGCGCCGCGGCCGTGGACATCCGCGCGGCTGAGGAGGCCATCGACCAGGCCAAACTGTTGGTCGACGCCGTCGACAGGCTGGCCGCCGACCTGCAGCGGGCGGAGGCCGGCATCCCTGCGATGCTCGCCGACCTCGACACCGATCTGGTCGCCGCCCGCTCGCTGCCCGCTGCGGGCGAGGCGTCGGCCGCGGTTCCCGGGGTGATCGCCCGCACCGAGCAGACGCTGGCCGAGGTGCGCGCCAGCCTGGCCGCGCCGCCGATCAACCCGATCGAGCTGCTGCGCACCCTCGAGGCCGCGAATGCCGCCATGGATGCCGCGCTGCAGGGGGTGCGCAACGCCCAGTTGCAGGCGCAGCGCCTGCAGGCGGCGTTGGCCCAGAGCCTGCAGTCCGCGCGCAGTCAGGTGTCGGCGGCGGAGGACTTCATCACGGCCCGGCGCGGTGCGGTCGGCGCCGAGGCGCGCACCCGCCTGGCGGAGGCCGGCCGGTTGACCGCGCAGGCCGACTCCCTCGTTGCCAGTGACCCGGCCGCCGCGCTGGCCGTGTCCCAACGGGCCGGCTCGCTGGCCGCGGAGGCGACGGCCCTGGCCCGGCGCGACGTGGACAGTTTCTCGACCAATGACGATGACTTCGGCGACTTCTTCGGCGGTGGCGGGGCCAGCCGGCGCGGCGGCAGCAACGGCTCGATGGGAGCCGTGCTCGGCGGCATCCTGATCGGCCAGATCCTCGGCGGCGGCGGTGGGGGCGGCGGCATGTTCGGTGGCGGTGGCGGCGGTGGCGGCTTCGGAGGGATGGGCGGTGGCGGTCGGCGCAGCAGTGGCGGCGGCTTCGGCGGTGGCGGACGCCCCGGCAGCTTCGGCGGCAGCGGCACCCGCGGCCGGCGGGGCGGTGGCGGCCGCTTCTAGAACTCGCCTCAACCTCCCGCCGCGAGATGACAGTTGAGGCCCCTTCGATGCTCAGGAAGGGGCCTGAAGTGGCGGTGGTGTCGGCATGCCGCAACAGACCCTTTCAGCGAGCTGGAAGGGACACTTTGCCGCAACTGGGCGCGACAACCAGGCGTTACCGCCCGAGCGCGAACAGGGGCGGGGCGGGCACGTCGACCGTCAGGTCGGCGAGGATCCGGCCGACGGTGGGGGTGAACTTGAAACCGTGGCCGGAGAAGCCGGCGCCCACGATCACCGGGCCGCGCCGGTCGAGCACGAAGTTCGAGTCCGGCGTGGTCGTGTAGGTGCAGCTGATCGCGGCGAAGTCGTCGGGGTCGGCGCCGGGCAGCCATTCGCGGGCGTAACGGCGCAGGGCCAGCAGCTGCTCGGGCTCGGCGGTGAAGTCCCGGCGGTCGGGGTCGACGACGGGGCCCACGCCGTGCCAGCCGGCCTTGATTCCCTCCCCCGGTGTGTGCATGCCGTAGACCGGGGACCGCCAGTACTCGTAACCGGGCGTGCCGGGCCGGTAGCCGTGATTGAAGCCCGGCCAGGTGAAGCTGGTGTCGAGCACGGCGAAGTGCGCCGGCTGCTCCTGGGTGACCACCAGGCGCGGCAACGGCAGCAGCCCGGCGAGCAGGGTGTCGGTCCAGGCGCCGAGCGTGACGATCACCCGTTTGGCCTCGAACTGTTCGGTGTCGGTGTCTACCAGCACCCTGTCATCGCCGATCACCGTGAGCCGGGTGGCCGGCATTCCGTGCTCGATGCGCGCGCCGTGGGCGGCCGCAGCGCTCTGCAGTGCGTCGACCGACGCATCCGCGTTCAGGCGGCCGGCCTCCGGCGTGTAGAGCACCTCGGTGTCGAAGCGGATGCCCGGCCAGCGTTCCCGCGCGGCGTCGACGGCCAGCAGTTCGGGGTCGAACCCCACCGAGGTGAGGGCCGCGTGCACCGCCGCGAACGGTTGACCCTGGCCGTGGTTGACCAGGCCCACCTGCTCGAGCAGCGTGGTGTCGGCGTCGTCCTCGAGCTCCCGCCAGAGCCGCAGCGCCTCTACCAGCATGGCCACGTAGGTGGGGTCGGAGTAGCTGAGGTTGAAGTTGCGGGAGGCGCCGTGCGAGGCGCCGGTGGTGTGCCCCCGGTCGAAGCGTTCCAGCAGGGTCACCTCGCGGCCGCGGCGGGACAGCTCCCAGGCGGCCGCTGAGCCCATGGCGCCGCCGCCGAGCACCAGGGTGTCGACACGGGTGGTCATCCGAGCACCTGGCGCACTGTGAAGTCGAGGGCGGCGACGGTGAGGGCGATCGAGGC
Organism: Cryobacterium sp. TMN-39-2; assembly: GCF_004402745.1. NCBI lineage: Bacteria > Bacillati > Actinomycetota > Actinomycetes > Micrococcales > Microbacteriaceae > Cryobacterium > Cryobacterium sp. TMN-39-2. The sequence continues at coordinate 64,316 of NZ_SOFX01000028.1, forward strand.
CACGTCGATGCGTTCGTCGTTGCCGTGGAACAGCATCCGGAAGGTGCCGTAGTCCCAGCGCGGGCTGAGCAGGCCGAAGCCGTAGGCGGGGATGCCGCGGCGCCGGTAGAACCGGGCGTCGGAGCCGCCGACGCTGAGCACCGGCAGCAGGTCGGCGTTCGGGTAGGCGCGGGCGACCGCAGAGCTCAGCGCGGCGAACAGCGGGGTGTCCACCGAGGAGCGGGTGGCGGCCTCGAACCTGTCGCCGACGATGTCGATGTCGACCATCAGCTCGCCGAGGGCGTGGCGCAGGTAGGCGTCCACGTGGCCGGCGTCTGTGCCGGGCAGCACCCGGATATCGAGGTCGACGGTGGCCAGCGACGGGATAACGTTTTCCTTGGTGCCTGCGCGCACGATGTTGGGCGAGATGGTGGTGTGGCTTGAGGCGTGCGCGAAGCCGGCCAGGGTGCCCAGCGCGTGCACGGCGTCGTCGATGCGGGCCGGGTCGGTGAGCCGCTCGGCCAGCTCGGCGGGAAGGCCGAGCACCGACACGTAGTGCCGCCAGTCCGCGGTGATCTGCACCGGCGCTTCGAACCGGGCCAACCGGCTCACGGCCTCGGCGGCGATCACGGCGGCGTTGCGGGCGCCCCAGGGCGCCGAGCCGTGGCCGGGGGTGCCGTGCACGACCAGGCGTCGGCCGGCAATGCCCTTCTCCCCCACCGTGGTGGTGATCGACGGCCGCACGCCCACGGGCGCGCCGCCGGATTCGGTGAGCACAAAGTCGGCGTCGATGAGGTCGAGGCGGTGCTCGGTGAGCCAGCCCACTCCGTGCCGGCTGCCGCTCTCCTCGTCGGCGACGGCCGCGAAGACCAGGTCCCCGCGCGGCCGGAACGGGCCCATGGCGAGATCGCGGATCACGACGGCGTAGCTGGCCGTGAGGTAGAGCATGTCCAGGGCGCCCCGGCCCCAGATCTCGCCGTCGACGAGCTCGGCGGTGAACGGGTCGCGGCTCCAGCCGTCCAGGTCCACCGGTACGACATCGGTGTGACCGACCAGTGCGAGCGACGGGGCGGTCTTGTCGGTGCCGCGGAGGCGGGCGATCAGCGATGCCCGGCCGGGGTGCGGTTCCACCACCTCGAGCTCGAGCCCGGAGCCGGCGAAGAACCCCTCGAGGGTGCGCACGCTGCGGATCTCGCCGCCGGAGTCGGCGGTGCCGTCGTTCACGCAGGCGTTGCGGATGAGATCGCGCAGCAGGTCGACGGTCTGGCGGGTGAGCACATCCGGGTCGGTCATCAGCGCACCATTCCCGCCAGGCTGTGGGCGAACTCGTCCAGAATGGCCCGGCCGGCCGGCCAGGCGCCGAGCTTGCTGGCCGCGTTGAGGTGCCCGGCATTGCCCACTTCGACGAAGCCGGCGCCCCATGCGGCCGCCAGGTTACGGGCGGTGCCGAGAGCGCAATACGGGTCGTCAGCACTGGCGATCACCAGGGCGGGGACGCCGAGCAGGACCGGTTCGGCCGAACGGAAGCTCGGCGCCGCCTGCGGGAACCCGGCTCCGAACCGATCCGGCGGCGCCACCAGCAGGGCGCCGCGCACGCGGCCGGGGTTCTGCGCCAGCCAGGCCGCGGCGGCCAGGCAGCCCAGGCTGTGCGCCACCAGGATCGTATCCGGCGTGGTGACGGCCGCGTCCACGGCGGCGATCCAGTTCTCGAGGTCAGGCTCGTCCCACGAGGCCGGGCGGATGCGCACGGCATCCGTCTGTGTCGCCTGCCAGCGGGACTGCCAGTGCTTCTCGTTGGAGTCGTTGATGCCCGGCACGATTGTCAGGCTCAGGGGGGTCGGCATGCAACACACACTATCCGCCGCGGCGACGCTGCCGATGAATCGGGCGAAGGTGCAGGGGAACGCGGTAGCTTCTTAGCGTTGACACCCTTCGAAAGGACACTCACATGACCAAGCAGTCGATCTTCGGCCGCATCGCCCAGCTCACCCGGGCGAACATCAACGCGATGCTGGACTCCGCGGAAGACCCCCAGAAGATGCTCGACCAGATGGTGCGTGACTTCACCAACAGCATCGCCGATGCCGAAAGCGCGATCGCCGAGACCATCGGCAACCTGCGAATGCTCGAAGACGACCACCGCGAAGACGTGCAGGCCGCCGGCGAGTGGGGCCGCAAGGCCCTCGCCGCCAGCCGCAAGGCCGACGAACTGCGCACGAATGGCAACGCCGCCGACGCCGACAAGTTCGACAACCTGGCAAAGGTGGCCCTCGGCCGCCAGCTGCAGTCCGAGAAGGAGGCGAAGGACGCCGAACCGCAGATCATGAGCCAGACCGCCGTCGTGGAGCAGCTCAAGACCGGCCTGAACACCATGAAGACCAAGCTGGGCCAGCTCACCGCCAAGCGCAGCGAGCTCATCGCCCGGTCCAAGACCGCTGCCGCGCAGTCGCAGGTGATGGATGCCGTGAAGAGCATCGACATGATGGACCCCACCAGCGAGGTCAGCCGGTTCGAGGAGAAGATCCGCCGCGAAGAGGCCAAGGTGCGTGGCGCCAGCGAACTCGCCGCATCCAGCCTCGACGCGCAGTTCGAGAGCCTCGACGACCTCGGTGAGCTCACCGAGGTGGATGCCCGCCTCGCCGCGCTCAAGGCCGGTTCGCCCTCCTCGATCGAGCAGTAGCGCACCGCCTCACACAGCGTGAATCCGGAACGGCCACGGGAATACCCCGGGGCCGTTCTGCATTGTCACCACCATGACTACTCTCGGAATCATCGGTGCCGGTCATATCGGCAGCCAGCTCGCCCGCCTCGGCGTAGCCAACGGATACGACGTCGTGGTGAGCAACTCCCGCGGCCCGGCGACCCTCGAGGGCCTGGTGGCCGAACTCGGGCCGCGGGCCCGCGCCGCCCTGCCCGCAGAGGCCGCCGCGGCCGGAGATCTGGTGATCGTCACGATCCCGCTGCACGCCATCGACACATTGCCGCTGCCCGAACTGGCCGGCAAGCTCGTGATCGACACCAATAACTACTACCCCCAGCGGGACGGCAACATCGTGGCCCTCGACGAGGAGACCTCGACGACCGCCGAGCTGCTGCAGGACCTGCTGCCGGACGCCAGGGTCGTGAAGGCGTTCAACCACATCTACGCCGCGGACCTCACCACCGACGGCCAGCCGGCCGGCTCGGCGAATCGCCGTGCCCTCGTCATCGCCGGCAACGACCCCGAGGCCCGCGCGGTCGTCACTGCGCTGCTGGACGACTTCGGTTTCGACACCGTGGACCTCGGCCCGCTGAACGAGGGCTGGCGGATCCAGCGCGACACCCCGGGCTACGGCCCGCGGATGGACGAATTCGAGCTGCGCGAGGCGGTGAGCGCGGCCATCCGTTACCGGGACATGCCGCAGGCGGTCTAGGCCGACGCCCCCGAACTGGCAGATGCGCCCGGCCGGGGCCGAGGGGCATACTGGGGTGGTGTCCCCCAACTACGTGGTCGTGCCGCAGTGGCAAGGTTCGGTTTCTCCGCGCGCGATGCGCCTGGTCGACGGGGCGGAGGCGATCCAGGGCGACCTGCCCTCCTCGGTCACCTTTCCCGTCGACGTGCCCGCCGAAGCGGGCGATGCCCTGGACACCGGCATCCACCGGTTCTCGGCGCTGCTGACGGTGCGTGACCGGCAGTTGGCCGTGCTCCGCGCCGGTTCGGAGCCGGTGCTCACGATAGGCGGCGACTGCGGGGTGTCCTTCGGCGCCGTCGAGCACGCCTCCCGCCGGCACCCCGGCGACATCGCGCTGGTCTGGTTCGATGCCCACCCCGACCTGCACACCAGCGAATCCTCGCAGTCCGGTGGCTTCGGTGGCATGGTGCTGCGCGCCATCCTCGGTGACGGCGTCGACGGTCTCGCGCTCGACGCCGATGCCCGGCTCAGCCCGGACCGGGTGGTGCTGGCCGGCGTGCGCGACATCGACCCGGCCGAAGATGTCTACATCACGGAGCAGGGCATCCCGCTGGTGCCGGTGGAGGATTTCGGCACCCCGGCGGCGGTCGTGGCCGCGGTCAAGCGCACGGGCGCCGCGCACGTGTATTTGCACATCGACCTCGACGTGCTCGATCCTGCCACGATCGTCGGCCTGTCGAACATCTACCCGTTCGGTCTGGCCGTGGAGGGCCTCACCGCTGCGATCACGGCGCTCCGCGCCGAATTCTCGCTGGCCGGCGCCACCATCGCCGGCTTCGCGCCGTCCTCCCCCGAGGCTGCCAACGACGACCTGCCCAGCATCCTGCGCATCATCAGCGCGATCACCCGCTGACGACCTTTTCGCTTGCCTGATCGAAGGAGATCAACCATGACCACGGAGGACTTGAGAGTCGTGACCGAGCGGCGCGGGCACCTGCTGCTGATCGGGCTGAATCGGCCCGAGAAGCGCAATGCGGCTGACTTCGCCATGTTGCAGCAGCTCGCGCTGGCCTACGGGGAACTGGAGCGTGACCCGGAGCTGCGCGTGGGTGTGGTGCACGCTCTCGGCGAGCACTTCACCGCCGGGCTCGACCTGGCCGATGTGGGCCCGCGGCTCGGCCCCGACGGTATCGACATCGTGCCTGAGGGCGGCATCAACCCCTGGCAGGTCGACGGCACCGCGCTGACCAAGCCCGTGGTGATCGCCGTGCAGGGCACCTGCCTCACCCTGGGCATCGAGCTGATGCTGGCCAGCGACATCGTCGTCGCCGCCGAGTCCACCCGGTTCGGCCAGATCGAGGTGAGCCGGGGCATTCTGCCGTTCGGCGGCGCCACGATCCGGTTCCCGCGCGCCGCCGGCTGGGGCAATGCCATGCGCTGGCTGCTCACCGGGGACATGTTCGACGTCAGGGAGGCGCACCGGATGGGGCTGGTGCAGGAGATCGTGCCGAACGGTCGCGAGCTGCACCGTGCCATCGAGCTCGCCGAGCGCATCGCCGCGCAGGCGCCGCTGGCCGTGCAGGCCACCCTCGCCAGCGCCCGCACGGCGCTCCGTGACGGACCCGCAGCGGCCGAGGCCGAGCTGCAGCCCGCCCTGGCGCGCCTGGCCGGGTCGACGGATGCCCGCATCGGCATGGAGGCGTTCCTCTCGCGCCAGCCCGCCGCGTTCCAGGGACGCTAGTCTGGCGAACTCTGGATTCCTCCCGGGAACGGTCGGTAGGCTGCGACGATGACCGACTCTGCAGCGATGCCCGCCACCCGTAGCTATGACGTCATCGTGATCGGTGCCGGCGCCGTGGGCGAGAACGTGGCCGACCGCACCGTGCAGGGGGGCCTCCGCACCCTCATCGTGGAGGCCGAACTCGTCGGCGGCGAGTGCTCATACTGGGCCTGCATGCCCTCCAAGGTGCTGCTGCGCAGCGGCGCCGCCCTCGCCGCGGCCCGCCGGGTGGCCGGCGCGGCCGAGGCGGTCACCGGGCAGCTCGACGTGGCTGCCGTGCTGGGGCGCCGCACCACCTTCACGCACGACTGGAACGACGACAGCCAGGCCGACTGGCTGGCCTCCGCGGGCATCGACCTGCTGCGCGGCCACGCCAGGCTCAGCGGCGTGCGCGAGGTCACCGTGCAGACGACGGATGGGCCGGTGGTCGTCACTGCCAGGCACGCCGTGGTCCTCAGCACCGGGTCCAGCGCCTTGTTGCCCGACATCGACGGCCTCTCCGACGTGTCACCATGGACCAGCCGGGACGCCACCTCGGTGACGAACCTGCCCGGCCATCTCGCCATCATCGGCGGTGGTGTCGTCGCCGTGGAGATGGCCGCCGCGTACCGGTCGCTTGGCGCCGAGGTGACCCTGCTCGTGCGCAGCTCCCTGCTGCGGGACCAGGAACCGTTCGCCGGCGAGCTGGTGGCCGCCGCCCTCGCCGACGCGGGTGTCCAGGTGCTCACCGGCGCCAGCCCCACCGCCGCCCGCCGCATCGATACCGGCCAGGTGGCCCTGGTGCTCGCCGACGGCCGCACCATCACGGCCGACGAGGTGCTCGTGGCCACCGGCCGGGCGCCGCGCAGCCAGGACCTCGGCCTCGAGAACGTGGGCCTCACCCCGGGCGACTGGGTCGACGTGGACGACACCCTGCTGGTCACCGGCGACTCCGCCGCCCTGGCCGGCGACTGGCTCTACGCCACCGGCGACGTGAACCACCGGGCGCTGCTCACCCACCAGGGCAAGTACCAGGCCCGTGCGGCCGGCGACGTCATCGTCGCCCGCGCCAGGGGCACGGTGGTCGACGACGCCCCATGGGGCACCCACGTGGCCACGGCCGATCACGCCGCCGTGCCGCAAGTCACCTTCACCGACCCCGAGGTGGCCTCGGTCGGGCTGACCGCCGCCGCGGCCGAGCAGGCCGGCTACCGCATCCGGGTGCTCGACTACGACCTGGCCGGGGTCGCCGGCGCCAGCGTGCTGGCCGACGGCTACAGCGGGCAGGCCCGCGCCATCGTCGACCTCGACACCGAGGTGCTGCTGGGTGTCACCTTCGTGGGCGCCGGTGTCGGCGAGCTGCTGCACGCGGCCACCATCGCCGTGGTCGGCGAGGTACCGATCAGCCGGCTTTGGCACGCTGTGCCCAGTTACCCCACCCTCAGCGAGGTCTGGCTGCGGCTGCTCGAGGCCTACGGCCGGCCGCCGGCCAGCAGCGACCGGAGCCTCTGATGCGACGGCTTCTGCTCGATTCCCCGCTCAGCCGGGCCGGGTATCTGTACGCCACCGCGGTCGGCCTGGTCTGGGGTGCGATCTGGAGCACCGGCCGCGTCGAACACCGGAACGGCCTGTTCGTGTTCCGCGGGCTGCCCGCCTGGTCGTTCGGCCGCGGCGGCTCCTGCGTGGGCGCCGTCTACCTCACCAACCAGAACGTGACGGCAGATGTGCTCGAGCACGAGGCCGTGCACAAGGTGCAGTGGCAGCGTTACGGCATGCTTTTTCCGCTGCTGTATCTGCTCGCCGGGCGGGACCCGTTGAAGAACCGGTTCGAGATCGAGGCGGGCCTGGAGAAAGGCGGCTACCTACGCCAGAAGCGTGCGGCTACGCGTGCTCCGCGCGCCCGTCACGCCAGTACCCCATGAAGGCCACCTGGCGACGGTTGATGCCGACCTCGGAGACGAGGAAGCGGCGCAGCCGCTTGATCACACCGGCTTCACCGGCCAGCCAGGCGTAGAGCTCGCCGTCGAGAGCCGATCCGTCCGGCACCTCCCAGAGGATGCTCTCGTCGATGTCGATGTCGGGCAGCTCGGTACCGCTGTGGTGTGCGGTCAGGAAGCGGGCCGTCCAGCCCCGAACGGCGGATTCGAGCGCGGAACCGTGGGCGGCGCCGTTGCGGGCCAGCCAGGTCACGGTGACCCCGTCGGGAGCGTTGGTCTCGTGCGCGTCGCCGTCTTCGGGCACCTCGATGTAGGCGCAGCCCCGAGCGGTGCGCGGCAGGGCCGAGAGGATGGCGCAGATCGCCGGAGCGGCGGTCTCGTCGCCGGCGATGAGCACGGTGTTGGCGTTGCCCGGGGCCCACTCGATGCCCACGATCGGGTTGTCGCCGTCGGCGACAGGTCCCACGATGGCGACCTCGTCGCCGACGATCGCGGCGCGCACCCAGCGCGATGCGGGGCCGGCGTCGCCGTGGGTGACGAAGTCGATGTCCACCTCGCGGTGCTCGGGGCGGGCGTGCCGCACGGTGTAGGTGCGCAGGGGGTTCCGGCGCTCCGCGGGCAGGTCGCGCCAGGTCTCGTACCAGGAGTCGCTCTGCGGGAAGGACGAGACCCCGACGCCGGGCAGCGGGAGGACGAGCTTGATGCGCTGATCGAGGCCGGCGGTGCCGAATTCGTGCAGGTCGGGGCCGGTGAAGGTCACCCGGGTGAAATTTGTCGACAGACGTTGCACGCGGGCCACCGAGACGGCGAACGGGCGGTAGCTGGGGCGCGGTGCCCGCACGCGTGCGGCGGCCGGCGCGGGAGCGACTGTCGAGGTAAGCATGGCCTAAGTATGGCATGCCTTACCTATGTTTCACCTAGCGATTTCCGGTGAACGGTTCCGAGGTGGGTCGTTACGCGGCGGTGACCCACTCGCTGGCGACGTAGCTGCCCGCGCCGCGCCGCGTGGCCGGGCTGACGTAGCCGGTGGGGATCGCGGCGGGCTGTCCGCTGCTCACGTAGCCGGCCGGCTCGGCTGAACGATCGGTGCGGGGGCCGGCGATGCTGATGTAGGAATTCATGATGCTCCTGTCGGGTGGGGCTGGTTTCGACGCAGAGCTTCATTGGACGCGTGCTGGTGGTGGTGTGTGATCGCGCGGCCGGCCGGCTGGGCCGGCCGCGCGAGTGAGGTGGTGCGGGTGTTACTCGCCGACGCCGACGGGCTCAGCGGCCACGTTGGCCGAGCCGGCCGCAGCGTCGGTGGCCAGGTTCAGCCTGAGGCTCGCGCCGAGGGTGGTGTCCACGTTCGTCCAGTACTGGATGGCGCGTTCCTTGACCTCGGGGCGGGTGACGCCACCGACGGCACCGGTGATGGTCTCCAGGAACCGGGCCTTGGCCGCGTCGTCGAAGACGTCGCGGTAGAGGGTGCCGGCCTGGCCGAAGTCGTCGTCCTCGGAGCGGAGGGTGGCGGCGCTGCGCACCAGCGCACCGTCGAACTCCCAGCTGCCGTCGCCCGCGAGGGCCGGATCGGCGACGGGGCCGCCGAGCGAGTTGGGCGCGTAGACCGGGGCGCTGGCGTCGTTGAAGTGGTACCGGGCGGCGCCATCCTGCGAGTAGTTGTGCACCGGGGCCTGGGGCGCGTTCACCGGCAGCTGGTTGTAGTTGGTGCCCACGCGGTAGCGCTGGGCATCCGGGTAGGAGAAGATACGAGCCATCAGCATCTTGTCGGGGCTGGCGGCGATGCCGGGCACGAAGTTGGCCGGCGAGAACGCGGCCTGTTCGATCTCGGCGAAGAAGTTGCCCGGGTTGCGGTTGAGGGTGTGCGTGCCCACCTTGATGAGCGGGAAGTCCGCGTGCGGCCAGACCTTGGTGAGGTCGAACGGGTTGAACCTGTAGGTCTTGCCCTCTTCGTAGGGCATGACCTGCACGTGCACGTCCCAGGACGGGAAGTCGCCGGCGTCGATGGCTTCGTAGAGGTCGCGCCGGTAGTAATCGGCGTCGGCGCCGGCGATGAGCTCGGCTTCTGCGCCTTCCATCTCGATGTTGCCCTGGTTGGAGGTGAAGTGGTACTTCACCCAGAAGCGCTCACCGGCGGCGTTGATCCACTGGTAGGTGTGCGAGCCGAAGCCGGGCATGGTGCGCCAGGACCGCGGCAGGCCGCGGTCGCCCATCAGGTAGGTCACCTGGTGGGCGGACTCGGGCGAGAGGGTCCAGAAGTCCCACTGCATGTCGGCGTCGCGGAGGCCGGAGCCGGGCAGGCGCTTCTGCGAGTGGATGAAGTCGGGGAACTTGATGCCGTCGCGGATGAAGAACACCGGGGTGTTGTTTCCGACGATGTCGTAGTTGCCCTCCTGGGTGTAGAACTTCACCGAGAAGCCGCGCACGTCGCGCCAGGTGTCCGGGCTGCCCTGCTCGCCGGCGACGCTGGAGAAGCGCTGCAGGGTGTCGGTGCGCGCGCCGGGCTGGAACAGCGCCGCGCGGGTGTATGCGGACACGTCACCGGTGACTTCGAAAACGCCGTGCGCTCCGCCGCCCTTGGCGTGCACGATGCGCTCCGGGATGCGCTCGCGGTTGAACTGCGCGAGCTTCTCGACCAGGTAGCGGTCGTGCAGGGCGGTGACGCCGTCGGCGCCGGCGGTGAGGGAGTGCTCGTCGCTGGGAACCGGGGTTCCGGTCTGGGTGGTGGTGGGGGGCAGTGTTGTCATGGTGCTCCTTCGTGTCATGTGCTGGTCGTTCGCGTCGTTTAGAAGTCGGTGGATGTCGAGGGGAGCGTCGTGCCGGTCTGGCAGTCCGGGCAGAGACCCCAGAAGGTGACCTCGGCGGTCTGCACGACGAAGCCGGCGGTGTCAGACGGGGTCAGGCAGGGAGCTTCGCCGGTCACGCACTCCACGTCGCGAACGCTGTGGCAGTTCGTGCAGACGATGTGGTGGTGGTTGTCGCCCACCCGGCGCTCGAACAGCGCGGCGGAGCCGGCCGGTTCGATGCGGCGCACCAGACCGGCGGTGTTGAAGGCGCCGAGCACACCGTAGACCGCCTGCAGGGAGGTGCCGGGCAGTTGCCGGCTGACGGCCTCGAAGAGCTGGTCGGCGGTGGCGTGCGGAGACGCGGCGAGCCCGCCAAGCACGGCCAGCCGGGGTGCGGTGACCTTCAGTCCCGCAGCGCGAATCTCGGCGGCATGGTCGGCGGCGTGGTCGAGGGCGGCTGGTATCGCCTGGTCGTCCATTCCGTGTCTGTGCATGCCCTCACGCTAGCAGTTGTTTTGAATCACTCAAAACAAGACACGCCGGTCACAGGCCGGCCGGCACCCGGTCCTGCCAGCGGAGCCTGCGCTCCAGTTGCGCCCCGAGCGCCAGCAGGGTGGCCTCGCCGCCCGGCCGGCCGATCAGTTGAACACCCATCGGCAGCCCGTCGGCGGTCTGCGCGACGGGCAGGGTGATGGCCGGCAGGCCGCAGACATTCACCATCGAGGTGAACGGCGTGTACTGCACCTGCTGGGCGAAGTTGCGTTCGCCATCCGTGGCGTCGTACCAGCCCACAGGTCGCGGGGTCAGCGCCAGCGCGGGCGTGAGCACGGCGTCGAAGCGGGCCAGCTGACGGATGAACGAGCGCTCGTAGGCGGCCAGGGTGCTCAGCGCCTCGGCCACGGCGCTGCCGGTCAGCGAACGGCCGCGGTGCATCAGCCACCGGGTGAGGGGTTCGAGCAGGGCCTCCTGCTCCGGGGTTTCGGCGGGGATCCGGGCCGCGCTGAGCTGCCACAGCGCCCGGAAGGCCGGCGCGTAGCTCGGGTCTGCCGTGAGGGCGGTTTGTTCGATGCCGTGCCCCATCGCCGCGAAGCCGTCCACGGCCGAGGTGAGCGCGGCCAGGGCCTCCGGAGCCAGGCTGATCTCGTAGGCGTCGTCCCAGGCCGAGGTGGTCATCACGCCCAGCTGGTACCGGCCCTCACCGCGGATGGCGGCGCCGAGCAGCTGCTCGTCTCCCCCGGGCGCCCGCACCGAGAACGGATGCTCCGGCCGGCCGCCGCCCGGCGCGATCATGGCGTCCAGCAGCAGGGCCGCATCCGCCACGGTGCGGGCCAGCGGGCCGGCCACCGGCAGTCCGCCGGGCACGTCGAGGCCGCTCGCCGCCGGAATTCGGCCCCGGGACGGCTTCAGGCCGACGAGGCCGCAGGCGGCGGCGGGGATCCGCACCGAGCCGCCGCCGTCACTCCCGGGTGCGAACGGCAGCATCCGGGCGGCCACGGCCACCGCGGCGCCGCCGCTGGAGCCGCCGGCGCCGAAAGCGGGGTTCCAGGGATTGCGGGCCGGCGGGGCGGCCAGGCTCTCGGTGTAGGAGGGCAGACCGAACTCGGGTGTATTGGTCTTGCCCAGGCTGATTCCGCCGGCGGTGTCGAGGGCCTGCACGAGCAGGTCGCTGGTTTCGGGCACGTTGTCCCGCATCAGCCGGGAGCCCAGGCGCGCGGGCACGCCGGCGCGCAGCTGCAGATCTTTGTCGCCGAAGGGCAGGCCCCATAGCGGTGCGGTGCGGGGAACCTCGTTCTCCACGAACCGGGCCCTGGCCAGGGCGGCCTCGGCGGTCACGGTGACAAAAGCGCCGAGCCCGGGGTTCAGCCGCTCGATGCGGGCCAGGTAGTGCTCGGTGAGGTCGGTGGGGCTGATCTCGCCCCGCTGCAGCGACCGCCACTGGTCGAGGGCGGTCAGTTCGAAGAGGTCGGCCATCCCCCGAGCCTAGCCATGCTGGCGCCGGAAACCCCGGCGAGGGTAGCCTCGGAGGATGACCCGCACCAAGACTGCCGCGCTGTACAACCCGATGGGCACGACCGCCCTGGTCACCGGCGCGTCCAGCGGGCTGGGGGTGGGCTTCGCGCACGAGCTCGCCCGCCGCGGCGCCGACCTGGTGCTCACCGCCCGGCGGCTCGACCGCCTGGAGGCCCTCGCGGTGGACCTGGCCGAGAAATACGGCACCGTGTCGACGGTGATTCCGCTCGACCTCGCCGAACCCGGCGCCGTACCCGAGCTGGTGCGGGACCTGACCGAACGCGACATCCGGGTGGCCACCCTGGTCAACAACGCCGGCTTCGGCCATTTCGGCGCCCTGGTGGATGCGCCGGCCGGCCGGGTGCACGACCAGGTCGCCGTGAACGTGGCGGCGCTGACGGATCTCACCCACGCCCTGCTGCCCGGTCTTCAGGCCGCGGCCCTCGCCCATCCGCACGGGGCCGCACTGGTGAACCTGGCCAGCACCGCAGCGTTCCAGCCGGTGCCGCGGCTGGCCGTGTACGCCGCCGCCAAGGCCTACGTGCTCAGCCTCACCGAGGCGCTCTGGTACGAGACGCGGGCCACCGGCCTCAAGGTCACCGCGGTGTGCCCCGGCCCCACCGAGACCGAGTTCTACGCCGTCGCCCGGCGGTCACCGGACGGGCCGCGGCGTCTGATGAGCGTCGACGAGGTGATGCACACGGCCTTCGCCGCTCTCGACGCGGCCACGACTCCCCCGCACACCGTCGTCGGCGGCCAGAACCGGGTCGTCGCCTGGCTGGCCGGAACAGCACCCCGGCGCGCCGTGGTGACGGTGACCGGGCGGTTGTCGCGCCGCTGAGTTGCCGGCTGCCGCTACTTCAGGCTCTTCTGAAGCAGCACGGTGCCCAGCCAACGCTCGAACTTGAAGCCGACCTTGCCCATCCGGCCGATCTCCTCGAAACCGAAGTCCTGGTGCAGCTTGATCGAGGCGTCGGCGCCCTGGTCGGCGATCACGGCGATGATCTCCTTGAGGCCGGCGGCCCTGGACCGCTCGATGAGTTCGGCCAGCAGAACCCGGCCCAGCCCCTTGCCGGTGGAGGCGGCACCGAGGTAGATGGAGTTCTCGACGGTGAACCTGTAAGCCTTCTTCTGCTTCCACGGGCTCACCAGGGCGTAGCCGAGCAGCTGGCCGGCAGGGGACTCGGCGACGATGAACGGCATGCCGAGCTTGGCCAGGTAGTGGAACTTGTCGCGCCATTCGGCAAGCGTCATCGCATCCTCGTCGAAGGTGACGGTGCTGTTCGCGACGTAATAGTTGTAGATCTCCTGAATATGGGGCAGGTCGGTCTCCACCGCGTCGCGCAGCGCGTACTCGAACGGCGCCTCGGGCGCCGGCGCCGGAGACAGGTGACGCGGCAGCCGCCGACGGGGCTGGTATTCCTCTTCTAACACCGGACGGGTCCTCTCCACATGCTGTTCAGGCTACCGTCAGCGACCAGTCGATGGGCGCGGCGCCCTGCGCGGCCAGCAGCGCGTTCGCCCGGCTGAACGGGCGCGATCCGGTGAATCCACGTCGGGCCGACAGCGGGCTCGGATGCGCGGAGACGATGGTGGGGGTGTCTCCCAGTAGCGGGGCGAGGTTTTCGGCGTCCTTGCCCCAGAGGATGGCGACCAGCGGCGTGCCGCGGGCGGCCAGCGCCCGGATGGCCTGCTCGGTCACGGCCTCCCAGCCGTGTCGCCGGTGCGAGCCCGCGGCGCCGGCCCGCACCGTGAGCACCCGGTTGAGCAGCAGCACGCCGTGCCGGGTCCAGGGGGTGAGGTCGCCGGTGGCCGGGGTCGGCAGAGCGAGGTCGTCGTGCAGCTCGGTGAAGATGTTGCCTAGGCTCCGCGGCACCGGGCGCACCTCAGCGGCCACCGAGAAGGCCAGGCCCACCGGATGCCCTGGGGTCGGGTACGGGTCCTGGCCCACGATGAGTACTCGCACGTCGGCGAACGGCTGCCGGAAGGCCCGCAGGATGTGCTCCGGCGCGGGCAGCACCCGTTCGCCGGCCGCGGCGTCGGCCCGCGCGAAGGCGAGCGGGGCCGCGAACGGGTCCACGGTGTTCACGTCGACCGGCGCATCCCCCGCGCCGGGGACGCCGAAGGCGCGCGCCCAACCGGGTTCGATCGGCGCCGCGATCAGCGCGGGTTCTGCCATCCGCTAGGCGCCGAAGGTACTCACCAGCACCCCGCCCTCGGATTCGCTGACGGTCCAGACACTGCCGGCGCCGGCCACGCCGAGGGTGCCCTGGCCCACGATCAGCACGGTGCCCTCGTCCACGGCGAGGCCGCCGCGGATGAGTCCGGCCTCGGTGGCGGCGACCATGCGGCTCAGGGTGCCCCACTGGGCGACGTGCACGTCGACGGTCACGTCGAGCAGGCCGATGCCGTTCTCGATGGTGATCTCGTCGAGGTCTTCCGAGGCCTCCTGCGGGCTCACCGGCACGCCGCCGATGCGCCAGCCGCCGAGCAGGGCTCGCTCGGCCGCGATCATCGCGCCGGCGGAGTAGCCCAGGTACGGGATGCCGGCGGCCACCTGGCGGCGGATCTCACCGGCGATGGGCGCGACGGCCGTGAGATAGGCGGGGGTGAGGCCGCCGCCGATGACGATGCCGTCGGCATCCGCCACCGCCAGCAGGGTCGCCAGGCCATCGAGGGCCAGCGACGTGATGACGGGGTCAAGCGGGCCGGCTGCTTCGAGCGCGGCGACAAGTTTGGCGGCGTGGTCGTCGCCGTCGCCGTTCCGCACCACGACGATCGCGATCCGCGGGTCGGTGCGGCCGGCGGCGGTGGCCCGCAGGGCGGCCTCGGCCAGGAACGGCCCGAAGACCGCCGCGTCGTTCTCGGTGTCGTTTTCGGGGGCCCAGCCGCCGCCGACGAGGTGGATGCTCATGCGTCGACCACCGAGGTGAGCGGGGTGGCCGTGACGGGCGGGAGCGACGACCAGGGGAAGACGATCCAGCCGTCGGTCTCGCGCCAGGTGAAGTCGGGCACGTGCACGGTGCGCGGCTTGGTGTACAGGGTGGCGGAGCGCACCTCACCGGCCGATTCCTTGAGGATGCCGACCACGAGGGCGAGGGTGTGGCCGGAGTCGGAGACGTCGTCGACCAGCAGCACCCGCAGGCCCGCGAGGGCCGGGGCGTCGAGCATCGGGCCGGACAGCACGGGCTCGGGCAGGCGCTCGTCGATGCCGCTGTAGAACTCGACGTTGATGGAGCCGCAGTTCTTGGTGCCGAGGGCGTAGGAGATGGCTCCGGCGAGCAGCAGTCCGCCGCGGGCGATGGCGATCACGACATCGGGCTGGAAGCCGCTGGCCAGCACCGTCGAGGCCAGCGACCTGGAGGCGTCGGCGAAGTCGGTCCACTCCAGCACCTCGCGCGGCGGGTCGATGGTGGCGGGGGGCGCGGTTTGCTGCTGGTCGGGTTGCATTTGTCAATGGTAGAACCTCGGGCGGCCGCAGTGCGCGGCCGAAGGGCCCGGTTCCGCGGCGACGCCCCGGTTACAGGAGAATTGACCCATGATCACACTGCACCAGGACGCCCACGGTTTCATCCGCATGAACCGCCACTTCCCCAGCAAGACCCCCATCGCGATTCTCTTCACCGACGGCACGACCGGCGAGTACACCGGCGCTCGGCTGAACGACCTGTACGACGCGGCGCTGGCTACCTTCCGCGCCGAGAACCGCCTGGATGCCAAGGGCTTTTCCCGCGCGCCGGCGAAGACCGTGCACCCCACCAACAACGTGGAATTCGTGCCGGTCGAGTCCGGGATGGCGCCGTAACCGTCTTGTGAGCCTTCTGCCGCACAGCGCCGAGGTGGAGATCGTGCTGCTCCTGGCCTCCCCCGTGCACCGCTACGAGGGGCGCCCGGCCGACGGGCCGCTGCCGATGGTCGGCGCGGAGAGCCACCCCAGCGTCCGCCTGCGGGCGGGCCTGGGCATCGTGGGCGACCGGCACTTCGCCAAACCGGCGCACGTACACGCGTCGGTCACCGTGATGAACGCCGACGTTCTGGCGCAGGTGGCGGATGACCTCGGCCTGCCGCGCACTCTGGACCCGGCCGCCACCCGGCGCAACGTCCTGCTGCGCGGGGTGGATATCGACTCTCTGCGCGGCGCCACGTTCTCGCTCGACACCGGCGACGGCCCGGTCGAGTTCCTGGTCAACCGGCCGGCGAACCCGTGCGCCTGGATGGACGTGGTGCTGGCTCCCGGCGCGCACCGGGCCCTGCGGGGCCGCGGCGGCATGCGCTGCGAACCGCTGACCGACGGGATGCTGCGGCTCGGGCCCGCCCGGCTGCGCTGCAGCAGCCCCCTGACCGGTGTGGGGCTTACGGGTGCCGAACCGCCTGGCCGGCCAGCACGGCCCGGTAACCCTCCCGGTAGCTCGGATAGGTGAAGCTGAACCCGGTCTCGAGGATTCGACGGTTGCTCACGCGTTTGTCGCCGCCGCGGCGGCCGCCGGTCTCGACGATCTCCGGGTGGGGCAGGCCGAGTTCGTCGGCGAGGAAATCCAGCACCTCGGTGGCGGGCACCGGCGTCGAGTCGACGCCGAGGTAGAGCGGGTCGGGCGCCGTGTCCCGACAGACCAGGTGCACGATCATGGCCGCGGCGTCGTCGCGGTGGATCCGGTTACTGAGACGGCCGCGCGCGGCAATCGTCGCCCGCCCCTCGCGGACCTGCCTGATCAGGCGCTCCCGGCCGGGGCCGTAAATGCCGCCCAGGCGCAGCACGACGGCGGCCGGGATCCGGCTGCGCAGCAGCTGCTCGGCCTCGAGCAGGATCGAGTCGGTGCCCGGTCCCGGGGCCGCCGGGGTCTCCTCGTCGACAGTGCTGCCGTCGTTCACGTCGTACACCGCGGTGGAGGACACCAGCAGGAACCGGCGCGGGGTGACCCCGGTCGCGTCGAGGGCGTCGAGGAGGTTGGCCAGGCCGGTCACATACGCGGCCCGGTACACCGCGGGGTCTGGGTTGCCCGCGGCGACGGTCACGATCACGATCTCGGTGTCCGCCGGCACCTCGGGCCGCTCGCGGCTCAGGTCGACGGACTGCCCGTTGAGGGCGACCGGGAGCACCCCGGCCTGGCGGCGCACTCCCACCACTCGTTGGCCGAGGGCGACCAGGCGGAGGCCCACCTCGGTGCCGAGGTCGCCGCATCCGGCTATCAGTACAGTCATGACTCCAGTATGGAGCGGCTCGCGCGGCGTCAGAGCACGTCGCCGTCGGCCGCCGGCGGAACGTGGCGTTCCGGCGTGCCGTTGTAGACCGACAGCGGCCGGATCAGCGCGTTCGCGGCCAGTTGCTCCATGATGTGCGCGGTCCAGCCGGTCACCCGGGCGGCGACGAAGATCGGCGTGAAGCTGGCGGTGTCGAAACCCATCAGGTGGTACGCCGGGCCGGCCGGGTAGTCCAGGTTGGGCAGGATGCCGGTGCGGGTCTTCATGCCGTCGGCGAGCGATTCGTAGAGGTCGAGCAGGTCGGGCCGGTCGAAGTGGTCGATCAGGGTGAGCAGCGCCGCGTGCATGGTGGGCACCCTGGAGTCGCCGTGTTTGTACACCCGGTGGCCGAAGCCCATCACCTTGCGCTTATGCGCGAGGGTGTCCTCCAGCCAGAGTTCGGCGCGCTCCGCCGACCCGTCGCCCAGGCCGATCTCGCTGAAGATGTGCATCACGGCCTCGTTCGCGCCGCCGTGCAACGGGCCCTTGAGCGCCCCAATCGCCCCGGTCACGGCGGAGTAGAGGTCGGAGAGGGTGGAGGTGATCACCCGGGCCGTGAACGTGGACGCGTTGAAGGAGTGCTCGGCGTACATGATCATCGACACGTCGAAGGCTTCGACGACCTCGACCTCCTGCACCTCGCCGAAGGTCATGTAGAGGAAGTTCGCCGAATAACCGAGGTCGTCGCGGGGTTCGACGAGGTCGAGGCCGTGCCGGCGGCGCTGATCGTACGAGACGATCGCCGGCAGCTGCGCGAACAGGCGCAACGACTTGGCCAGGTTGGCCTCCACCGACGAGTCCGGGGTGCTCAGGTCGTTGGCGCCGATCACGCTCACGGCGGTGCGCACCACGTCCATCGGATCGGCGGAGGTGGGGATCTCGTCGATCACCCGGCGCACCGAGTGATCCAGGCGCCGGAGTGACCGCTCGGCGACCTCGAATGCGGCCAGTTGCACATCGTCCGGCAGCTCGCCGTGCCAGAGCAGGTAGGCGACCTCTTCGAAGCTCTTCTGCGCGGCCAGTTCCTGCACCGGGTAGCCGCGGTAGAGCAGCGAGTTGGAGTCGGGGTTGACCCTGGACACCGCCGTCGTATCGGCCACAACCCCGGCCAGGCCGCGGTGGATCTCCGGCACGACCGGCTGTTGCACCGGGGCCGTGTGGGTGGGCTGGTTGATAGTCATTTCGCTCCTTTGCGTCCTGAGGTACTTGGCCGTGCTGGTACTGCTTCGTGGTGCCGTTGTGGTGCTGGGCTAGCCGTCGTGACCGCTCAGAGTGAAGTTGAAAATCCCCGAATCGAAGCGATTGTAAGCCTCGTAGTCCAGCAGCCGGTAGAGCTCGGCGCGGGTTTGCATGTCCGGCAGCCGGCTGGTCAACGAGCCCTCGGCGAGGATGGTGTCCAGGCCCGCAACGGCTGCGCCCATCGCCAGGCGCAGCAGCGACACCGGGAAGATCACCAGGTTGATGCCCACGTCGGCGAGCTGGTCGACCCTGAAGAGTTCGCTCTTGCCGAACTCGGTCATATTGGCCAGGATCGGCACGTCCACCGCCGCCCGGATGGCTTCGAATTCGGCCAGGGTGCCCATGGCCTCGGGGAAGATCGCGTCGGCGCCGGCATCCACCAGCGCCTTGGCCCGGTCGATCGCTGCGGCCAGCCCGTCGACGGCGCGGATGTCGGTGCGCGCCATCACGAGCAGGTTCGCATCCCGCCGGGCGTCGACGGCCGCGCGGATGCGCTTGAGGGCCGTGTCGGTGTCGACGACCTGCTTGCCGTCCAGGTGCCCGCAGCGTTTGGGGTTGACCTGGTCCTCGATGTGCAGGCCGGCCACGCCGGCATCCTCGAGGGTCTGCACGGTGCGGGCCACATTCATCGGCTCGCCGAAGCCGGTGTCGGCGTCGACGAGGGTGGGCAGGTCGGTCATCCGGGAGATCTGCTGACTGCGGCCGGCGACCTCGGTGAGAGTGGTCAAACCGATGTCGGGCAGACCGAGGTCGGCGGCGAGCACGGCACCGGAGATGTAGACGCCCTCGAATCCCTTGGCCTGGATCAGTTTGGCGCTGAGCGGGTTGAACGCGCCGGGGAAACGCAGCAGCTCGCCGCCGGCGAGGTCGGCGCGGAGTTGCGCGCGCTTGGCGGCGGGGGTGAGTCCGGAGTAGAGCATCAGAAGATTCCGTTCAGGCTGGGCAGCGGTTCGAGGAGGCCGGGGCGGGCCACCAGGGTGAGGCCGCCGAGTTCGGCAGCGGTCAGCTCCGGCAGCCGCTGGGCGAGGTCCAGGAACCGCTCGATCTCGGCCGGCTCCAGGGCGTTCGCGGCGAGCAGCCGGAACTTGGCGACGTAGTCGGCGCGCACGAACGGGCGGGCGCCGAGCGGATGCGCATCCGCGACGGCCAGCTCGTCGACCAGACGGCTGCCGTCGGCCAGCAGGATCTCGACACGGCCGCCGAACGCCTTCTCGGCGGGGTCGCTGGAGTGGTACCGGCGGGTCCACTCGGCATCTTCGCTCGTGCTGACCGTGTTCCACAGGGCCACGGTGTCGGCCCGGCCGGCGCGCTCGGGCCGGTAGGAGTCCTCGTGATGCCAGGAGCCGTCCTGGAGCGCGACGGTGAAGATGTACGGCACCGAGTGGTCCAGGGTTTCCCGGCTGGCCAGCGGGTCGTACTTCTGTGGGTCGTTGGCTCCGGAGCCGATCACGTTGTGGGTGTGGTGTGAGGTGTGGATGACGATGCTCGCCACCGCGCCGGGCACCAGGATTTCGGGGTGCTCGCGGTGCAGCTTCCGGGCCAGGTCGATGAGCGCCTGGGCCTGGTACTCCGCGGAGTGCTCCTTGGTGAAGCTGTCCAGGATCGCCCGTTTGGGCTCACCCGCGGCCGGCAGGGCTACGTCGTAAGCGGCATCCGGTCCGTCGAGCAGCCAGGCGATCACGCCGTCCTCACCCTCGTAGATCGGGGTGGGGCTGGTCTGGCCGCGCATGGCCCGGTCGACGGCCTCGACGGCCATCTTGCCGGCGAACGCGGGAGCGTATGCCTTCCAGGAGGAGATTTCGCCCTTGCGGGACTGCCGGGTGGCCGTGGTGGTGTGCAGGGCCTGGCCGACGGCCTGGAAGATCGTGTCGGGGTCCAGGCCCAGCAGGGTGCCGAGGCCGGCCGCGGCCGACGGGCCCAGGTGGGCGACGTGGTCGATCTTGTGCTTGTGCAGGCTGATCGAGCGGGCCAGGTCGATCTGCACCTCGTAGCCCGTCGCGATGCCGCGCACCAGGTCGCCTCCGGTGAGGCCGCGGCGGGCGGCCAGGTGCTGGGCGACGGCGATGAGCGGCGGGATGTTGTCGCCGGGGTGCGAGTACTCGGCGGCGAGGAAGGTGTCGTGGTAGTCCAGTTCCCGCACGGCCACCCCGTTGGCCCAGGCCGCCCACTCCGGCGAGACCCTCTCGGTGTCGGACGGGCCGAACACCGTGGCGCCGTCGCCGCCGGTCGACCGGGGATGCGCCAGCGCCTGCGACCGGGCGGCGGCGACGGCGGCACGGGTCAGCGAGGCCGCGGCGACGGCGGCGTTGTCGATCACCCGGTTGATGATCATCTCGGTGACATCGTCGTCGACCGGGACCGGGTCTGCCGCGCAGGCGGCGATCTTCCAGGCCAGCTGGTCGGTCTTGGCGGGGCTGTTCTCGCTGGGGTGCACGCGCACGGAGGTTGTCTGCACGAGGGTGGTCCTTTCGAATCGGGAGGTCAGGAGGTCGTTTCGGTGGCCTCGAGCACCGCGAGCACACTCGCGAGGCTGAGATGCAGGTGCACGTGGGTGGCGTGCGCGGCGAGCGCAGCGTCGCCGTGGATGATCGCGTCGAGGATCAACAGGTGTTCGGCCGCGGCGGCCCGCAGCCGCACCGGGTTTCCCCTGGCCACCCGGCGGATGCGGGCCAGGTGGGTGCGCACGGTGACCAGGGCGCCCACCAGGAAGGAGTTGTCGACGGCGGCGTCGATGGCGGCGTCGAACTCGTCGATCAGCGCGTAGTACTCGTGGATGCCGTCTTCGCCCGCATCGAGCAGGGCCGGGGCGGCGACGAACCGGTCGCGCAGCATCCCGAACGCGGTGCGGTCATCGCGGCGCGCGGCCAGCGTCGCGGCCCGCTCCTCGAGGGCCTCGCGCAGCTCGTAGAGATCGTTGATCGACTCGACCGACATCTCGGTGACCGAGAAGCCCCGGCCGCTGCGGCCGGCGACGAGACCGGCGGCCACGAGCCGCGCCACGGCGGAGCGCAGCGGGGTGCGGGAGACGCCGAGCCTGGCGGCCTGTTCCACCTCGAGCAGCACCGTGCCGGCCGGCAGGACTCCGTCGAGGATCTCGTCACGCAACACCCTGTAGGCCCGGTCGCTCGCCCGCTCCGGTGCGGATTTCACGGTCTCTGTATACACACGCGCATTCTATTCCCCTATTGCCCGGCGTGTGCAAGACTAACCGCACCTTGTGTATACATGAGAGCTTCAATGGAGAGGTTCGCACCATGATCGAAGACACTGGAACCACTCGCACGACCCCCCAGGGCTACCGCGATGTCTGGCGGCGGAGCATCGACGAGCGCGATGACTTCTGGCTGCAGGCCGCCGGGCTCGTCGATTGGGTCAGCGCGCCGACCACGGCGCTGACAGAGCGCTCCCCCACTGACTACTCCTGGTTCGCGGACGGCACCCTCAACACCAGCTACAACGCCCTCGACCGGCACGTCCTGGCCGGCCGCGGCGATCACACGGCGCTGATCTACGACTCCGCGATGACGGGCACCCGCATCCGGCTGAGCTACCGCGACCTGCTCGACCGGGTCGCCAGGTTCGCCGGGGTGCTGCGGGCCAATGGCGTGGGCCGGGGCGACAGGGTCATCGTGTACCTGCCGATGATCCCCGAGGCCGTCGTGGCGATGCTCGCCTGCGCCCGGATCGGGGCCGTGCATTCGGTGGTGTTCGGCGGCTTCGCGGCCAGCGAGCTCGCCGTGCGCATCGACGATGCCCGGCCCGCGGTGATCGTCACGGCCTCCGGCGGCCTGGAGCCCGGCAAGGCGGTGCCGTATCTCCCCTTGGTGCAGAAGGCGCTCGAGCTCAGCGCCGGCTCGGTGCACACCGTCATCGTGCGCGACCGTGCCACGATCGACGGATCTGCCGCCGACTACGCCGGGGACCCCGCCGACGATGCCGCCGTGCGTTGGCTGGACTGGGCGGACGCGGAGGCCGCCGCCACCCCGGCCGACCCGGTCACCGTCGCAAGCACCGACCCGCTCTACATCCTCTATACCTCCGGCACCACCGGAAACCCGAAGGGCATCATCCGCGACAACGGCGGTCACGCCGTTGCGCTGACCTGGTCTATGCGGGGCATCTACGACATCGGGCCCGACGACGTGTTCTGGGCGGCGTCGGACGTCGGCTGGGTGGTCGGCCACTCCTACATCGTCTACGCACCGCTGCTGGCCGGCGCCACCACGATCATCTACGAGGGCAAGCCCATCGGCACCCCGGATGCCGGCGCCTTCTGGCGCGTCGTGGCGGACTACAGGGTGAACGTGTTGTTCACCGCGCCCACGGCCATCCGGGCCATCCGCCGGGTCGACCCCGACCTGGCCGAGCTGGCCCGCCACGACGTGTCCAGCCTCACCGCGCTGTTCCTGGCCGGTGAACGGCTCGACCCGGAGACCTTCCACTGGGTCAACGACGGCCTGCACTGCCCGGTCGTCGACCACTGGTGGCAGACCGAGACCGGCTGGGCCATCTGCGCCAACCCGCGCGGAATCCAGGAGCTGCCCACCAAACCCGGCTCCACCGCGGTGCCGGTGCCCGGCTACGACATCGCGATTCTCGATTCGAAGGGCGCACCCATCACCAAGCCGGGCAAGGACGGCAACATCGTCATCCGGCTGCCGCTGCCGCCGGGCTCCCTGCTGGGCATCTGGGGCGGCGCCGACCGCTTCGTCGACGCCTACCTCACCGCCTTCCCCGGTTACTACGCCACCGGGGACTCCGGGCACCTCGACGCCGACGGCTATCTCTACGTGATGGGCCGTACCGACGACGTGATCAACGTCGCCGGCCACCGGCTCTCCACAGGGTCCCTCGAGGAGGTGCTCACCCGGCATCCGGCCGTTGCGGAGTGCGCCGTGCTCGGCGTGCACGACGCGCTCAAGGGCCAGCGGGCGGCCGGTTTCGTCACCCTCAAGGCCGGCGCGGTGGTCGACCACGATCTGCTCACGGCCGAGCTGGTCAACCTGGTGCGGGAGCACATCGGCCCGGTGGCGGCGTTCCGCGACGTGAGAATCCTGGACCGGCTGCCCAAGACCCGCTCAGGCAAGATCCTGCGCAAGACCATCCGCCAGATCGTCGACGGCGAGCCGTACAAGGTCCCGCCCACCATCGAAGACCCCGCCGTGCTCGACGCGCTCGCCCTTGCTGTCCGGCCCCACCAACCGACTAACATCCACCCATCTCACCGGAGCAAAGGAGCCCCATGAAGGAATCACTGAACGACACCAGGCCGGAGGACTCGATCGACTATGTCGCCTTCGAGACCAGCGACCGCTTCGTCAACCTGCAACGCCGGCGCCGGAGGTTCGTGGTGCCGATGGCGGTGTTCTTCCTGGTCTGGTACTTCGCGTACGTGCTGGTGGCGGCCTACCTGCCCGATGTGATGGCGCGGCCGGTCTTCGGCAGCATCAACCTGGGCCTGGTGCTCGGCCTCGGCCAGTTCGTCACGACGTTCGCCATCACCATCTGGTATGTCGCCTTCTCCAACCGGGTGCTCGACCCGCTGGGCGCAGAGCTCCGCGCCGAGCTCGAAGCGAAGGTCGCCGCATGAGCGCCCTGGGAATGAGCCTGACCGCTGTCGCCGCAGCGGTCGAGCCCACGGAGAACAACCCGGTCCTGAACATCTCGATCTTCCTGGCCTTCGTGGCCGTCACCCTGGTGATCGTGATCCGGGCCGGCCGCAACAACCGCACCGCCGCCGATTACTACACCGGCGGTCGCTCCTTCACCGGGCCCCAGAACGGCTTCGCGATCGCCGGCGACTACCTCTCGGCGGCATCGTTCCTCGGCATCGTCGGCGCCATCGCCGTGAACGGCTACGACGGGTTCCTCTACTCGATCGGCTTCCTGGTGGCCTGGCTGGTGGCCCTGCTGCTGGTGGCCGAGCTGATGCGCAACACCGGCAAGTTCACCATGGCGGATGTGCTCTCCTTCCGGCTGGCCCAACGGCCGGTGCGCGTCGCCGCGGCCACCACCACCCTGGCGGTGTGCTTCTTCTACCTGCTCGCGCAGATGGCCGGCGCCGGCGGGCTCGTCTCGCTGTTGTTGGGCATCAACGACAAGCTCGGCCAATCCATTGTGGTGACGGTGGTCGGCGGGCTGATGATCATGTACGTGCTGATCGGCGGCATGAAGGGCACCACCTGGGTGCAGATCGTCAAGGCGTTCCTGCTCATCATCGGCGCTGGCGCCATGACGGTGTGGGTGCTGGTGATCAACGGGTTCAACCTGTCCACCCTGCTCGATGCCGCCGTCGCGAACGCCTCGGTCACCCCGGCGGAGTCGATCCTCGCGCCCGGCCTGCAGTACGGCGGCAACCCGCTGGACTTCATCTCCCTGGCCATCGCCCTGGTGCTCGGCACCGCGGGCCTGCCGCACGTGCTGATGCGCTTCTACACGGTGCCCAGCGCCAAGGAGGCCCGACGCTCGGTGGTCTGGGCGATCTTCCTGATCGGGGCGTTCTACCTGTTCACGCTGGTGCTCGGCTTCGGCGCCGCGGCCCTGGTGGGTGCGGACACCATTCTCGCCTCGCCCGGCGGAGTGAACTCCGCGGCGCCGCTGCTGTCGCTGGCGCTGGGCGGCCCGCTGCTGCTGGGCTTCATCTCGGCCATCGCGTTCGCCACCATCCTCGCCGTGGTCGCCGGTCTCACCATCACCGCGGCCACCTCGTTCGCGCACGACATCTACGCCAGCGTGATCAAGAAGGGCAAGGGTGACCCGGACGGCGAGGTCAAGATCGCCCGGCGCACCGTCGTGGTGATCGGCATCCTCGCCATCGCCGGCGGCATCGGCGTGCAGGGGCAGAACATCGCCTTCCTGGTGGCGCTGGCCTTCGCCGTCGCGGCGAGCGCCAACCTGCCCACCATCCTGTACTCGCTGTTCTGGCGCGGTTTCACCACCCGCGGGGCCCTGTGGAGCATGTACGGCGGGTTGGGGTCGGCGATTCTGCTGATCGTGTTCTCGCCGGTGTTCTCCGGCACACCCACCTCGATGTTCGGTGAGGGTGTGGACTTCGCGATCTACCCGCTGAACAACCCGGGCATCATCTCGATCCCGCTGGGCTTCTTCCTCGGCTGGCTCGGCTCGGTCACCAGCACCCGCCGTGAGGACCCCAAGCTGGCCGCAGAGATGGCGGTGCGCTCCCTCACCGGGTTCGGCGCCGAGAAGGCGAGCGAGCACTAGCCCCGCTCCCCTCCCGCTCCCCTCCCCGCGGCCGCGACTGTGGCCGATGCGGACGATTGCGCCCGGTACGCCGGGCGCAATTGTCCGTTCGGGCAACAGTTGGGGGCGGGTGTGGGTTTAGACGCGGGGCAGCAGCGGGCCGCGGGCGACCAAGGTGGTGGAGGCCTGGGCGACGGGTTTGACCACGACGAGGTCCAGGTTCACGTGCGCGGGCAGTTCGACGGCGGCCAGGATGGTGGCGGCGACGTCGTCGGCCACGAGCGGGTGCACCACGTTGGTGTAGGCGGCGGCCGCCTTCTCGGGGTCGCCGCCGAAGCGCACCAGACCGAATTCGTCGGTCTGCACCATGCCGGGCGCGATCTCGATCACCCGGATCGGTTCGCCGCTGAGCTCCAAGCGCAGCACCTCGGTCAGGGCGTGCGCGGCGAACTTGGCGGCGTTGTAGCCGCCGCCGCCGATGTACGCCGTGTGCCCGGCGGTCGAGGTGATGTTGACGATGTCGGCGGACGCGGCAGCGCCGGCGGCCGCGGCATCCGTTGCGGCGGCGATCGAGGCGCGCAGCAGCGGCAGCAGGGCGGTGGTGACCCGTTTCAGCGCGAGCACGTTGATCTCGTACATCCAGGCCCAGTCGTCGATCGACCCGACCTCGACGGAGTCGAGCCCCTTGGCGCCGCCGGCGTTGTTGACCAGAGCGTTCACCGGGCCGGAGGCGGCGAGGTAGTCCCGCAACGAGTCGACGTCGGCCTGCACGGTGAGGTCGGCGGCGAACACCGCCGCGCCGGTCTCCTGGGCCAGCGTCTCGAGCCTGTCGGCCCGGCGGGCCACGCCCACCACATCCCAGTCGTGCTCCCGGAACAGGCGCACCGTCGCCGCTCCGATTCCCGAACTCGCACCAGTGACCACGACTCTTTTTTTGCCCATTGCCCCATTCTGCCCGGAGAATAGACCCGATGAGTTCGCCGACAGAGACCCCGCACCACGCCGGCCCGCACAAGCCGAAGCGCCGCGTACCGCTGTGGGACAACGCCCGCTGGATCGCCATCACCCTGATGGTGATCGGTCACGCGATACTCAAGCTGATCGGCGAATCCGACACCGCCTACGGCGTCTACCTGTTCATCTACGCGTTCCACGTGCCGGTTTTCGTGGCCGTCAGCGGCTACTTCGCCAAGTCAGGACCGCCGGGCCCCCGCCAGATGCACCGGCTGATCACCGACGTCGTCTTCCCGTACCTGATCTTCGAAAGCATCTGGACGCTGGTGGAGTGGGCGCTCAGCGGCACCCTCAAGGTGGACTACTCCACCCCGTCCTGGACCCTCTGGTTCCTGATCGCCCTGGCCATCTGGCGGGTGGCGCTGCCCTACCTGGTTCTGATGCGGTATCCGCTGCTGATCAGCATCGCCATCTCGGTGGGCGCCGGCTACGTCGGTGACATCGACAGCACCTTCTCGTTGTCACGCACGCTGGGGCTGCTGCCGTTCTTCGTGTTCGGCTGGAAACTGCGCCAGTGGCCGCTCACCGCCCGGTGGATGCACCTGCGCCCGGCCGCGGTCTGGCGCTGGCGTTCCGGCGCGATCGCCCTCTTCGGCGCCCTCGCCCTGGCCGTCACCGTCAATATCATCGGCGTGCGGGACCTGCGGCTGCGGAGCTTCACCCTGTACGACGAGGCGTACTGGCAGTTCGGCTACGACCAGTTCTGGGCCGGGGTCATCCGGCTGGGCCTGATGATGGCGTCGTTCCTGTTCATCCTGGCCTTCCTCATGCTGATGCCGCGCCGGGCGACCTGGTTCACACCGCTGGGCGCCGCGACCATGTACATCTACCTGCTGCACACCTTCCTGCTCTACCCGCTGCGGGAAACCGGGGTGCTCGACGGTCCGCAGCAGCCCTGGGTGCTGCCGGCCGTGATCCTGCTGGCCATCCTGATCTCGGTGGTGCTGTCGTTGCCCGTCGTGAGGCGCGTTTTCCGGCCGCTGGTGGAACCGCGACTGCGCTGGCTGTTCAGGCAGGAGCCGTCCACCCACACGGGCACCATCGTGCTGCCGCACGGGCCCGGCAGCAGATGACGTAGTGTTTCGCGAACCGTTGTCGCGCGGCATAGCCCTGCCTATGGTTGCAGCAGAGCAACGGAGCGTCTGGTTCCGCCGCTGTAGATTCCTCGGGCTTTCCGGCCCGACCACGAACAGGGAGACCGACCCATGAGCGATTCCGCAGACTGGAAGTTCGAAACCAAGCAGGTCCACTCCGGGGCCCGCCCAGACCCGGTGACCAACGCGCGGGCCACGCCGATCTACCAGACCACCTCCTACGTCTTCAACAACGCCGAACACGCCCAGAACCTGTTCGCGCTGGCAGAGTTCGGCAACATCTACACCCGCATCCAGAACCCGACCCAGGCCGTGGTCGAGGAACGGGTCGCCGCCCTCGAAGGCGGCACCGGCGCTCTGCTGGTGGCCTCCGGCCAGGCGGCGTCGACCTTCGCTGTGCTCAACATCGCCCAGGCCGGCGACCACATCGTGTCGTCCAGCTCGATCTACGGCGGCACATACAACCTCTTCAAGTACACCCTCGCCAAGCTCGGCATCGAGACCACCTTCGTCGAAGACCAGGACGACGCCGCGGAGTGGGCCAGAGCGGTGCGGCCCAATACCAAGCTGTTCTTCGCCGAGACCATCGGCAACCCCAAGATCAACGTGCTCGACATCGCGCTGGTCGCCGAGGTGGCGCACACCAACGGGGTGCCGCTCATCGTCGACAACACCATCGCGACGCCGTACCTGATCCGCCCGTTCGAACACGGCGCCGACATCATCGTGCACTCGGCCACCAAGTTCCTCGGCGGCCACGGCACCATCATCGGCGGCGTCGTCGTCGACGGCGGCCTGTTCGAGTGGTCGGCCAACGTCGAGAAGTTCCCCGACCTGACCGAACCGGACCCGTCCTACCACGGCGCCAGCTACACCACCGCGGTCGGCGACGCCCTCGCGTTCATCATCAAGGCCCGCGTGCAGTTGCTGCGCGACCTCGGCAGCGCCATCGCCCCGGCGAGCGCCTGGCAGCTCATCCAGGGCATCGAGACGCTGAGCCTCCGCATCGAACGGCACGTGTCCAACGCGCAGACCATCGCGGAGTTCCTCGAGAGCCACCCCGACATCGCGTCGGTCAACTACGCGGGACTGCCGTCCAGCCCCTGGTACGCGGCCGCCAACAAGTACGCCCCGCTGGGCGTTGGCGCGGTGCTGTCGTTCGAGCTCAAGGGCGGGGTGGATGCCGGGCGCGCGCTGGTGGACAACCTCAGCCTGTTCAGCCACCTGGCCAACATCGGTGATGTGCGCTCGCTGGTGATCCACCCGGCGTCGACCACGCACGCCCAGCTCACCCCGGAGCAGCAGCTCACCGCGGGCGTCACGCCGGGCCTGGTGCGCCTGTCACTGGGCATCGAGAACGTCATCGACCTGCAGGCCGACCTCGAGGCCGGCCTGGCCGCCGCCCGCGCCGTGGTCGCGGCGTCCCGCGCGAACGCGTAGAGCTCGCCGACGTTCACCCGCCCGCATGACGTAACAATCGGCGGCCACGGCCGAACATGGCCACAATGGAGCCGTATGGAATGGCAATACTCCGCGGACACCGTCCCGTCCAGCCTGGTCACCGACGCGCAGGCGCGCTCCCTGCTGGGTAAGCCGCCCGTCACGGGCGCCTGGCGTGACGGTGACCCTGTGGGCGGCCGTCGGTTCGTGGACATCGGCGCCCTCGACCTCGAGGCGGGCGGGCACCTGGCCGGCGTGCGGATCGCCTACGAGAGCTGGGGCGAGCTGAATCCGGCCGGCGACAACGCAGTTCTGGTGCTGCACGCTCTCACCGGGGACAGCCACGTCGTCGGCCCGCCGGCGGCCGGGCATCCGACCGCCGGCTGGTGGAGTGGCATCGTCGGCCGGGGCCTCGCGATCGACACCGACCGGTGGTTCGTGGTGGCGCCGAACATGCTCGGCGGCTGCCAGGGCAGCACCGGCCCGGCGTCCCTCGCGCCGGACGGCTCCGAGTGGGGCCCCCGGTTCCCGTATCTGAGCATCCGCGATCAGGTGGCGGCGCAGGTGGCCTTCAGCGACCGGATCGGCGTCGAACGCTGGGCCGGGATCGTCGGCGGTTCCATGGGCGGCATGCACGTGCTGGAATGGGGCATCGAACACCCCGGCCGGGTGGCCCGGCTGGGCATCCTGGCCGCCCCGCCGGTCACGACGGCCGACCAGATCGCCCTCAATTCGGTGCAGATCGAGGCCATCCGCACCGACCCGCTCTTTCGTGCGGGCGATTACTACGACGCCGAGCCCGGCGATGGCCCGAGCCGCGGCCTCGCCCTGGCCAGGCGGATGGCGCTGCTCAATTACCGCAGCCCGTCGGAACTCAACTCCCGGTTCGAGCGCAGCTGGCAGAGCGACATCACCCCGCTGGGCGGGCACGGCCGGTTCGCCGTGGAGTCCTACCTCGACTTCCACGGCAACAAGTTCACCCGGCGGTTCGACGCGAACAGCTACATCACCCTGGTCGAGGCGATGAACTCCCACGACATCGGACGTGGCCGGGGCGGCGTCGACGCCGCACTGGCCCGCATCACGGCCCGCACCCTCGTCGTCGGCATCGACAGCGACAGGCTCTTCCCCCTGGACGGCCAGCGTGTCATCGCGGCCGGACTGGGGAGCGGCGGCGACCCCGTGGTGATCGAGTCCGGCTACGGTCACGACGGATTTCTCATCGAGGACCAGGCCATCGGCGACCAGCTCCGGTGGCTGCTCGGCTGAACCGCGGAAGGGTTGACACGCAGTGCGTTCGGGAGAACTCTGGCGCCATGAAACCCGGCCCGCTCATCATGTTGCTGATCGGCACGATCCTGACCCTGATCGGCTTCGGACTGACCGCCACCGGCACCGTTGCCGCCGTCGCCGCCGGCGTGCAGGGTGAAAACGGCTACTTCTCCACCCGCACGGTGCCCCTCGTCACCAACTCCTACGCACTGACGAGTCCTCCGCTCGGTCCCGTCACGACCACGGGAACGACCCCGCCGCTGAACCTGGACATCGCCAGGATCCGGTTGGTGGCGACGGGAGCCAACGACGACCCGGTGTTTCTCGGCATCGCGCCGCAGGCCGACGTCGACAGCTACTTGGCGAACGTGGCACACACCGAAGTGCGCGGCATCGAATCCACGCCGCTCCGCGCGCGGTACGCAGACATTCCCGGCTCAGACCGGCCCCAACCGCCCGCCGAACAGGACTTCTGGACCGTCAGCGCAGTCGGGCCCGGCAGCCAGGAGATCACCTGGCCGGTGCAGCCCGGGGCCTGGGCCGTCGTGGTGATGAATGCCGACGGCAGCAGCCCGGTCGCCGTGCAGGTCAGTGCCGGTGTGCGCTCAGGTCTCCTGGCGCCCGCGGCGATCACCCTGCTGCTGGTCGGCATCATCACCCTGGTGATCGGGCTGATCCTGGTGATCCTCGGTGTGATCGGCCTGGGCCGCAACGGTCCGGCGCCCTCCAGCCGCAGCGGCGCCACGCCAGCACCGGGCGGTGCGACCGGCCAGCCCGGCGCCGACCCCGACAGGCCGGGCGCCGACTATCCCGCACGACTGAACGGATGGCTCGACCCCGACGTCTCGCGGGCGCTGTGGCTGGTCAAGTGGATCCTGGTCATCCCGCACGTCATCGTGCTGTTCTTCCTCTGGTTCGGGCTCTGGATCGGCACGATCGTGGCCGGGTTCGCCATCCTGTTCACCGGACGTTACCCGCGGGCGATCTTCAACTACAGCGTCGGCGTGCTGCGCTGGAACTGGCGGGTGAGTTTCTACTCGTACTCCGCGCTCGGCACCGACAGGTACCCGCCGTTCACCCTCGCCGCCACCGACTATCCGGCCGACCTCGAGGTGGACTATCCGGCCCGGCTCTCGCACGGACTGGTCCTGGTCAAGTGGTGGCTCCTGGTGATTCCCCACCTGTTCATCGTGGCGATCCTCACCGGCGGCAGCTGGGGCTGGACCGCGAGCGGCAACAACGGCTGGACCACCGCCACCAGCACCGGTTTCTCGCTGCTGGGCATCCTGGTCCTCATCGGCGCCGTGATCCTGCTCTTCAGCGGACGCTACCGGCGCGGGATTTTCGATCTGGTCATCGGACTGAACCGCTGGCTGTACAGGGTGATCGTCTATGCCGCGCTGATGCGCGACGAGTACCCGCCGTTCCGGCTCGATCAGGGCCCGCTCGATCCAGGCTCCGCCGTGGCTGGACCACCCGCACCGGCCGCCCCCGTCGCTTCCCATGACGGTCGATAGGCCGCTCCCCGGCCCCCGGCCCCGCAGCGGTCCCGATCGTGCCGACAGGTTCCTACGC
Organism: Cryobacterium sp. TMN-39-2; assembly: GCF_004402745.1. Taxonomy (NCBI): domain Bacteria; kingdom Bacillati; phylum Actinomycetota; class Actinomycetes; order Micrococcales; family Microbacteriaceae; genus Cryobacterium; species Cryobacterium sp. TMN-39-2. Next base: position 96,248 of record NZ_SOFX01000028.1, read on the forward strand.
AATTGGCTGCTGTGGGTCAGCCTCGGCGAAAGCGTCGGGTTCCTCGTCCCGGCCCTGGCCCAGCTGACCCTCGCCGGTTCATCCGTGCTGGCGCCGGCGTTGATCTTCGCCGGCGCCGCCGAAGGCACCGTGCTCGGCTGGACGCAGGCGACCGTGCTCCGCAGCCGGGTGCCGGCACTGAACCGCCGCCGCTGGGTCGGCGCCACGGCCATCGCCGGCGCCGCGGCCTGGTTCATCGGGCTGTTGCCCGCCGAGTGGGCCGAGGTCTGGCAGCGCTGGCCGGCAGCAGCCCAATTCACCGCCGGAATCCTGCTCGCCACTGTGCTGCTGTGCGCTCTCGGCTTCGCCCAGTGGTTCGAGCTCCGTCGGCACCTCAGGGGTGCCGGCTGGTGGATACTCGGCAGCGCCGCCGCCTGGGGCGCCGGCCTGGCCGTGTTCTTCGCCGTGGCCACACCGCTGTGGCAGCCGGGCCAGCCCGGCGCGCTCATCCTGCTCATCGGGGTTCTCGCCGGGATGTTCATGGCGGTGGCCACGGCCCTGGTCAGCGGCGTGGTTCTGCACCTGCTTCTGCGCCGGAAAGAAAGTCCACGTCAACAGCCGTAAATCCGCCACCGGGGCCGATAAGGTGACGGATAGGGCACTCATGAGGAGTACTGCAGCCATGCCACGTATTGCCAGAGAGCGTGATCGCGTCCTTCGTCGGACCGCCCGGATAACCGGGCTGACCGCTTCGGTGACGTCGCTGGCCTACCTGGCCGTGCCGGGCGGGCTCGATATGCCCGTGGTCCTGTTCGCCGGGTCCCTGATCCTGTTGATGGTCGGGTGCCAATACGTCCTCGGTCAGAGCGGCGCACTCCGTTGGGCGGTGTGCATCGTGCTGCTGAGCAACGCCGTCATCCTCGTCGTCGGGCTGGCCGCCAGGGTTGATGTCGGTCTCAACCCCGTCGAGGAGGCCCTGATCGCCACCCTGGCTGCCGGCGCGGCCAGCTGTGTCGCGCCGGTGCTCGTCGTCGGCCCCGGACGCCAGCTCATCCTGTTCGGGTCGTTCGGCATGACCGTGGCCGGGGTGGCGTTCGTCACCATCTCGTCTGGCGGGTCGGTGCTGCCCCTGGTCCTGACCGTGTGCGGCTGGGCCGCCCTGTCCCTGGGCGGCTGGTGGATTGCGCAGAGCGTGCCCCGGGTGCTGCAGCGGGTCGCCGCGATCGGGCGCGCCCACCAGGCCGAACGTCATGCCAGCGAACTCGAAGCGCAACGCCGGCAGGGCGCCAGGTTGCTCCACGACACCGTGCTGGCCACCCTCACCCTCCTGGCGCATTCGGGTGTGGGCGTCAGCCCCGCCGCTCTGCGACAACAATCCGGCGATGACGCCCGTCTGCTCCGCCAGTTACGTCTGGGCGCGCTGCCCACCCCCAGCCGTTCCGGGGTCTACACGCTGGAACCGTCCAACACGTCGATGCTCGGCAGCACCCTCGAGTCGGTGAAGCAGCGTTTCGGCCGGATGGGACTCGAGGTCGACTGGCACGGCAGCGGCCAGGTGCTGCTGCCCAGCGACGTTCTCGACTCGTTCCTTCTCGCCCTCGGCGAGTGCCTCGAAAACGTGCGCAGGCACTCCGGCGTCACCAGGGCCGACGTCACGATCTCCGACGACGACACGACGGTGCGCGCCATGGTGACGGATGCCGGTCGGGGGTTCGACCTCAGCGCCGTCGGCACCGAACGGCTCGGGTTCGCCGAGTCCGTCGTGGCCCGCCTTCGCGACGTCGGCGGCAGCGCACGCCTGTTCTCCTCCCCGGGCTCTGGCACCACCGTCGTGCTCGAGGTGCCCAAGTGACATCGGCGGCGACCCCGGCACCGCCGCACTCCGGCAGCTCGTCGGCCCGAGCGCACAAGCAGTTGCTCGACGACCAACGCGACGAGCGACGCCGCACCTTTCGCCGGCCGCAGCGCACCGTTCAAACCACCCTGGCCAACCGCACCGGGCTCGGTAGCCGCCACCTCGGCTTCGGCATCTCCCTGAGCAGCGGGTTCTTCGCCGTGTTCCTGCTGTGGCGGTTCGCGAGCCAGTGGGAGCGATATCCGAACCCGTTGCCGACCCTGGCGGCCTGGATCGTTCTGCTGCTCGCGGCCGTCGTGACGCTGATCCTCGTCAACAGGCTGCCCGACCGGATGCCGACCTGGTTGTTCCTCGCCGTGCTTGCCCTGGGCGAGGTCGTCGTCGGGCTCGACCTGGCCGGGTACGGTCAGGGCACCGCCGCGGGCACCTATCCCACCGCCGCCGCCGCTGTCGGCGCCCTGCTTGCCATGCTGGTCTCGGTGCGGCGCGGACGGGAGATCGTTGCCGCGACGCTGGTCCTCGGCGCCGTGATCGCGGCGGGCTCGGTCACCGCGGCACGCTACGACCCCGAGCTGATGGCGCCGGCCATCCTGACCATCGGCCTGTGCGTGTTCCCGCCGCTGATCGGGGCGTCGGTCGTGCGCGGATTCCGCCGCATCGTGCAGCGTGAGTTGGACCTGGTGCTGGTGCAGAGCACCATCAGCCAGCCGTCCTCCGCCGTGGGCATGCTCGCATCCGAGGAGCTGGCCCGCATCGACCTCGACGCCGAAACCCTGCTCGACGACGTCGCCACCGGACGCACCGCCCTGCCGCTCAGTTCGGCGAAATCGGCGGCGGCGGCGATGCTCGCCACCCAGTTGCGACTGCACCTCATCGAGGGCCGCCGGGAGACCTGGCTGCACCACGCCCTCACCGAATCCGAGTTCCTCGGCCCCGCCGTCAATCTCGATGACCCGTCAGGGTTGGCCGGTCAGCTCTCGCCGGCTCAGCGCGATGCGCTGTTGCTGGCCATCTGGCTCCTGATCAGCGACACCGACGGTGCCGAACCGACGGTTTCGCTGGTTTTCGGACCTTTTGGCCGTACCAACGGCCATATTATCGGTGAAATGCTTCGGTTTCCGATCAAAATGATCATCGAGGGGGTGCCTCGTCGACGGGTGGACCCGGAGACATGGCAAGCTATCCGAGTAGTGGGCCCTCATATCGATTCGGTGCGCAGTGGACATCTCCACGTCGACATCGAATGCAGTATAGACAATCCTGCGGACGCGTGACCGGGCCGGTTGGCCCGGGATGCTCCGACAGGGAAAAATGCAACAGGAGGTAGCAGTGACGAACACAGCAGCGACGCTCATCGACAATCCCATCCGGTTGGCCCTGGTCGACGACCACCGGATGCTCCTGGGAGCGCTGACGGAGTGGATCAGAGGCGCCGCGGACGACATCAACATGGTGGCCGCCGTGACCACCTGGCCCGAGCTTCTCACCCACCCGGAGTTCCCGGTCGATGTGGTGTTGCTCGACCTGGACCTCAAGGACAACATCCCGGTCTCGCTGAAGATCTCCACCCTCAAGACGGCCGGGGTGAAGACCGTGCTGATGAGCACCTACTCCGAGCCGGCTCTCGTGCGCGAGGCCCTCGCCGCCGGCGCTCTCGGCTACCTCGTCAAGACCGAGGAGGCCAGCACCATCGTTGAAGCCATCCACGCCGCGAACGTCGGCGAGTCCTACATCTCCGCCGAACTCGACCTCGCCCTGCACGCCGGAGCCGCCGGCAGCTCGCCGCGGCTGAGCGCCCAGGAACGCCGGGTGATGGCGTTGTACGGAGCCGGTGAGCCGGTCAAGGCCGTCGCCCACCAGCTGGGCATCTCCGAGGAGACGGCGAAGTCGTACCTCAAGCGGATCCGCGAGAAGTACCGTCTTGCCGGTTTTGATGTCGGAACCAAGGTGGCCCTACGGAAGCGCGCCATCCACGACGGCATCCTGCTGCAGTCCGACTAGAACGCCACCGGCCGGGTCGGCGCGGCGCTCAGTCCGTGCCGACCACCGTGATCAGTGCGGTGCCGTACGGTACGTGCTGCCCCCGCTTGCGACGGACCCTGTCGATCGCGAAGGTGACAACGGCCAGCGCCAACCCCACCACGCTCAGGCCGAACCCGACCCAGATCGGGGCGAGATAGCCCAGCCCGCCCGCGATGACGATGCCGCCCAGAAACGCGCCGAGCGCGTTGCCGAGGTTGAGCGCCGAGTGGTTGAGGGCCGCGGCGATCGACTGGCTGTCGTGTGCGACATCCATCAGCCGGGTCTGGATGGTCGGCGACAGCGCCGCCGCCGACGCGCCGACCAGGAACACCCCGGTCAGCAGCCCGGCCAGGTGCTGCGCGGAGAAGGCAAGCAGCAGCAGGGCCGCGAGCATGATGGCGAAGAAGGCGTACATGCTGCGCCGCACACTGCGGTCGGCGAACACGCCGCCGGCGAAGTTGCCCACGGTCATTCCCAGGCCCACCACGACGAGCACCAGCGGCACCGCGAGAGCAGGCAGCCCGGTGACCTCGATCACCAGCGGGGCCACGTAGGTGTAGACGGCGAACAGACCGCCGAACCCGACGGCGCCGATCAGGAGCGCGAACCAGACCTGCAGGCGCCCGAAGGCGCGCAGCTCGTTGCGCATGGTGGCGCCGGGGTTCCCGGCCTGGAACGGCACGGCCACGATCACGGCGACGAAGGTCACCGCGAAGAGGGCGGCCACGGCTATGTAGGCGACCCGCCAGCCCGCAACCTGGCCGAGCCAGGTGATCGAGGGCACGCCGATGACGTTGGCGATGGTGAGGCCGGAGAGCACGATCGCGACACCGCGTGCCCGCTTGCCCGGGCCCATCAACTCGGCGGCGACCAGCGACGCGATGCCGAAATAGGCGCCGTGCGGCAGGGCGGCGACGAACCGGGCCACCAGCACCAGGCCGAAGGTCGGCAGCAGCGCGGAAGCGATGGTGGCCAGGGTGAAGCAGGCCAGCAGAACGAGCAGCAGCTGTTTGCGTGGCCACCGGGCCGCGGCCGCGGCGATCGTGGGCGCCCCGACGACGACACCGAGAGCGTATGCGGAGATGAGCCAGCCGACCTGGGCGTTGGCGGCATCAGGCGACGACGCGTAGAGGCCGGGCAGCAGGTCGGCGGCCAGATTGGGCAGCAGTCCCATGGCGACGAACTCGGTGGCGCCGATCGCGAAGCCGCCGAGGGCGAGAGCCAGGAGGGCGAGGCGAACGCGGGTCGGCGACAGGCGCGTCGACCCGTCAGAGAGTGAGGGCATCAATCCAGACTACGGGGCGGTCGTGTCTGGACGGTGACGCGGCGGCGCCAGGCCGGTGTCAGGATGCTCCGCCGGCCTCATCCATAGCCGCCTCGAGGCGGTCCAGCTTGGCGGTGAGCTCGCCGGAATAGCCGGGGCGGATGTCGGCCTTGAGCACCAGCGACACCCGGGAGCCGAACGCGCCGACGGCATCCGTCGCCGCCTTGACGACGGCGAAGACCTCGTCCCAATCGCCTTCGATGGTGGTGAACATCGAATCGGTGTGGTTGGGCAGGCCCGATTCGCGGACGACTTTCACCGCAGCGGCGACGGCATCGTGCACCGAATCGGTGGGGCCGCCGGAGGGGGCGACCGAGAATGCGACGAGCATGACTACTCCTTGAGGATCGGGCGATGCGCTGTGGCACCGGGACTGGCGGCGGCGCTCTCTGACAGTGTTGCGGAGGCGGCGCCGAGCCGCCAGATGCGAACGAGCATCCAGCCCAGCAGCACCAGCTCCAGGAGGTTGCGCACCGACAGGATCAGCACCATGGCCGGGGTGGTGGCCAGCAGGGCGTTGTAGAAGTACGGGTAGACGATCTGGGTGAGCGCCGCCATCGCCAAGGCCGTGAGCGCCGGGCCCCGCCAGGCTCGCCAGGACGAGACCAGGCCGAGGATCAGCGGGGCGGCCAGCCAGGTGATGAACTGCGGCGAGCCCACCTTGTTGACCGCGATCAGGGTGAGCACCAGGGCCAGCAGCAGCGGCGGGAACAGCAGGTCGGCCGATGCACCGGCGCGTTGGGCGCGCCAGCCCAATAGCAGCACCACGCCGACGCAGAGTGCCAGAAGCGGGGTCAGCACCGCCGCCGCGAGGTCGGTGCCCGCACCGATCACCTGGTAGGTCAGGATCTGCTGGTCGTAGTACACGACGGCGCCGGGGATGCCCAGGGCCGACTGCCACAACCACCAGGACGCCACCGGCGCCTCGATCTGGATCCCCCGGTTGGTCTGCTCGGTCACGAAGCTGAGGATCGTGGCCCCGCTGCCGGCGGCGAGGGCCGCTCCGATGATCAGCGCGGAGGTGCCGGCGAAGGCGGCCAGCACCTGCCAGCGCCGCCTCGAGGCCACCACCAGCGCGATGATCGCCGCGACCGGCCAAACCTTGACCCAGGTGGCGACGGTCAGGAGCACCGCTCCCCAGAACGGCCGGCTGCGCAGCCAGAGCAGGCCCAGAATCGCCAGCGGTACGGTCACGGAGTCGATCCTGGCCAACGCGATGGGGCCCAGCAGCAGCAGGAACAGCAGCCACCACCAGGCGGCCAGGGCTGCCGCCGAACCCGGCCGGCGACCGGTGAGCGCGGCGAAGGCGACCCCGTTGAGCACGGTCACCAGGCCGAGCCAGGTGAGCGCGTACGGCCCGGCGCCGAAGACCAGCGATGCGAGAATCGGGGCGAGGGCCAGGATCGGGTAGACGAAGTCGGTGTTGATGCCCAGGCTGACGGCGCCGGATGTCGTGGCCTCGGCCCAACCCAGGTACACCCGTTCCACGTCGCCGAGTGGCCAGCCGATGCCGCTGAGGTTCAGAGCGATGAGCACCGCGTGCACGATCGCGAAGCCGCACCACAGCAGGGCGGGGCGGCGCAGGAATTCAGGCACGCTCCACTGTGGCACACTCCACTGCGGCACACTCCCCCGGCGCCGCCGGGTCAGGCCAGCAGCGCCGCGATCGTCGCCGGAACGGCCAGGGCCACGTCGAGCGCCACGATCGGGCCACCGCCGGACGCCCGGTGCGCCGCCGCCGCGTGCACGAATGCGGCCGTGGCGGCGAGCGCGGCGAGCGCGTCGGCATCCGCCTGGATACGCCCGCTGTTCGTGGCCAGCAGGGCACCGAGGATGCCGGCCAACACGTCACCGGAACCGGCCGTCGCCAGCCAGGCGGGGGCGCCGGATACCGTCAGGCGGATACCGGACGGTGAGGCCAGGTGGGTGACGCTGCCCTTCACCAGCACCGTGACATCGAGCAGGACGGCGGCGCGGATCGCCCACTCCCCCGGCTCACCGGCGATGTCGTCGACGGTGACATTCTCGCCGGACCGGCCCAGCAGAGCGGCCAGTTCCCGGTAGTGCGGGGTGATCAGCCGGGGGCCGGTGCCGGCACAGACCAAATCGAGCGCGCCGGCGTCGAGCACCGTCGGCAGACCCTGACGGAGCGCCTTCTGCAGCTGTTTGGTGGTCTCCGGGCTGCGGCTGCCGGCGTCCATGCCCGAGCCGAGCAGCCAGGCCTGCACCCGGCCGTCGACCGTCACCACCTCCGGACGGCGCTGCATCACGAGGGTCCCGACCCGGCGGGGACCGAGGTAGCGCAGCATGCCCACCCCGGTGCGGCTCGCGGCTTCCACACCGAGCACCGCCGCGCCCGGGTACTCGGTGGAACCCGTGCGCACGCCCAGCACGCCGCGGCTGTACTTGTCATCGGTCGCCTGCGGCACCGCGATCCAGTCGCGGGCCTGGGCGGCCTCCCATTCCAGCCATCGTCGAGGTTTCGCCATGCACTCACGATAGGTTGTTTCGGTGTCCGATATCAGCACCGTCCTCGCCCCCGCCGCAGCCGATTCCGCCGCGGCGGTCTCCCTGTTCGACCCGATCAGCCTGCGCGAGGTTGTCATTCGCAACCGGCTCTGGGTCGCGCCGATGTGCCAGTACTCCGTCATCGAGCGGGACGGCGTGCCGACCGACTGGCACCTGGTGCACCTGGGCTCGATGGCCGCGGGCGGCGCCGGGCTGATCGTCACCGAGGCCACCGCCGTCAGCCCGGAGGGCCGCATCACCGACCGGGACACCGGGATCTGGAACGACACCCAGGCGTCCGCCTGGGCGCACATCGTCGACTATCTGCACGGGCAGGGCGCCACCGCCGGCATCCAGCTCGCCCACGCCGGCCGGAAGGCGTCCACCTGGCCGGCCTGGGGCACCAGCCTGCACGGCAGCGTGCCCGCCGACCAGGGCGGCTGGCCGACGCTGGGGCCCTCCGCCATCGCCTTCCCCGGCTACGCGGCACCGATGGCACTCGACCACGCGGGCATCGATGCCGTCGTCGCCGACTTCGTCACGGCCGCTCGACGCGCCATCGTCGCCGGCTTCGACGTCCTGGAACTGCACGCCGCCCACGGCTACCTCTTGCACCAGTTCCTGTCCCCGCTGAGCAATCAGCGCACCGACGAGTTCGGCGGCTCACTGGAGAACCGGGCGCGCCTGCTCCTGCGCGTGGTGAAGGCCGTCCGGGCCGAGGTCGGCGAGAGTGTTCCGCTACTGGTGCGGTTCTCCGCCACCGACTACACAGTCGACGGTTGGAGTGTGGAGGAGACCGCCGTCGTCGCCGGGTGGGCCGCCCAGGCCGGGGCCGACTTCTTCGACGTGTCCTCCGGCGGCAACGTCACGGGCGTGCAGATTCCCCTGACCCCCGGGTACCAGGTTCCCCTGGCGCAATTCGTCAAGGACACTGCCGCCGTACCGGTCAACGCCGTCGGGCTCATCACGACAGCCGCACACGCTAACGAGATCGTTGCCTCCGGCGCGGCGGATGCCGTCATGCTCGGCCGCGAGTTCCTTCGCGACCCGCACTTCGCCCTCCGCGCCGCCGCCGAGCTGGGCGTGCCACTGGACTACTGGCCCGGCCAGTACGCCAGGGCAGCCTGGCCGGCGGTCTAGCGACCTATACCTCCTGGGCGACGCAGAGGATGTTGCCCTCCGAGTCCTTGAACCAGGCGGCACGTTCCTGGTCGGTGGTGGCAATGCCGTTCTCGGTTTTCAGGCCGGGCAGGTCGTACTCCTCGAACACCACCCCCGCCTCCCTCAGCCGGGCGACCTCGGCGTCGACGTCGTCGGCCATCCAGATCAGGGCCGTGTTCTTGGCCGTGCCCGCGTTCTCGGTTTCGTACACCAGCACCGACCCGCCGGAGGGGGTGCGGAAGCGCATCTCGCCCTCGCGGACGTCGGTGGGCTCCAGGCCGAGCTTGTCGGTGTAAAAGGACCGGGCCCGCTTGATGTCCCTGGCGGGCAGGACCGCCACGGTTTCCAGTTGACTCAACATGAGTGTGTCCTCGCTTTCCAGCTATGCCTGTCAGGGTACGCCGGGTGCCCCAGGCCCACGAGGGGGCCCGGTCGTCGCCGGGCGAGAAGAACTAGGCTGGACCGAATGACCCACCCGAGTGAGACCGCCACCAGCCGGCCGACCGACATCCGCCTGATCGCCAGCGACATGGACGGCACCCTGCTCGACGCCGACGGAGCGGTCCCCGAGCGCTTCTGGCCGCTGCTGGAGAGCATCCTGGCGGCCGGGATCCTGTTCTCCCCGGCAAGCGGGCGTCAGTACCAGACGCTGCAGGCCGTCTTCGGCGACCGGGACGGGCTGGTCTACATCGCCGAGAACGGCACCAACATTGTGCGGGACGGCGTCAGCATCGCCATCGAACCCGTCGTCGGATCGATCATCGCCCCGGTCGTCGAGTGGGTGCGGGCCCAGGCCGCCGCCGGCGCCGACCTGGGCATCGTGGTGTGCGGGGCCAGGTCCGCGTACATCGAACGGACCGATGAGGCTTTCGTCGCGCAGGTGCGTCCGTACTACGCGGCCCTGGCAACGGTCGCCGATGTCACGGTGGCCGCCGCGGACGATGACGTGCTCAAACTGGCGATCTTCGACGCCGGCCGCGCCGAGACCCGCACCGGACCGGCCGTTCGCGCCCTCGACCTGGCCGCCGATGTTGTCGTCTCCGGCGCCAACTGGGTCGACATCATGCGGCCGGGAGCCAACAAGGGTACGGCGCTCATCCGTCTGCAGCAGCACCTGGGCATCAGCCGGGAGCAGACCATGGCCTTCGGCGATTACCTGAACGACGCCGAGATGCTCGACGCCGCCGGGCACTCCTATGCCGTCGCCAACGGCCACCCGAGCATCCGCGCGCGGGCCAGGCACCAGGCTCCGTCGAACCTGGATGAGGGCGTCATCACGAGCATCCTCGCGGCGTTGCCGGCGCTGGCAACGGCCTGACCTAGAGCCGGCGGGTGGCGTCCTGCACTTCGCCGACGAGCTCCTCGATGATGTCCTCCAGGAACAGCACTCCGGTGGCGTCACCGGTGACGGTGAAGGTGCGGGCCAGGTGTGCGCCGGAGCGGCGCATGGTGGCCAGGGCATCCTCGAGGTCGGTGTCCTCGAAGATCGACACCAGTTGGCGGATCAGCTTGGCCGGGATCGGGTCGGTGTAGCCGGTCTTGCCGGTGTCGACGGGGTCGACCGGGTCGACGTCCAGGCCGAGCACGTCCTTGAGGTGAATGTAACCGCTGGGCTCGCCGGATTCGTAGTCGAGCACGTAGCGCGAGAATCCGTGCCGGGTGACGGCCTTCTCCACGTCGGCGGGGGTGGCCGATTCCGGCAGGGTGACCAGCTGGTCCAGCGGCACGGCGATGTCCTTGGCCGTCTTGGTGGTGAACTCGAACGCCGCTGACAGCGCGCCGGAGTCGTCGCTGAGCACGCCCTCCCTGGTGGACTGCGTGACGATGGTTGCCACCTCGTCGAGGGTGTAAGTGCTCGTAGCCTCGTTCTTGGGTGCAACACCGAACAGGCGCAGCACGCCGTTGGCGGTGGAGTTCAGGGCCACGATGACGGGCTTGACGAGGCGGCCGAAGAACACCAGCGGCGGGGCCAGGATCAGGACGGCCTGGTCCGGGATCGAGAATGAGAGGTTCTTGGGCACCATCTCGCCGAAGACGACGTGCAGGTACGACACTATGAGCAGCGCCATGATGAACGCGATGGTGCCGATGGCCTCTTCGGGGAGCCCGGTGAGCTTCAGCGGGATCTCCAGCAGGTGGTGGATCGCCGGCTCCGACACGTTCAGGATCAGCAGCGAGCACACCGTGATGCCCAGCTGGGAGGTCGCCAGCATCAGCGTGGCATGCTCCATGGCCCACAGCGCGGTCTTGGCGCTGCGCTTGCCGGCCTCCGCGAGGGGTTCGATCTGGGAGCGGCGCGCTGAGATCACGGCGAATTCGGCGGCGACGAAGAACGCGTTGCCGAGCAGCAGCACGAACAGCCAGCCGAGTCCGGCCCAGTCGTTCATCGGCCGCTCACCCGCTTGGTCTGTGATGAAGTGGTCACTGGTGCCTTCTGGATGGTGCGCACGGCGCCGGTCGCGGGCGCGCCGGGTTCGACAGGGTCAGGGGTGTAGCGCAAGCGGTCGATGCGACGGCCGTCGAGCCGTTCCACCCGCAGTTCACCGGTGGCGATGCGCACGAGGTCGCCGACGACGGGCAGCCGGCCGAGTTCGCTCATCACGTAGCCGGCGACGGTCTCGTATGGGCCGTCCTCTGGCACGGTCAGGCCGGCCCGCTCGTGCAGCTCGTCCGGCCGCAGCATGCCGGGGAAGGTCAGGGAGCCCTGCGAGCGCACGATGCCGGCCCTGGTGCGGTCGTGCTCGTCGGCGACCTCGCCGACGAGTTCCTCCACCAGGTCCTCCAGGGTGACGACGCCGGCGGTTCCGCCATATTCGTCGACGACGACGGCCATCTGGAAGCCGCGGCCCCGCAGCTCGCCGAGTAACCCGTCGAGCTTCATGGTCTCCGGCACGCGCAGTGCTTCGGACTGCAGGGCCGACACCGGCACGTCCGAGCGTCGTTTGCGCGGTACGGCCACGGCCTGCTTGACGTGGACGATTCCGACGACGTCGTCGGCGCTCTCGTCGATGACGGGGAAGCGGGAGTAGCCGGTCTGCCTGGTGAGGTCGATGACGGCCTGCGCGCTGGCGTTGCGCTGAATGCTGGCGAGCCGGGGGCGGGGGGTCATCACGTCGGATGCGGTGTGCCCGGAGAACAGCAGGGTGCGGTGCAGCAGGGTCGCCGTGTCGGCCTCGAGCAGGCCGGCGCTGGCGGACCGGCGCACGAGCGAGGAGAGTTCCTCGGCAGTGCGGGCCCCGGAGATCTCTTCCTTGGGTTCGATGCCGACCATCCGGAGGAGGCCGTTGGCGCTTTCATTCAGCACGGTCACCGCGGGCTTGAACACCGTGGTGAACACGGTCTGGAACGGGATGACGACCTTGGCGGTCTGGATCGGCAGCGCCAGGGCGAAGTTCTTGGGCACGAGCTCACCGACGATCATCGAGACCAGGGTCGCGAGCACGATGGCGACGGCCGATCCCACCACCGGCACCGCGGGCTCGGGGATGCCGACCAGGCCCAGCGGTCCCGCGAGCAGGGAACTGATCGCGGGCTCCAGCGCATACCCGGTGAGCAGGGTCGTCAGGGTGATACCCAGCTGGGCGCTGGAGAGGTGCGTCGAGGTGATCTTGAGCGCGGCGATGGTCATCGCCAGGCGGGTTTCCCCGCGGTCGCGGCGCGCCTCGAGGTCGGATCGGTCGAGGTTGACCAGCGCGAATTCGCTGGCCACGAACAGGCCCGTGCCCAGGGTCAGGATCAGGCCGATCCCGAGCATGATCCACTCATACACGGGCAGCACCGCCGCGGGTCACGGGCGAGGGTTTATGGTCGGGTGAATTCGCAGAAGGGGGGTCGTCCATTAGAGGGTCAACTATACCGGGGCTGCCTGTGCGGTAGCACGCCTGCGTTACCAGGAAACCACGAGCGCCTTGCCCTCTTCATAGCCGGCTGCGGACTGGATTCCGACCTTCGCCCGGTCGTGGAATTCGGCCACGCTGGCCGCCCCCGCGTAGGTGAACGAGCTGCGCACCCCGGACGTGATCATGTCGAGCAGGTCTTCGAGCGAGGGACGCAACGGGTCCAGGTAGATCTTCGAGGACGAGATGCCCTCGGCGAACAGGGTTTTGCGGGCCAGTTCGTAGGCGTCGAGCCTGTCGAAGCGCTGCTGCACGGCCTTGGTCGATGCCATGCCCCAGCTCTCCTTGTAGAGGGCGCCGGATGCGTCGGTGTCCAGGGTGCCCGGCGCTTCGATGGTGCCCGCGAACCAGGACCCGATCATCACCGACGCGGCCCCGGCGGCGAGCGCGAGCGCCACGTCGCGTGGGTAGCGCACCCCGCCATCCGCCCAGACGTGTGCGCCGAGCTTGCCGGCGGCTTCGGCGGTCTCGATCACGGCGGAGAACTGCGGGCGACCCACGGCCGTCATCATGCGGGTGGTGCACATGGCGCCGGGCCCGACGCCCACCTTGATGATGTTCGCCCCGGCGCCGACGAGGTGCTCGACGGCGTCGGCGGTGACCACATTGCCGGCCACGATGGGGATGCCGAGCTTGAGCTCCGAAACCGTGCGCAGCGCGCGGATCATGCCGGCCTGGTGGCCGTGCGCGGTGTCGAGCACGAGCACGTCGACGCCGGCGGCGGCGAGCGCGCGGGCCTTGGCGGCGACGTCGCCGTTGATCCCGACGGCGGCGGCGACGAGGAGCCGGCCGGACGCATCGACGGCCGGCTGGTACAGCGTGGAGCGCAGGGCGCTCTTGCGGCTGAGCGTGCCGATCAGCTTGCCGCGCAGCAACACCGGCGCGAAGTCGAGGTCGGCGGCCGTCATCACGTCGAAAGCGCTGCGCGGCCCGTCGATGTCTTCGGCGTCGAGGGAGGTGAGCGGGCCGTGCAGCAGATCGCCCAGGCGGGCGTCCGGTAACGCCGAGGCGAGCCTGGCCGCGTCGATGCAGCCCAGGTAGGTATCGTCACCGTCGTGGATGACCAGGCCCTGACCGGTGACCGGCGGGACCTGGCGCAGCGCGTCGGCCACGGTGGCGTCGGGGGCGAACACGAACGGGGTGTCGTACTGCACGGGCTGCGACTTCACCCAGCGGATGGCCGCATCCAGGTCCTGCAGGTGCATGTCCTGCGGCAACACGCCGAGGCCGCCACGCCGGGCGAGAGATGCCGCCAGGCGGGGACCGGTCACCGAGTTCATATTGGCCGAGACGATCGGGATCGTGGCCGCGGTGCCGTCTCCCGGCGCGAGGGACACGTCGAGCCGACTGCTGATCGCAGACTGGCTGGGCACCAGGAAGACGTCGGAATAGGTCAAATCGTGGCGGGGAACCGCTCCATAGAACTGCATGTTTTTAACGCTAGTCCTCCCAAGCCGTACCGGTGCAGCACCTCGATGGGATTAGTCTTGATATCAACACACTGACCCGGCGGTTGTGATCGCCATGGACAATCAGAATCAACGAAGAGAGTGGGCGATCAGCTGTGTCGAACCAGTTGACCGGCGGTGGGTCCGAAGAAACGGCCTCTGCTGAATTCGGAGCCAACGAATGGCTCGTAGACGAATTTTACGAACGTTACCTCATCGACAAGAACTCGGTGGATCGGGCCTGGTGGCCGATTCTGGACAGTTACCACCAGAGTGCAACGGCGCCGAAGCAGGCCGAGCAGGACGCCCCGGCCTCCGAGGGTGCTGCCTCGAGCATCGCCCCCGCCGCCGCAGAGGTTCCCCCGCTGGCAGAGGAACCCGCGACACCGACGGCCGAAGCGCACCCGATCACCGCGCCGATCCCCGTTCTCGGCGGCCCGCGCACGGCCCGCACCACGTCGATCGCCCCCAAGCCGGAGCCAGTTCCCGCCGACGCCCCGATCACCACCCCGCAGCCCGTGGTCTCCGCCGTCGCGCCCACTCCCCCGCAGGATGTCGTCACCCCGCTCCGCGGCATGGCCAAGAGCCTCGCGGCCAACATGGCCACCAGCCTCACCGTGCCCACCGCGACGAGCGTGCGCACCATCCCGGCGAAGCTCCTCATCGACAACCGCATCGTGATCAACAACCACATGAAGCGGGCCCGCGGCGGCAAGGTGTCGTTCACCCACCTGATCGGGTGGGCACTGATCCGGGCGCTCAAGATGTTCCCCAGCCAGAACGTCTACTACGACGAGCAGGACGGCAAGCCCTCGGTGATCGCCCCCGCCCACGTGGGACTGGGCATCGCAATCGACCTACCCAAGCCCGACGGCACCCGCTCGCTGATGGTCCCGGCCATCAAGCGGGCCGACACCATGACCTTCGGCGAGTACCTGACCAGCTACGAAGACCTGGTCGGCCGCGCCCGCAAGGGCAAGCTCACCGCCGACGACTTCTCCGGCGCCACGGTGTCACTGACCAACCCCGGCGGCATCGGCACCGTGCACTCGGTGCCGCGGTTGATGAAGGGCCAGGGCTGCATCATCGGCGCCGGCGCGCTCGACTACCCGGCCGAGTTCATGGGCGCGAGCGTCAAGACGCTCACCAGCCTGGCCATCTCCAAGACCATCACCCTCACCAGCACCTACGACCACCGGGTCATCCAGGGTGCCGGCTCGGGTGAGTTCCTCAAGATCGTGCACGAGCTGCTCATCGGCCAGCACAACTTCTACGAAGACATCTTCGCCGCGATCCGGATCCCGTACGACCCCATCCACTGGGCCCCCGACATCAGCGTCGACCTGGCCAGCGCCGTCGACAAGACCGCCCGCGTGCAGGAACTGATCAACGCCTACCGCGTGCGCGGCCACCTGATGGCCGACATCGACCCGCTCGAGTACCAGCAGCGCACCCACCCCGACCTGGACATCGCCAGCCACGGCCTCACCTTCTGGGACCTGGACCGCGAGTTCATCACCGGTGGTTTCGGCACCAAGCGCACGATGCTGCTGCGCGACATCCTCGGCGTGCTGCGGGACTCGTATTGCCGCACGACGGGCATCGAGTACATGCACATCCAGGACCCGGCCCAGCGCAAGTGGGTGCAGGAGAAGATGGAGAAGACCTACGTCAAGCCCACCCACGACGAGCAGATGCGCATTCTCGGCAAGCTCAACGAGGCCGAGGCGTTCGAGACGTTCCTGCAGACCAAGTACGTCGGCCAGAAACGCTTCAGCCTCGAGGGCGGCGAGTCCACCATCGCGCTGCTCGACGCGATCCTGCAGGGCTCCGCGGAGGCCGGCCTCGACGAGGTCTGCATCGGCATGGCCCACCGCGGCCGCTTGAACGTGCTCACCAACATCGCCGGCAAGACCTACGGCCAGATCTTCCGCGAGTTCGAGGGCACCCAGGACCCCCGCAGCGTGCAGGGCTCCGGCGACGTCAAGTACCACCTCGGCACCGAGGGCACCTTCCGCGGCACCAACGGCGAGGAAGTGGCCGTGTACCTGGCCGCCAACCCGTCCCACCTCGAGGCCGTCGACGGTGTGCTCGAGGGCATCGTGCGCGCCAAGCAGGACCGCAAGCCCATCGGCACGTTCTCCACCCTGCCCGTCCTGGTGCACGGCGACGCCGCCATGGCCGGCCAGGGCGTGGTGCTCGAGACCTTGCAGATGTCTCAGCTGCGCGGCTACCGCACCGGCGGCACCATCCACCTCGTCGTCAACAACCAGGTCGGCTTCACCACGCCTCCCGGTGAGGGCCGCACCTCGGTGTACTCCACCGACGTGGCCAAGACCATCCAGGCCCCGATCTTCCACGTGAACGGCGACGACCCCGAAGCCGTCGTGCGGGTCGCCGAACTGGCGTTCGCGTACCGGCAGGAATTCAAGCGCGACGTCGTGATCGACCTCGTCTGCTACCGCCGACGCGGCCACAACGAGGGCGACGACCCCTCGATGACGCAGCCGTTGATGTACAACCTCATCGAGGCCAAGCGCAGCGTGCGGAAGCTCTACACCGAGGCGCTGGTCGGACGCGGCGACATCACCCAGGCGGAGTTCGAAGCGGCCCACGCCGACTTCCAGGACCGCCTGGAACGGGCGTTCCTGGAAACGCACGCCGCCCAGACCTCGTCGATCCCGATCATCACGCCCGGCGAAGCCGCCGCGGCGGCCCGCGGACTCGCCGGCCACGGCGCCCCTGACGACGCCGTCGGTGAACCCGAGACCACCGGGGTGCCCGAAAGCGTCGTGCACCTCATCGGCGACACTTTCAACAACAAGCCGGCCGGGTTCACCGTGCACAACAAGCTGCAGCAGCTGCTGCAGAAGCGCCTCGACATGAGCCGCAACGGCAACATCGACTGGAGCTTCGGCGAACTGCTCGCGCTCGGGTCGGTGCTGCTGGAGGGCACTCCGGTGCGGTTCGCGGGCCAGGATGCCCGCCGCGGCACCTTCGTGCAGCGTCACGCGGTGCTGCACGACCGGATGAACGGCCAAGAGTGGTTGCCGCTGGCGAATCTCAGCGAGAACCAGGCCCGGTTCTGGATCTACGACACCCTGCTCAGCGAATACGCGGCGATGGGCTTCGAATACGGTTACTCCGTGGAGCGGGCCGATGCCCTCGTGCTCTGGGAGGCCCAGTTCGGTGACTTCGCGAACGGCGCCCAGACCATCATCGACGAGTTCATCTCCTCGGCCGAGCAGAAGTGGGGCCAGCGTTCCAGCGTTGTGCTGCTGCTCCCGCACGGCTACGAGGGTCAGGGCCCCGACCACTCGTCCGCCCGGATCGAGCGGTACCTGCAGATGTGCGCCGAGAACAACATGACCGTCGCCCGCCCGTCGACGCCGGCGTCGTACTTCCACCTGCTGCGCCGGCAGGCGTACATGCGTCCGCGTCGCCCGCTGATCGTCTTCACACCGAAGTCGATGCTGCGCCTGCGCGGAGCGACCAGCCCGGTCGCCGACTTCACCAGCGGCAAGTTCGAACCGGTGATCGACGATGCGCGGATCCAGGACAAGGCCGCCGTCAAGCGGGTGCTGTTCATGGCCGGCAAGCTGTACTACGACCTGCTGGCCGACCTGGAGAAGAACCCGAACCCCGAGATCGCCCTGGTGCGCCTGGAGCAGTTCTACCCGCTGCCCGGCGCCGAACTGAAGCAGGTCGCCGAGCAGTACCCGAACGCCGAACTGGCCTGGGTGCAGGACGAACCGGAGAACCAGGGTGCCTGGCCGTTCTTCTACCTGCAGACGAACAAGCTCGGCACCCGCCCGATCCGCCTGTTCTCGCGGGCCGCGTCCGCGTCTCCCGCCGCCGGTTCGGCCAAGCGTCACGCCGCGGAACAGACCGAGCTGCTCAAGAGCGCGCTCACCCTGTAACGCAACGCACACGAAGAAGGGCCGCACCCGCCAGGGTGCGGCCCTTCTTCGTACGAGGTGGTCAGGACTTGGCGAGCTTGCTCGGCCACCAGATCTTCGGGCCGATGTCGTGGGCCAGGGCCGGCACCAGCAGCGAGCGCACCACGAAGGTGTCCAGCAGCACCCCGAACGCGACGATGAACGCAAGCTGGGCCAGGAACAGGATCGGCAGCACGCCCAGCGCGGCGAACGTGGCGGCGAGCACCAGACCGGCCGACGTGATCACCCCGCCCGTGGCGACGAGTCCGCGCAGGATCCCGGTCCGGGTCCCGAACCGGATGGACTCTTCTCGCACCCGGGTCATCAGGAAGATGTTGTAATCGATCCCGAGGGCCACCAGGAAGACGAATCCGTACAGCGGAACCACCGGGTCAGCGCCGGGGAACCCGAGCAGGCCGTCGAAGACCCACGACGCCACACCGAGCGCGGCGGCGAACGAGAGCACGACGGTGGCTATCAGCAGCACCGGCGCGAGGATCGAGCGCAGCAGCAGCATCAGGATCACCAGGATCACGCCGAGGATGATCGGGATGATCAGGTTGCGGTCATGGATGGCCGTGTCGGTGGTGTCCACGGCGATGGCCGTGGTGCCGCCGACCAGCACGGTGCCGGCCACGTCGTCCAGGGCCACCCGGAGCTCGCGCACCGTGGCTTCGGCCGGGGCGGAGTCACCCACGTCGGTGAGGGTCGCCTGCAGCATCACCTCGCCATCGATCACCGTCGGCTCGCCCACCGGGGTGCCCGGAGGGCCGAACGCCTGCACTCCGTCGCCGGTCACCGGCAGGGTGCCGCTGACGGACTCCTCGGAGAGCACGGTGACGGAATCGACGCCGTCGTTGGCGAGCAGCACATCGGTCATCGCCTGCAGCTCCGACTCCGGGCCGATGATGACGGCGGGGGTGCCGGATCCGCCGGGGAAGTGCTCCCCGACCACGGCCTGGCCGTCCCGGGCCTCTGAGGTGCCGAGCACGAATTCGCTCTGTGAAACGCCATCCGCCTTGAACTGGAACGCGCCGATGGCGGCGACGGCGAGAAGGAGCGTGCTTGCGACCCAGATGAGCCGGGCCCGGCGGCTGATCAGCTTGGCCAGCCACGGCCAGGCCCCCTTCGCGTTGTCGCCGTCGAGGCCGGGGTGGGCGGAGCCGAGTTTCGGGCGCACCGGCCAGAACGCGGCACGGCCGGCCCAGAGCATCAGCGCCGGCAGCAGGGTCAGTGCGGCCAGGAGGGCGAAGCCGATGCCGATCGCGGCGACCGGGCCGAGGGCCTTGTTGGAGTTCAGGTCGCTGAACAGCAGGCACAGCAGACCCACGATCACGGTGCCGCCGGCGGCCAGGATCGGATCGAACGAACCGCGCAGGGCGACGAGCGTCGCATCCCACTTCTTCTCGTGGTCCCGCAGGGCTTCGCGGAACCTGGCGACGTAGAGCAGCGAATAGTCCGTCGCTGCCCCGATCACGAGGATGAACAGGATGCCCTGCGTCTGTCCGGTCAGGATCAGCACATCTGCGCTGGCCAGCGCGACGACCACGAGCACCGAGGCGCAGAGCGCCGCGAGGCTGGTGAACAACACGATGACCGGCAGTAGCGGCGATCTGTAGACGATCACGAGGATCACCAGCACGGCCGCGAGGGCGGTGAGCAGCAGGATGCCGTCGATGCCGGCGAACGCACCGGTGAGGTCTGCGATCAGGCCCGCCGGTCCGGTGACATAGGTATCGACGCCCTCGATGGGGTTCTCGGCGAGGTAGGCGCGGATCGACTCGACGGTGTCGGCCGGGGTGATGGCGGTGTCGAGGGTGAGGATCGCCTCGGCCGCTTCCCCGTCCTCGGAGAAGATCGCCGGCGACACGCTTTCGGTCACGACGCCGTCCAGCTGGGCCAGGTCGGCGATCTGGTCGGTGATCGCGGCCTGGTCGGCCTCGGTGAGTCCGCCGGAGCGTTCGTAGATCAGCACACCGGGCAGCACGTCATCCCCCCGGAACTCGGCCTGCAACGCCTGCACCTTGGTGGCGTCGGCGCTGGCCGGCAGCTGCTGCACCTGGTCGTTGGTAGACACGTCACTGATCCGGCCGAACGACGCCCCGCCGGCACCGAACATGACGAACCAGACCAGGATCAGAATCGTGGGTATCAGGATGCGCAGCCAGAGCGGCACCCGGCTGCCGGAGCCGGTCCGTCGGGTCCGGCGCTCCGGGTCTGAGTGCGGTGCGGGGTCAGTCGTCTTCATCACAGTCCCGAGCGTAGGCGAGCGTGCAAACCGCTGCGTCGTCCGAAAGTTGGAAGATCGTGACCGGGAAATCGAAAAAGGCGGCACCCGCACCCTGTGGGTGCGAGTGCCGCCTTTTCACTCCGGGGAGACCCCGCTGCTGTTACGCCTTGCGACGGCCCACGGCGAAGCCGTAGATGAGCAGAACGATGATGGATCCGCCGATGGCGAGGAGCCACGTCTGGATGGAGAAGAAGTCTTCAAGCGGTGCGCCGAAGAGGGCGCTACCGAGGAATCCGCCGAGCAGTGCGCCGACAACGCCGAGCAGAAGGGTGATGAACCATCCGCCACCCTGGTTGCCCGGGAGGATCAGCTTGGCGATGGCGCCCGCGAGGAGGCCGAGAAGAAGGAATCCGAAAAACCCCATGGAGTGTCTCATTTCTGTTGGTGTGGGTACTGCTGGTGTTTCGGACGTGCTGTGCATGTCCGACCGGGCTCTTGCGAGCCGGCTTGATTACGCGGCCGGGAACCTAAGCGACGTCATTGTCGTCGGGTTCCTTGGCCACGTAAATGTCTGTGATGGTCACGTTCACGGTTGACACCGCGATTCCCACCAAACCTTCGATGGCTCGCGTCGTCGCGGCGCGGACCTGATCGGCGAGAGCCGTCAGGGGCACCGGATAGTCGGCGACGAGCACGATTTCGACGGCGACGTCGTCGTCGCTCACCGTGACGGAGATGCCGGGGTTGACGTCGGCACTGCTGATGGCGTCGAGGATCGCACCGAGGGCCCTGGTCGGCACGCTGCCCAGGGAGTGCACGCCCGGTACCTCGCGCACGGCCAGACCGGCCACCTTGGCGATGACGCTGTCCTTGATGGTCGTGACGCCCTGCCCCACCCTGTCGACAGCGCCGTCGGTCACCTCGCCGGCGTTGGCCGGCAGGGTGGTGGCCGAGGTCGGCTGCTCGGGGGTGCTACTGAACATCTGGAAACTCCTTGGTAGTCCGCGATGAGGGCAGAAATTGCATCGTCTAAGTTACGACGCAGCCCACGCTCGATTCGTCACGGATTCGCAGGAAAGTTTTTTCAGCGCCGAAGATCTACACTGATCTGGTACCACCCGCTCCCCGAGACTGGAGATGTCATGAGCACATCCACGAAGCCCACCGAGGAGCTGGCCGCAGCCGTCGAACAGGTTCCGGGCGTTGACGAACTCTACCCGGCAGCGCCCATCGTGGCCACCGTGGTGCACCAGGTTGTCGGGGCGATCACGGCGAAGCCGACGGCTCCGGAATTCGTCACGCTGACCGAGACGGAGGAGGGCGTCACGGCATCCGTCGCCATCGGCATCGCGGACGCTGACGCGGCGACGGAGGTCTGCCGCAGGGTCTACGACACCATCGAGGAGTACTTCGTCGAGTCAGGCGACCCTGCCGTGACGACGATCGAAGTGAAGGTGGCGCGGATCGGCTAGTGCGTCGGCCGTCAGTGCGCTGACTGGATGGCACGCAGCCGCAGCAAGACCTGATCGCGCAGGTCCTCGGGAGCGGTCTCCTTGCAGGCCCGCTGCATCACCTCGGTGAGGGTGCGCCCGACGTGGTGTTCGCTGCGGCAGTCCGGGCAGTGCTCCAGGTGCTCCCGGATGTCGATGGCGTCCTCCTTGCGGAGTTCGTTGTGCAGATACTCTTCGAGTTCGGCCTTGGC
Source organism: Cryobacterium sp. TMN-39-2 (assembly GCF_004402745.1). NCBI lineage: Bacteria > Bacillati > Actinomycetota > Actinomycetes > Micrococcales > Microbacteriaceae > Cryobacterium > Cryobacterium sp. TMN-39-2. The sequence continues at coordinate 118,311 of NZ_SOFX01000028.1, forward strand.
CTTCTCGCAACCGCAATCGGTCATTTTCTTGTGCTCCCGGATGTCTTCTTGATCGGTGCGCTCTGGCCGGTGCCGAGTCCGCGCTCGAGGGCGTAACCGGCCAGCAGCTCGCGCAGCAGGCGGCGGCCACGGTGCAGGCGACTCATCACCGTTCCGATGGGTGTCTTCATGATTTCGGCGATCTCCTGGTAGGAGAAGCCTTCGACGTCGGCGAAGTACACCGCCAGGCGGAAGTCCTCCGGGATCGATTGGAGGGCGTCCTTGACGGCGCTGTCGGGCAGGTGGTCGATCGCTTCGGCTTCCGCGGAGCGGCTCGACGTCGCCGTCGTGGATTCGGCGCCGCCCAGCTGCCAGTCCTCGAGGTCGTCGATGGTGCCCTGGTAGGGCTCTCGCTGCTTCTTGCGATAGGTGTTGATGAAGGTGTTCGTGAGGATCCGGTACAGCCACGCCTTGAGGTTGGTGCCCTGCTCGAACTGCTTGAACGACGCAAACGCCTTGACGAAGGTTTCCTGCACGAGGTCCTGGGCGTCAGAGGGGTTCCGTGTCATCCGCATCGCCGCTGCGTAGAGCTGGTCGATGAACGGCATGGCCTGTGCTTCGAACAGGTCCCGCTTGGCAGTTGTATCTGTTGTCATCACGGGCAATTCTAAGCCGTCGACGCCGCTGGGCGTCGCGGCCGTGCGTTCCATAAGCGTGGATGCGCTCACGTGACCTCCTGTGCCTCACTGTGTATCGGCAATCCCGACTATTCTGATAACCGATGTTGATCTCGAGATATTCCAAGCCGGAGTTCGATCCATACGGCGACAATTCGCCCGAAGAGACGGATGCCCTGTGGGCGGCCCCCGTCGCGCCGCGAGCGCTGACGGCCACCCTGTCGCTGCCCGGCTCCAAGTCGCTGACCAACCGCGAACTCGTCTTGGCGGCCCTGGCCGACGCACCCTCGGTGCTTCGCGCCCCGCTGCACTCGCGGGACAGCGACCTCATGGTTGCCGCACTGCGGCAGCTCGGCACAACCATCGAGTCCGTCGACGGTGACGGCGAATACGGCCCCGACCTGCGCATCACGCCAGGCGAGCTGTTCGGTTCCACCACGATCGACTGCGGTCTGGCCGGCACCGTGATGCGGTTCCTGCCGCCGGTCGCCGCGCTCGCGCTGGGCCCGACCACCTTCGACGGTGACGCCGGCGCCAAACGCCGACCCATGAAGACCACGATCAGTTCATTGCGCGCGCTGGGCGCCGACATCAACGACGACGGTCGCGGTGCCCTGCCGTTCACGGTGCACGGCACCGGCGGCCTGGACGGTGGCGAGGTGACCATCGACGCGTCCTCCTCCAGCCAGTTCGTGTCCGGCCTGCTGCTCGCGGCCCCCCGCTTCACCAACGGCCTGCGGCTGCGCCACTCCGGCGAGCGCCTGCCGAGCCTGCCGCACATCGAGATGACAATTCACACCCTTGCGCAGCGCGGCGTCACCGTCACCAGCCCCGAGGTCGGCGTCTGGTGTGTCGAACCGGGTCCGATCCGCGGCACCGAGGTCGACATCGAACCCGACCTCTCCAACGCCGCCCCGTTCCTGGCCGCGGCTCTGGTCGCCGGCGGCAGCGTCACCATCACGGGCTGGCCGACCACGACCACCCAGGTGGGCGCCCACCTGGCCGAACTGCTGCCGCGCTTCGGCGCCACCGTCACCGTCGACGGCGACAGGCTCACGGTCACCGGCACCGGCCGGATCACCGGGGTGGATCTCGACCTGTCCACCGGCGGCGAGCTGGCCCCCACCCTGGTGGGCCTGGCCGCCCTGGCCGACTCCCCGAGCACCATCACCGGCATCGGCCACATCCGCCACCACGAAACCGACAGGCTCGCCGCCCTGGCGACGGAGATCAACAATCTCGGCGGCCACGTCACCGAACTGCCGGACGGACTCGCCATCGAGCCGCGGCCGTTGCACGGCGGCACCTGGCACAGCTACGACGACCACCGCATGGCCACCACCGGAGCGCTGCTCGGGCTGGTCGTCGCGGGTGTCGAGGTGGAGAACATCGGCACGACGGCGAAGACCCTCCCGCAGTTCGCCGAGCTGTGGCACGGCCTGGTGTCCGGGCCGGTCGCTTCGTGACGGGCACAGAATGACCTGGTGGTCGAGCCCGGATGACGATGAGCCGGAGTTCGACGAATCGAGCGTGCGGATTCGCCCGGGCCGTAAGGGCACCAAACCGCGCACCAAGACCCGGCCGGAGCACGGCGACGCCCTGACCGGGCGCATCCTCTCGGTCGACCGCGGTCGTTACACGGTGATGCTCGACGAGAACGAGCCCACCGAACGCCGGGTCACCGCCGCGCGCGCCAGCGAGTTGCGCAAGCACGCCGTCGTCACCGGCGACCGCGTCGACATCGTCGGCGACACCACCGGCGCCGAGGGCAGCCTGTCCCGCATCGTGCGCATCGTTGCCCGCGAGACCCTGTTGCGACGGAGCGCCGACGACACCGACGCCGTGGAGCGCGTGATCGTGGCCAACGCCGACCAGATGCTCATCGTGGTGGCCGCGGCCAACCCGGAACCGCGCATCCGTCTCGTCGACCGCTATCTCGTCGCCGCCTACGACGCCGGGGTCTCCCCCATCCTCTGCATCACCAAGACCGACCTCGCCGACCCCGCCGAGTTCCTGAACAACTTCGCCGGCCTGGACCTGCCCGTATTCCAGAGCCGCGACGACGCCATGCCCCTCGAGGAAATCTCCGCGGCGCTGGTCGGCCACGACACCGTCTTCGTGGGCCACTCCGGCGTGGGCAAGTCCACCCTGGTGAACGCCCTCGTGCCCGACGCACACCGCGCCGTCGGCGTGGTCAACACCGTCACCGGCCGCGGCCGGCACACCTCCTCGTCGACGATCTCGCTGCGGCTCGAAACGGATGCCGGACGCGGCTGGGTCATCGACACCCCCGGCGTGCGCTCCTTCGGCCTGGGCCACATCAACACCGACAACATCCTGCGCGCCTTCACCGACCTGGCCACCATCGCCGAGAAGTGCCCGCGCGGCTGCACGCACCTGCCCAGCTCGCCGGACTGCGCCATCAACGAGGCCGTGGCTGCCGGAACCCTGGGCGACACCGGAAAGGCCCGCCTGGACTCGCTCCAGCGCCTCCTGGCCACCTTCGCGGCCGCGCCGGCGCACCGCCCGGGTGAGAACTGACCGGTAGCGTGGGTTCCATGACGGATTCCACGCGGCTCGCAGCCGGCGACACGGCCCCAGACTTCACCCTCACCGACCAGGACGGCGCCTCCGTCAGCCTGGCCTCCTACCGCGGCCAGAAGGTCGTGGTGTACTTCTACCCGGCCGCCATGACCCCGGGCTGCACCACCCAGGCCTGCGACTTCCGCGACAGCCTGGGCTCGCTCGCCGCGGCCGGGTACCAGGTGCTTGGCCTGTCCAAGGACACCTTGGCGAAGCTGGCGTCCTTCGCCGAGAACGATCACCTCACCTTCCCGCTGCTCAGCGACGAGGACCTCGCCGTGCACCGCGCCTACGGCGCCTGGGGAGAGAAGAACCTCTACGGCAAAATCGTCACGGGCGTGCTGCGCTCGACCTTTGTGATCGATGAGGCCGGTCTGGTGACCCTGGCCCTCTACAACGTGAAGGCTACCGGCCACGTTGCCAGCCTGCGCAAGAAGCTCGGGATCTAACTAGGGCTCGCGGCGGCTCGTGGCCTCGACCACGCTGCGGGTCAACAGCAGCACGATCACGAGCACCGACGGGATGAGCAGCGCCCAGCCGAGGTCCGGCCTGGCGTAGAGGCCCTGAAAACAGCCGATGGCGACGAAGACCTGAACCAGCTGCCAGGTCACGGCCGCCGCCCGGATCCAGGAACGCCCGCGGAGCGCGCCGACGGTGATGGCCGACACCCAGACCGCGGCGACGATGGTGAGCACCAGAATCGCCAGTGCGCTGGCGAAGGAGGCGGGCTGGTCGGTCAGCAGCTCCAGGATCAGCCACAGCACGGCCGCCCAGAGCAGGGCGGCTTCGGCGGCCAGGAGCAGCACCAGCGCGATGAGCGCGCGGGACCGACGGGCCGGCTTGGGCGCGTCCAGGCCGTCCTGGCTGGGGTCGAACGGTTGTCTCACAGCGATATCCCATACAAAACTATTGATTTGACATCCCTATTATGGGACCATATTTAAGGCCCGGTTGACGCTCACAGGGTGGTGAGCAGATCTCTTCGCAGATCTGACCTTCCTGCAACCTGGGCATCCCCGCATCTTCGGCCGATCGGCCAGGCATCCCCCCGCAATAAAGGAGCACCCCTATGGATTGGCGCGATAAAGCAGCCTGCCTTACCGCTGACCCGGAACTTTTCTTCCCGGTCGGTAACACTGGTCCCGCAGTCGACCAGATCGAGAAGGCCAAATCCGTTTGTGCCCGCTGCAACGTCACGGAGGTTTGCCTTCAGTACGCTCTCGAGACCGGGCAGGATTCCGGCGTCTGGGGCGGCCTCAGCGAAGACGAGCGCCGCGCCCTCAAGCGCCGCGCCGCCCGCGCACGCCGCGCCTCTTAGAGCCTCTCCTCTAGCTTCTAAACGGGCGAGCAGCTTCGGCTGCTCGCCCGTTTTGTTGTATCGCGACGCGGTGCCGCCGGTTGATTCGATCAGTCGAATTCCATGAAGCGCAGCGGGATCTCGATGGTGACCTCTGTGCCGCTGTCCATCATGGTGTGCCAGTCGATCGTGCCGCTGAGCTCACCCTGAATGAGCGTGCGGACGATCTGGGTGCCGAGCCCGGATCCGACCTTGCCTTCCGGCATCCCCGAACCGTTGTCACGGACGCGCACGGTGAGGGTCTCCTCGTTGCGCTCGGCCTCGATGGCGACCTCGCCCTCCCGGCCGGCGAGTCCGTGCTCGACGGCGTTGGTGACGAGCTCGGTCAGTGCCAGGGCCAGCGGGGTGGCGTAGGCGCTGGGCAGGATGCCGAAGCTGCCGGACGACTTCGGGTGCGCCGTGGTGTTGTGCGCAGAGGCCACTTCGGCGATCAGCAGCAGCACCCTGTCGAACACGGCGTCGAAGTCCACGTTCTGGCTCAGGCCCGAGGACAGGGTGTCGTGCACGACGGCGATGGCCGCCACCCGGCGCATGGCCTGGTTGAGGGCCTCGCGGGCGGTGTCGGAGTGGGTGCGCCGCGCCTGGATGCGCAGCAGCGACGCCACGGTCTGCAGGTTGTTCTTGACCCGGTGGTGGATCTCCCGGATGGTGGCATCCTTGGTGATCAGCTCGCGCTCCTGGTGCCGCAGCTCGGTCACATCGCGGGAGAGCACGATGGCGCCGATCCGTTCGCCCCGGTTGCGGATCGGGATGGCGCGCAGCGACACCGTCACCCCTCGGGCCTCGATGTCGGTGCGCCACGGGGCCCGGCCGGTCACAACCAGAGGCAGGGACTCGTCGACCACAGCCTTGCCGGAGAGCAGGCTCGTCGTCACCTCGGCCAGCGACTCGCCCTCGAGTTCGTCGGCGAAGCCCATCCGGTTGAACGCGGAGAGCGCGTTGGGGCTGGCGAAAGTGGTGACGCCGTCCAGATCCAGCCGGATCAGGCCATCCGACGCCCGGGGGGCGCCGCGCCGAGGACCGGTCGGGGCACCCAGGTCGGGGAAGTCGCCGGAAGCGATCATGGCGAACAGGTCGTTCGCGCAGTCGTTGAAGGTCAGCTCCTGACGGCCGGGGGTGCGCGTCTCGCTGAGGTTGGTGTGCCGGGTGAGTACGGCGATGGGCTCCGGAGTGATCTCGGCGCCGCTGGAACTGATGCGGCGGCGCACCGGGATGGCCCGCACCCTGGTGGGGGTCTCCTCGTACCAGTCCGGCGCCGTGGTGTCGATGATCTTTGCGGTGTCGAAGGCCTCGGTCACCTGCTTGCGCCATTCGGCCTTGATCTCCTGGCCCACGAAGTCCCGGTAGAACAGGGTGGCGGCGCTGGACGGCCGGGCGTGGGCGACGGCGACGAAGCTGCCACCGAGCGTCGGCACCCACACGACGATGTCGGCGAAGGCGAGGTCGGCCAGCAGCTGGCCGTCGGATACCAGCATGTGCAGCCAGTCGACGTCCTCCGCGCTGTTGCGGCCTTGGGCAAGTACGAGATCACTGAGCGTCGACACGTGACCAGCCTATGTGGTGCCGCAGCGGCGGATACGCCATGCTCTCGATATGACCTCTGCTGTTCCTCCGACTCCCGCATCGCCCGCCCGGCGAGACCCGGCGCTCTGGGTGGTCCTGGGCCTGATCATCCTTCTCGTCGCGGTGGCTCTCGTCGTGGTGTTCACCCGGAGCGAGCCCGCCCTCCTCGACGCCGGCACGCCCGGCGGGGTGGTGCAGCGATATTCGACGGCGGTGTTGGACGGCGATGAGACGAGCGCAGCCCGCTACCTGAGCGCTGCCGCACTGGCGGACTGCGACAGCGGGGAGACCGCGGCGGACTCGTCGGCCACCGACGACATCCGGATCAGCCTCGTCGACACCACCGAACGAGGCTCGACCGCCGACGTGCGGGTGCTGATCGTCACCTCGTACGGCAGCGGACCGTTCGGGTCGTCGGAGTATGAAGCAGAGGAGGCCTTCGAGCTGGTGCGGGTCGACGGAGACTGGCTCATCGACGAGGCACCGTGGCGACTCACCGTGTGCCCGCCCCGCAGCCAGGGAGACACCCCGTGACCGCGATGACGGCGGCGACCCCGCCGCGTCCAGGTGCCGCACCGATCGTGCGCAGGGTCGTGGTGTACACGATCCTCTTCGTGCTGGTGGTGCTCACGGCGAGTGGTGTGCGCGACCTGCTGGGCCGGCTGTTCGACGTGGTCACCGGTGAGCAGCTCGCCGGCACCGACACCGTCGGCCTCGCGGTGTCGCTGACCTTCACCCTGATCGCTGGACCGTTGGCGGCGGTTCTGGGCTGGTTCGTCTGGCGCCGCCTGGTCGATCCGCCGGAGCGGGCGTCGCTGGCCTGGGCGTTGTACCTGGTGGGCATGGGCACGCTCGCCCTGGTCGTTTCAGCCACGGCGCTGCTGAGCGCCGTCGCCGCCGCCGTGACCGCTGAGGCCGTCACCGCCGAGACGGCGACGGGTCTGGTCTGGGCGGGCGTGTGGGCCGGGCACGGGTTTGTGCTGCGCCGAACCGACCGGCGGCCCACCCGGCTGCCCGGCACCGCCGCGGTGCTCGGCGGCACGTTCGGGCTGGTGATCGGGGCCGGCGGCGCGGTGACGGCGCTCACGATACTCGTGGACGAGGCCCTCGCCGTCGGGCTGGGCACGGATGGTGCGGCCGGGTCAGTGGGGTCGCCCTGGTGGACCGGTGCCGTGCAGGCCCTGGTCTGGGCGGCCGGCGGCGCTTCGGTCTGGTGGTGGCACTGGCGCCGCGACGGTGGCCGCACCGCCGGGACCGCCCTGGCCGGGGTGGCCCTGGTCGGTGTCGGCATCCTGGGTGGTGCCCTGCTGACCCTGGCCGGTACCGGCACCGTCGTGTTCGTGCTGCTACGGCTGGCCGTCGACAGCACCGACGCCGTTGCGGTGGTGTGTGAGCCGCTGGGGCCGGCGATTGCTGCAGCCCTCGTCGGCGGCCTGATCTGGGTCTATCACCGCGGGGTGGTGCGTCGGCGGACCGCCGCTGTGCGCCAGGCGAGCACCCTCGTGACCAGCGGAATCTCGCTGGTCGCCGCCGCGACCGGGCTCGGGGTCATCGTGAACGCGCTCCTGGCCACCGCGACCACTCCGCTGGCCGGGTCGGACCCCCGCACCCTGCTGCTCGGCGGCATCAGCTCGCTGCTGGTCGGCGGGCCGGTGTGGTGGCTCACCTGGCGGCCGGCCACCGGGCCGGCGGCCGACCCTCGCCGTTCCGCCGGCCGCAGCGTCTATCTCGTGGTGGTATTCGGCATCAGCGCCATCGTCGCCCTGATCACACTCCTGGTCATCGGCTTCCGACTCTTCGACACCGTTCTGGCCGGCGACCCCGGGCTCCTGGACCGTATCCGAGCGCCCCTCGGATTGCTGGCGGCCACCGCTCTGGTGGCGGGATATCACTTCACGGTCTGGCGCCAGGACCGAGCCGCGGTCGCCGCGGTCGCCGCGACCGCTCCCCCGGCTCCGCTTGCCAGCGCCCCAGCCGCCCCGCCGGCCGGGGTGGTCGGCGAGCTGGTGCTGGTCATGGGTCCCGGCGCGGAGCCCGTCGTGACGCATCTGCGCCGACTCACCGGCGCACCCGTGGTCTATTGGCAGCGGGCCGGCGGGACCGCGGTGTTGCCGAATCCGGCGCACGTCGAGCAGGCCCTGCACGGCGTCAGCGGCGACAGGGTCCTGCTGATAGTCGGCGTCGACGGCACACTCACGGTGATCCCGGTGGCGGCGGCTCAGGTGGCCTGAGCCGTTCGCCGCCAGGCGAAGACCCGGCGCCACGGCCGCCGGGCGGGGTGGGCATCCGGGGCCGGCAGCAGTTCGTCGCGGACGAGGGCGAGGATGCCCAACCGGGCCGGTGACCGCGGCGCCGCGTCCCGCAGGGTGCGCCCGGACAGCACAGCGGCATCAACCCCGGCCTGGTCATGCGGCACCAGAACGGCCGCGTCGATGCCGCCGAACCGCCGCAGCGCACTGCTCACCTGGGCGGCGGGAGCCGGGCCGACGGCGCTGGAGCGCACCCTGTTCATCACGACGTACACCCGATGGGTGCTGATCACGTCGGTGAGATCGCTCCAGGCGCGCAGGAACCTGGCCATGCCCACAGGGTCGGCCAGACCGCAGGCCACCACCCGGTCGGCGATCCCCAGGGCGGCCAGTGTCGCCGCGTTGCGGCGGGGCGCGAACAGGTCGCTCGAGATCTCCTCGTCGCTCTCCAGACTGAACCCCGTGTCGAGCACCACGTAGTCGGCCCAGCGCCGCAACGCCGAGATCGTGCCGCTGACCCGTTCCGCCGACAACTCGGGCCACCTGGACGGTCGTCCGATCCCGGTCAACACCCAGAAGGCGCCCCGTGGCGAGTTGTAGCGGTGGGCGATGCGTTCCAGTTCGACCGGCGTGAGGGTGTCGGAACCGGACAGCCGGCAGGCCGCCGCGAATCCAGGCGCCTCATCGAGGAGGCCCAGGCTCGGCGCTATCGAACCGCTGTAGGTGTCGACGTCCGCCAGCACCACGGTGTGACCCGCGGCCGCGATCTCGGCCGCGATGTTGATGGCCAGGGTGGTGCGGCCGGGAGCCCCGGCCGGACCCCACACTGCGATCACGGTGCCCGATCCGGTGAGTCCCGCGGTGACGTCGTCGGTGAACGCGTTCGGGTCCGACTCGAATGCGTCGGATGCGTACGGGTCGGATGCGTACGGGTCGCCGGCCGCGGAGTCGGCGGTGGGGGTCTCGGCCCTGGGTCGGCGGCGGGCCCGACGCGCCTCCGGCCGATCGGCTCGCCGGCCCTCTTTCGCCCGTCGTCCGGAGCCGGACCGTCGGGGCAGTACGGGAGGGACGGCGTCGGGCGGTGGGTCATCGTCGATGCGCAGCGGGATATCGCCGCCCTCCGTCAGCACGCGTTCGATTTCGGCCCAGGCGGCCTCGGCGTCGACGACCTCGTGCAGCCCGAGCTCGGCGGCGTAGCGGCGCTCCACTTCCGTCGCGGCGAGGGCGACGACGCGGATGCCGTTCGCGTCGCTGGCCGCGAGTACCTCGATGGTCAGGGTGCCGGCCGTTGCTCCCACTATCAGCGCCTCTGGGTCGTGCCGGTCGATCGCGGCGAGCAGTTCGCGCACGTTCGCCGGCCGGGCGACGATCACGTGCCCGTGCTCGATGATGTCGGCGAGCAGCCGGTCCTCGGTCTCCCGGTCCAGGGCCAGGGCTAGCAGCGTCATCGTCAGCCTCCGATCGGGGCGTTCACGGCCACGAGGGACAGCGCCTCGTCGTTGGCAATCGCCTCCAGCACCGCCGCGACCTTGTCCTTGGGCACCAGCACCTCCACGGCTCGGCCGTCACCGGACTGGATCAGTCCGGACGGCTCCAGGATGCGCACGATGGCCGCACGACCGACGAGGACGGCCGGAGGGCCGAACAGGCCGCTCTCGACCTCGCCGGCTGACCACACATCCACGACGGACCCGGCCGCCAGGCTCGTCGACAGCCTCCCGCGCAGGTCGAGGACCAGGCTCGTGACGGCCTCGCCCGCCCGGGTTCCCACGGCGGCCGCCGGGACGAGTTCGCCGGCGGTGACGGTGCGCGTTACGACCAGGCCGTCGGCGGGGACCAGGGAGGGGGTGAGGTACAGCTCCACAGCCGCCCCGATCCGCACTTCGGTCTCGACCAGGTCGGCCGCGTCCAGACGATCGCCGACGGCCAGCGGCACCCTGGCCGCATACACCGCGACGGTGCGGTCGCTGCCGGCCACGACGACACTGACCCCGACGATGGAGGCCACGACGAGAACCAGGCCGAGTGCGAACCGTGGATCGAACCAGAACCGGGTCTTCGTCGATGTCGTCGGTCGGCCCGAACCGGCCGGCTGTCCTGTCCTCATCCGCGCACCTCGTCCACTGTCTTATCCACTGTCTCGCTTATCCACTGTCTCGCCAGGTTCAGGCTGGCTACCATCGTGACGGGACCTGGAGCAGCGCGCTGAAGTTATCCACAGGTCGTCGGCTCACCCCACGGGATCGGCGAACACGACGGATAATCGTTCTCATGAGCGATCCCGTATCCTCCGCATCGGTGGGCCGATTCCTGACGCTCGCCGACACCGCCCAGATCCTGAATCTCTCGCTCGCCGCCGCGAATGATCTGGTGCGAACCGGTGAGCTGCCCGCCATCCGCATCGGCGCCACCGGCGCCTGGCGGGTGGAGCGGGTCGTGCTCGAGTCATACATCGAGGCGAAGTACGAGGAGGCCCGCCGGCTGTCGCTCTGGGAACAGTCCGACTTCGGCAACATCCCCGAGCTGTCCGGGGGCCGGATTCTGCGCCCCGACGAGCTCACCGATCCCCCAACGGGCGACGACACCCCGCCCTGATCGTCTCAGTCCAGGCGCACCAGGTGGATCTGGTTCAGCGGCACGATCCGGTACTGCCGCACCTCACCGGCCCGCCTAAGGGTACCCGGCGCGTGCACCGCCAGGTCCACATGATCCCGGCCCACCCTGTCGATGGTCCCGGTCACCGGCCCCACCCCGGTCTGGATCTGCAGGCTCTTGCGGCGCCGGCACAGATCTCGCAGAACGAACGAGAGGCCGATGCGGTCGACGAGCCGGGCCGGCGCCCCCGTCTCGACCGCCAGCGAGTCCGGCACCTGATCGGGCTGCAGGATGACTGCGCCGATACCCGCAAACGGGAGTATGCACTGCGGGCTGCCGGTACCGGCTTCGAGGAGGTCGGCGGCCAGCCAGTCCCTGCCGAATGTGGTCGGTCGCACCGTGAGGACCTGGCCGTCGACAAGCACCACCCTGAGCACCCGTGACGGCGCCGGACCGTTGACCACGCCGGTCAGCCGTTGACGGAGCGCCAGCCGGCCCAGGCGCAACCGCTCCTCCTCCGCGCGCAGCTCGAGGTCCTCGGCGTTCAACTCGTTCTCGAGCTGACTTTCGAGGTCGTCGAACAGATTGTCCCAGCGCACACCCCGACGGTAGTCGGCTGGCCGCCTGCGACGCTGACGTTATCCACAGCCGCCCGGACAAGCCTAGACAGACCGGTTTTCGGGTGGTTGAGTGTCGCCCAAGGCCTCAGCCGTCTCGGGGTCGATCCGGTGTTCCACCCGTTAGACAGCCACAACAGCCCGCTCTCCTCGTCGACACCACGGATCCATGCATCTGGAGCAACCCATGAGCGATCCACTTGCCGAGCCCGACCCCCTGCTTTCGCCGTCTGCGAACGGCCCCAATCCCCGGGGCACTCCCCCCGGCGCGGCCGCTCCCGACGTCACCCGCGAGTCCGCCGAGGGATTCCAGTCCGACGATTTCTTCGACCATCAACCGACGTCCCGCGCCGTGCTCCCCGATCCGGAGCCCCTGCTGATCAACCTCACCCGGTGCGTCATCGAGGTCCTGGCCGGCGCCAGGGAGCTCGACCAATTGGCTCGCTGGGTGAGCGACGACGTCTACAGGCACCTGCTCAAGCGGGTGGTGCTCTCGGCCAGGGCCCGCGCGGTCAAGGGGCAGCGCGCGCAACGCCCCGCCATCACGATCGGCCGGGTGAGCATCAACGAACCCAGGGACGGCATCATCGAGGCCGTCGTGATCGTGCACAGCAAGGTGCGCGTGCGCGCCGTCGCGGTGCGCCTGGAAGGGCTGGACAACCGCTGGCGGGCCAGCGCCATCAACGTGCTCTGACCCTGCGGACGCCCCTGCGGCCGGCCGACTGTTGCCCGAGCGGACAACTGTGCCCGGTGTACCGGACGCAATTGTCCGCACCGGGCCCAGTTGTTTGGCCGCGTGCTGCTTACTTCTTTTTGCCCTGGGTGCGACGCTCGGCGCGGTTGTTGGCCGCCGGGGTGTCGGACTCGGCGCGCTGGCCGAAGGCACCGCGCTGCGGCGGGCCGGCCGGCACGGCCGGTTCAGCGTCGGCGACGGCGGGCGCGGCGGCG